>CAZLYT010000076.1:0-10059 GCA_964563515.1 uncultured Candidatus Competibacteraceae bacterium | reverse complement strand
CCCTCAGGTTGGGCGAGGTATTGAGCTCCAAGTGATCGTCGGCCACCACGACCATCACCCAGCGCCTTGTGGGTGCGTGCCAGAACACCTTGGGGTCGCGATAGTCCGTGCGGCCTCGGTTCGGCAGCACCGGGTTTCCCGCGTACTTGGTCCAGGTCCGGCCGCGATCGTTGCTGTAGGCGATGCACTGGCGCTGGTCGACCAGGTCCACGGTGTCGGTCTGGGTGAAACAGGCCACCATGGCGGGCTCATCGCCGCTGCGAAAACCGCTGGTATCGTGCCAGTCGATCACCGCGCTGCCGGAAAACACCATCCCCAGAATGGGCTCTTCACCCGGGGTGCTATCGGGATGTAGCGCCACTGGCAAGTGTTGCCAGTGAATGAGATCGCTGCTGACTGCGTGGCCCCAGTGCATGGGCCCCCATTTCATCGGGTCGCTGTAGCGGCCGTCGGCATCGAAGCCGCCGGGGTAGTACTGGTAGAAGAGGTGGTACTCGCCCTGGAAATACACCAGCCCGTTGGGATCGTTCATCCAGTTGGCGGGCGGCGTGAAGTGGTACTGGCTGCGGGTCGGATCGGCACTCACGGCGCGGCCCTCCGGACAAACAGGTTGGCGCGCTCTCGCTCAGTTCCGGGCTGTGGATGACTCGAACTGTCCCGATCGCCCGCACGGGGCTGGCGGGCGCTCGTCAAGTCGAGCGCCCGAGTGCGTGGCTGGATGGTCGTCGGGCCGCAGAACACCCTCGGCTGCGGTGAGCCGGCACGATCTCGTGGTGCCCATGGTGCCGTCTCCCGGCACCCTCTTCAGCTCGGTGTCGCCCCGTTCAGTATCAGGTCAACACCGGCTCGCTCTGCTTCGACATGTCGATGAGGCGCTTGTAGGCCTTGCCCTGCTCGTTGAAGAGATGACAGTGGTGGGAGGGGATGCGCAGGTGCACGGTATCGCCCTCGGCGATGGCGGTGTCGCCATTCTCACGCACGATCACGTGCTGACCCTCCTTGAGCCCTTCCATGGTGAGGTAGATGAACGAGGCCTCGCCGAGTTGCTCCACATAGGCCACCTTGCCATCAGCGATGCCCACTCCGCTGCTGTCGGAGCCGACAATCTCGGTGTGCTCTGGCCGGATGCCCAAGGTGACCTGGCGTGAGCCGTTGCCTCCCGACATCTCCAGGTCGGCTTCGAGCACGGCGCCGCCGGCTGTCTTAACCCGCGCTTTACCGTTGCTGGCACCTTCCAGCTCGCCCTGGATGAGGTTCATCTTGGGTGAACCGATGAAGCCCGCGACGAAAAGGTTCTGTGGTCGATGGTAGAGGTCCAAGGGCGCGCCGATCTGGGCCACGCTGCCTTCTTTCAGCACCGCTTCGCCGGCGTTCAGCAGCAGAATCTTGTCGGCCAGGGTCATGGCCTCCACCTGGTCGTGGGTGACGTAGATCATGCTGGCGTGGAGACTCGAGTGCAGCCTCGCGATCTCCATGCGCGTCTGCACCCGCAGCGCCGCGTCCAGGTTGGACAGCGGCTCGTCGAACAGGAACACGTCGGGGGCGCGCACGATTGCCCGGCCGATGGCGACGCGCTGGCGCTGGCCACCGGATAGCTCCTTGGGCAGACGCTCGAGCAGGTGCTCGAGCTGTAGGATGCGCGCGGCTTTGCGCACCCGTTCGTCGGTAGTCTGGGTGTCGGTCTTGGCGAGCTTGAGCCCGAAGGCCATGTTGTCGTAGACCGTCATATGGGGATACAGCGCGTAGGACTGAAACACCATGGCCACGCCGCGCTGCGCGGGTGGCAGATCATTGACCCGCTTGCCGGCGATGGTGAGATCGCCGGAGCTGATATCCTCGAGCCCCGCCACCATGCGCAACAACGTGGATTTGCCGCAACCCGAGGGGCCCACGAAGACCGCGAACTCGCCCTCGTCGATATCGAGATTGACGTTCTCAATGACCCGTGTCTTGCCGTAGGCCTTGTGAACGTTCCTCATGGTGATCGCTGCCATGGATCGAATTCCTCCGGGTTGTCGATCAGCGTTCTAGTCGGTCGTGTAGCTGCCGGGTAGGCGTCATCGATGTGGCGTTGACGCTCATCCCTTGACGGCACCAGCCGTGAGTCCCGAGACGATCTTGCGCTGGAAGACCAGCACTAACGCCACGATTGGAATGGTGACGATCACGGACGCCGCCATGATGTTGCCCCATGGTAGCTCGTAGGCGCTGGCGCCGCTGATGAGTGCAATCGCCACCGGCACCGTGCGCTGCTCGTTGGTCAAAGTAAAGGTCAGCGCGAACAAGAACTCGTTCCAGGCGGCGATGAAGGCCAGCAGCCCCGTGGTGACCAACGCCGGCCCCATCAAGGGCATGAAGACCTTGGTAATGATCTGCCAAGGGCTCGCACCGTCCATTATCGCCGCTTCTTCCAACTCCTTGGGGAGATCGCGCATGAACGTGGTCAAAACCCAAACCGTGAACGGCAACGTGAAGATCATGTACGAAAGCGTGAGCCCGGCCATGTTGTTGTACAGATTCAAGCCGCGAATCAATTCGAACATGCCCGAGAGCACCGCCACCTGCGGGAACATGGACACGCCGAGGATGGTGAGCAACAGCAAGGTGCGACCGCGAAACTGGACGCGACCCAGAGCGTAAGCCCCGGTGACCCCCATCAGCAGCGAGATCAACACTACGCTGGTTGCCACCAGGATCGAGTTGAAGATATTGGTGGCAAAGGGCTGCTCGCGGAACACCGAGGCGTAGTTTTCCCACTCAAAGAATCTCGGCAGGTAAGTGATCTCGAACAGCTGCGAGCCGCTCTTCAGCGACGAAATGATCGCGTAGTAGAACGGGAACACGGCGTAGAGCACGACCACCACGACCAGGGCGTAGAAGCCGACTTTCAAGGCAATATCTTTTGCTGTCATGGTGCGCCCCTCAGTCGAATCTGACTCTGCCGAGCACGATATATATCACTGTCGATAAAGCGATGATCATGAACAGCATGGTAGAGGCCGCTGAGCCATAGCCCACCGCCTGGAAGTCCACCAGTTGTTGTCGCGCATATACCGACATGGACATGGTGTCCTCATTGTTGGAGGTCAGCACGTAGATCAGGTCGAAGATGCGCAGCGAATCCAGCGCTCGGAAGATGATCGCTACCATCAACGCCGGCTTGATCAGCGGCAAGGTGACCTTGAAAAACACCCGTATCGGATGAATGCCGTCCACCTTGGCCGCTTCGTAGCAATCCGATGGCAGCATCTGTAGGCCGGCCAGGATCAGCAGCGCCATGAACGGTGTGGTTTTCCAGACGTCCACCAAAATCACCGCGGTCATGGCCAGATCCGGGTTGGCGGTCCAGGCCAGGGGCTGCGAGATGAGCCCCACGCTCAACAGCATGTCGTTGATGATTCCGAACTGGTCGTGATACATCCAGCTCCACATCTTGGCCGAGACGATGGTGGGAATGGCCCAGGGAATGAGAATCGCGGTGCGCACCAGCGCGCGCCCTTTGAAGCTAGCATTGAGCACCAGCGCGATAATCATGCCCAGTATGGTTTCCAGGCTCACCGATACCAGAGTGAGGTAGATGGTGTTCCAAACCGCCTTCCACCATAGCGGGTCGGCCAGCAGGCCGACCCAGATCCCGTCGTAGTAGGCCAGGTAGTTTTCGAAGCCAATGAACTGGGCGCCGGAGAGGTCGCTGAGATTGGCGTCGGTAAAGCCGAACCAGATGGTGCGAAGCAGCGGCCACCCGGCCACCAACGCCAGCACGATCAGCATCGGCGTGAGGAATAGCCAAGCGGCACGCACCCGGCCCCGGGTCAGCGTCGAGCGTGTGCCGGGGCGGCCGCGGGTTTCCAGCGCCGGTTGCGGCAACGCCACCTCGGGTTGTGAAGCCATCGATCTCTCCTCTTAGCGAGCGGCAGCGCTACGGGGTTGCCGAAGCGCTGCCGTTACCGGTCGAGTTCATTGTGGCAAGTGCTTGCGGCCAATGCGGCTACCAACGCCCGCCCCGGCCCAGCTGGGTAAGCTTTCGTTCCAGCTGCGACAGGCTGTCCTCGGCGCTTTCCTTGCCGGCGAGCACGTTGAAGACGGCATTCCAGAACTCGCTGCTGACTTGATTGTATTTGGTGCCGGTTACTGTCGACGGACGCGGAACCGCGTTGACGAAGGTGTCGTAGAGCTCGCCGAAGAAGGGATTCGCCTCGAGTACCTCTGGATCCTCGTAGAGCGAGGCAATCGTGGGATTGTAGGAGGCACCGATGGCGCGGCGCTTCTGCTCCTCGGCGGAGGTGAGGTATTTGACCAGCGAGGCGGCTGCTTCGGCATGCTCCGAATATTTGGACACGGCGAGCTGCCAGCCTCCTAGAGCCGCCGCATGACGTCCGTCCTCGCCACCCTTGGGTAACGCAGTGACTCCGACCTTACCCTTGACCGCGCTGTCCTCGCTCTGGGCCAGCGACCAGGCATAGGGCCAGTTGCGCATGAAGGCGGCATTGCCGGACTGAAATACGCCTCGGGCCTCTTCCTCAGCGTAGTTGAGCACGCCCGGTGGTGTAATCGTCTCCACCCATCCGGCGGCCTTGTTGACGGCGGTGATTGCCCCCGGGTTGTTGATGGTGACCTTGCCGGAGTCGTCGACAATGGTGCCGCCATTGTGGCTCGCGACCCACTCCAGGGCGTCACAGGTCAGGCCCTCGTAGGCACGTCCCTGCCACACGAAGCCCCAAAAATTGCCGCTGCCTTCGCTACGCTCGCCCTCCTGGATCTTCTGGGCTGCGGCGGTGAGATCGTCCCAGGTGTCGGGCGGCTCGAGCCCGTATTTCTCCAGCAGGTCGGAGCGGTAATACAGCACGCCGGCATCGGTATACCAGGGCATGGCCACTAGCCGGCCGTCGACCGTGTTGTTCTGGACGATGGCTTCAAAGTGCTCCGACTCTGCGCCTTCCACATGGGGCGCGAGGTCGATGAAGTGGTTGGACAGGATGCCGGGCCAAATGACATCGATCTGAAACACGTCGATATCGGTGGCCCCGGCCGCCAGCAGCTGTTGGTAGAGCGCCAGCCGCTCAGTGGATGAATTGGGTGTGGAAACGACGGTGATATCATTCCCGGTTTCCTCCGCCCAGGCCTCCGCGCCAGTTCTGCAGTACTCGAGCTCGAGGCCCACAGCACCACAGGAAATCGACCCGGTGGCCGCATGCGCAGCTGGCCCAGCGAACACCACTGCGCCCACGGCGATTCCGGCGATCACGCCAAATTTGTGTTTCATAGTCTCCTCCGTCAGTGGAAGCCCCGGCCGGTTGTGGCTGGCCGAGATTCTTTATCTGCCCCCTCCCGGCGGCAGCCGAGGAGGTCAACGATGCCGTCGGGTTCCGCTCCCAGCTTTGCCCCGGCCTCACCTCTCCCAGGCGCGCAACCGATGCGACGGCGGCATGACGACCCGCAGAATACGGCACATCCTCCGAGAAGGTAGTCAAGGCGAGCTGACATCGCCACCAGTCGGTGCTGCTGTTGCAATGTAGTGGTGCACGATGTGGACAATAGCAGCGCCGACCTGGCGGTGCTGCTATCGAAACTTGCTGCGGTGTGGCCGGCGCCGGCTGAGATGCCAGTCCGCGGCGGGGGAACGGGTGAGGCGTCTGCGTCACCCGGGCCCAGAGTGGCCGAGGTGGCACAGACGCCCAAATGCTAACTGCGGCTGACGCCCGCCTACCACCAAGCCTCGGCCTGGACGCCGTAGGTCCAGCCGTCGGTGCTGTCGAAG
The DNA here is from genome assembly GCA_964563515.1 of uncultured Candidatus Competibacteraceae bacterium. Classification (GTDB taxonomy): domain Bacteria; phylum Pseudomonadota; class Gammaproteobacteria; order Competibacterales; family JAHEDQ01; genus CAZLYT01. The sequence goes on along the minus strand of CAZLYT010000076.1, from coordinate 4,301 downwards.
GGATTGCCGCCGCTGACTGCGCCTGCCTCTTCGGCGGCATCATTCCAGTCCGCGTAGGTCAAGAAGGCGCGAATATCCGGGCGCTTGAAGAAGCCTTTGCCACGAGCAAGGAATGGGGAGATGGTGAACTTGGTCAGCTCGCGAACATCCTGCCCTTCTGGATCGACCCGATCGTAGCCCAACTCGACCGCTAGGTGGACATGGGTGCTGAAGCTATAGATGGGGCGAACGCCGATGGAGAACCAGGTTTGCTCGCCTCCGAACTCTGGCTCCCAGTCTCGATCCTCGTACACGATGGCGAGCATGCCGGACCAGTTATTCCAGGCGTCGTCTGATCCCATGACGGTCTGATTGACGAAGCGCCAAGTCTCGTTGTCGCCGTCCTGCTCGTCATTGCCGGAGTCGTTCAGGTTGGCGCCGGCGCCTTGCCCATACTGGATGGCACCCTTGTTCCAACCCTTCATGAAGGCCAGCTCCTGATAGTGCTGCACGTTGAGCATGAAGCCGTCTTCGCCGTCGAAGTTGTCATCGCTTTCATTGGAGTACCGATAATCAAAGCCCAGGTCCAGCAAGCCGCCCGGGTTAATCGGAATTCCGTACCAGCGTAGGTCGAAGCGTTGCAGGGAGCGGTCGTTGACGTCCACGCGCCCTCCCTCCACGGATCGGGTTTCCCCGGTAGGAATGCCGTTGACGTCGACCACGGGAACCAGAAAGTCAAAAGTCTCATCGCTGGTATTCTGCATCCAGGCGAAGGCAAACTTGCCGAGGCCCACATTAACGTCCTCGATGCCGCCGCCGATGGAGGACCCCTGCCCCCAGTAGTAGAAGTCGCTCATGTGGATGTCGTTGCGCATATAGAAGCGCTTACCCGCCCAGAACGAGGCCCCTTCCAGGGCCCCGCCGAAGAGATTGGTACCTTGGATATAGGCGTTGCGAAAAGCCGGCTCGGTGGTCTCGAAGTCCTGTTCGCCCGGCACGACGAGGGCCAATAGCGTGTTCAGCTTGAAGAACCCGTCGCTATTGGGATCTTGCCAAGCGATGTAGTCGAACGACAGTTCGCCATACGTCTCGCATTCGTTACCGAGCCGATACTTGGAACCGGCTCCTGGCACCTGGAAGCACACCTGGTCGCCGCCCTCGCTGTTGGCGCCGGTCCCAGCTCGGAAGTAGCCGCCGAATGTGAAGTTATCGTCGGCGATTGAGTACTGGCTGCCCAGTGCAAAGCAGGCAGCCCCCCAAACAATGCTTTTGGTGAGTCTTGACACTGAAGTTTCTCCCCATCGCAGTGGTTTCACGCCGACCGGCTTCGGTGGGGCCCTGCCGGCGCTGTTGATGTCGACAAGGGCCGGGAACCTACGATGCCCCCGGGCACGGTCCGATCATGCCTTCGGCCCGCTTCTACCCTCCAAACTCCAACACCCCTCTGCCTGCCTCGGTCCGCAGTCAGAAGTTGTGGTAAAGCTAGACACAGAATTGCGATCGCGCAACATTCGTTGTTGCGCGAATGATCGCGTGTCGGACAAAAACAACGAAGGGGGCGTCTAGGATCGGGGTGCAGACGTGCTTGCAAACGGATCAGCGGAGCCGGTCGCCGCCTCACGGGCTGCGATACGATGGGCTGCAAGGAAGGGTTCGGCCTGGCCACCGCCAGCGCGCCGTCAGGCGGCAATCAGCATCCAGGTGTAGGAGCGACACAGGTCGCGATGGCGCGTGCGAGCGCGTCGTCCTTGAATTCATCCTTGAATTCACCCATGAATTCAGGGGAGCCCGGAGGTTGCGTGCGGCCCCATGCATCATAAGGGCTATGGGCGCGTTGCGCCCCATCGCGACGTGTGTCGGTCCTACCAATAAGGCCAATGAAGGCCCAACATCGCGCTGAAAAAAGCCGGTTCCGGCAGATCAACTCATGAGGACCAGGGTGTGCGCATGGCAATCGGAAAGCGAGCTGGGGCTGTGGCCGGCGGAGCCGTTCAGGTGGTACTGCCTTCACTCGGACCGGGTGAGCCCTGCAACATCTGCGGCGATACCAGGTTCGAGCCGGGGCCGGCCGGGCGACTGGGTCGTCTCGGCGCGCCGCCGCGATGTGTCAGCTGTCGCTCGCTGGAACGCCATCGGCAGGTGCGACGTGTCTACAGTCGCCTCGATGCCACCTGGCTCGGGAAGCTCGAAGTACTGCAGCTCAGTCCGGACGTGGGTGTGGACCAGCGGTGGTTTCGCCGCTACGAGCTCTCGCAGTATCACGGTGACAATCATCTGGATCTGGAAGCGATCGATCGCCCGGACCAAAGCTATGACCTGGTGATCTGCAATCACGTGCTGGAGCATGTGGCAGATGATCGCAGAGGTTACCGAGAGCTCATGCGCATCACCCGGTCAAGCGGTTTCGTGCAGGTCTCCGTGCCCTCCCCCCACACGCTCGAGCACACCGTGGACTGGGGTTATCCGAGAGCCGAGTCCAACGATCACTATCGGGGCTATGGGCGAGATCTAGTCGAGCGATTCGGAGCGGCATACCCGGCAGCGCGCATGATCGAGGTGGGGGCTTCGGATCCGGTCACGGCGCAGGTCGGTTACGTCTATCTTGCCACTACGGGTGCCAGTTGTTTCGAGGGCTTGCTGACAGCGCTCGGCGAGTGCTGTTGGCAGCCCCGCGTGGGTGTGCACCACGAGGCCGGTGACGGTGATCGTGAGCGTCGCTGAGACCGGCGCCCCGACGCCGCTTCAGCTATGATCCTGGCCAGTTCGCCATATCCATGGCGACGCGGGCGGGGCCTCCACAGACAGGCGTTTGCATCAATGGGGGCGCGCCTCTCTTAGCCGTCGCGCTTTTGAGGGTCGCCTGGCAACGATAACCACTGCAGGGGGATTCATGAAGCAAGACATAGGTTGGCGCACCTCGGTTGTCACCGCGATGCTGGCCTTAGGGCTTGGCCTGGGGACCAGCGAAGGCGCCGCCCAGGATGAACAGTACGGTGGCAACTATCCCTATGTGGGTGGGCGCCCGGTGGTCTCCCTGGGCGACCATGGTCCCGACGATGTCGATGCCGTGATCTGGAAGGATTCCTACTACAGCTACGTCACCATCGTGCCGGCCGAAACGGGCGCCGAAACGCCGTTCGCACACCCGGTCTCGCTCAGCCCGGCTCAGCTTCGAGAGGCGCTGCAACAATTGCAGGTACAGGTCGATGGCGGCGAGCCGACGCACATCTTCCCACCATCTGCGGTCGAGCGGCTCGCTGAGCCCATGAGCGCGGCGCTGGCGCAGGTTGGGCCGCAGCAGGAAGTGATAGTACAGGCGGTCGCCCGCGATCCGGCACTTGGCATCCTATTCGGACCCACGGTGACAAACGCCAGGGTGTTCGCCGCCCAAGGCTATCTGCAGTTCGTGTTCGGCGAGGTGCGCGGAGAGTTCTCCGATAGCTTCAGGGCTACGGGTATTCTGCGTTCCTTCGTGCAACCCACGCGCAATTCAGGGCGCACCACCGACTGGGCGCTGGTGGGTGATGAGTTGACGATGGCAGAGGTGGGTGGCGACTCCGCGCATGCGGCGGTATCGCCGGCGGCATGGTCCCATGTGGCCGTCCCCACGGCCCGGGCCGAAGCCGAGCCTACCCCCGGCCCAGGGCTTGGTGCGTCAGCCGACGCGGCCACCGCGGCTGCGGCGAAAACGAGTCCTCCCGCCGCCCAGGCGAAACCGGCCACCCAGCCGTCACCGGCGGCGTCGTCCGTCGCCGCAGCGCCACCGGCGGCCGCCGCGGCCAGCCCCACGACCACCTTGGATCCTTCAGAGCAGTTCGCCCAGCGTTTGCGCACGCTCGATCGTCTGCACGACGAGGGTCTGGTCACGGACGACGAATATCAGGTTAAGCGCAAGCAGATACTGGATGAGCTTTGATCGCGCCGGCCGTCGGTCCCAGTGCGTGGCGATGGTCGACGCGCCGGCGGGACGGGCCGATCCGATTGTCGGTCCCGACTGGTGAGCCCAGGGTGAACACTGCTTGGTGTGCTCACCTTGCGGGTGCCACTACGCGCGTATACGTTTATTGCGACAGCAGTGTCGCGGGTCGGCATTGATCCCGCCGGGGGGACTATTGCCGCTGCGATGAAATTCCGACGGCTGCGACCCAGTTCCTGGCCAAGGTCTGGTCGCCCCGTCTCGACGGGAGCGAACATTATGGTTCGGCTAAGTTTTGCGCTGGTACTCGGCCTGGTCGTCACTGCGAGCCCCGCAGCCGCGGTCGAGATCACCATCTCCTGCGGGGCGGTAGGCCAGGAAGGAGCGCTTTGCGAGAGCGCCGCCC
>CAZLYT010000075.1:0-6320 GCA_964563515.1 uncultured Candidatus Competibacteraceae bacterium | reverse complement strand
AAAGCGCCACTTCGGGCACCAGGGCTACCGACACAAAAGCTTCGCTCCCCCGCAACGCTACGGCATGAGGCATCATCAGCCGTTCCGACACCACGAGTTCCATAATGGATTCGGCCACGGGAATGGATTCGGCCACGGGCGCCCATTCCATGACGGCTCGTGGACGCGGCACCAGCCCCACTTCCGCGACCATTGACCAACCGGCAGGCGGGGCTGCACAAGGCTATGTTGCCGCACGAGCGGTAGTGATTCCGGGTACGGCCCGCGCGCACGGTCGGGGCCTATACGCAAAGAGCTACCTCCTGCGGCGGGGTTAGCAACGCCCGCTACTGTTGGTGAGATCGCGGCGCGGGCTGTTGAGCGGGCGAGTGTTGCACAAGGAGCCGGATCGACGGCGCGGTCTCGCCCAGCGTGAAGTCTCACGAGTATGGCTGAAGCACGCTCGCTGCAGCCGGGCGGCGATCCCGGATGAAGCTATTCAGCCGGATTTCTCGAGGGGGTGTCGAAGTTCAGGGGCACTATTCGACCAACTGGTGGAACTTAGCCGGTGATGTAGGCCGTGGCTGAACCTCGGCGGCGACAACTCCATCTGAGGGAGCCCTCAGTAAGCCAATCTTGGGCTCCTGCGGCCACGGCCGAAGAGAGTGATCGCCGATGTCCCGGTTTTCGGCTAGGTTTTTCGTCGAATACGACGCACGTCCTTTTACGGCGGAGCCGCTGAGCCCGTTCAGTGGCTCCCTGAAGGAGAGATTCATGAGTGAGGCAACCAAGAGTCGAGTCGATCCCTTGAATCGCGAAAACTACGGCGCCATTTCGGCCATGCTGACGGTGACAGATATCGAGAAGACCTACGAGTTCTGCCAACAGGCTTTCGGCTTCGAGGGGCGCGGCATCGTGCCGGGTCCAGATGGCAAACCGGTGCATGCGGAGTTGAAGTTGCGAGACTCCGTTCTCATGCTGAACCCGGAATGCCCAGATCAGCAGGGTCACAGCGCCAAGACCCTCGGTAACACGCCGGTCACCCTCTATCTCTATGTGGAAGACGTCGACAGCTTGGCCACGCAGGCAACGAAGGCCGGAGCCACGCTGCTGCAACCGCCGAGCGATATGTTCTGGGGCGACCGCACAGCGATGCTTGTCGATGCCGATGGAAACAAATGGATGTTGGCTACCCACAGGTCGGAACCCACTATTGATGAAATGCAAGCCGCGATGAAAGAGCAGTTTGCACAGATGGCAGCCCCGGAATAGTGAAGGGAGCTCTGCCGGCGCGGGAGGTGACGGGTGCCGGCAGAGCTCGCTTCAGCAAGATCACACGACGCGCGCCTGCCTGGAGGTGCTCCAGGACAAAGCCGTTCCACCGGAGCGAATCCGGAATAGACCACGGTTTCTCCGTCCATACATGTGGGCGGCGGAGGGTTGAGTAGCTGCCATTCTTCTCATCTGATAGAGGCCTGCGATTGTGATTTTCCCCTCCGCCCGCTCTCCGCTTTCACTCTAGTCATCTCCATCGCTTCGCCGACGCCTGCGAGCGCGGCGGAGGCCCCTGCCGACTCCCAACTAGTCGAGCTTGTCGCGGCGGTGACAGATGCGGATTTCGCGAGCCTCGACGAGTTGCGTAGGCAATCGCGTGCCGAAACTGATACTTGGAAGCAGGCATTCAAAAAATTCCTGTGTGCAGACCAGCTTGCAAGGGAAGCCCCACGGCGGCGCCGCGCCTCCGGCCAACGCTACAGGTTCCTCAGTCAGGCAGGGAAGCGAGGAGGTCAAATCATGGTTCAAGAGCTGACGGCCGCCGCCTGCCCCCGTGTCACGTGGTAGCGGCGGCACGACAACTGATGGCCCGTTGTTCCAGCCCCGACTAGTATCTGATGAGGGTGGCGCAGGTACTGCCCGGATCTCGAACACGCAGGACTCGGAAATAGCTGGCATGAAAACGCATACGCTCGAAGACAGCACCCGGCGCAGGATGGGCTCACAAGCGGTCGCCCTCGTTGCCGCAGTGTTGCTCTGCGCCGGAACCGAAGGCACACCAGCCGCGGAGGTCAAGATCGGCACCGGAAGCACGGCGGGTCTCTATTATCAGGTCGGTCGCGCTCTCTGCCGGCTGGTGAATCGGGATACAGAACGCCACGGTGTCAATTGCCAAGCACTCGCAACGGACGGGTCAATCTTCAATCTCAATGCTCTTCGGTCGGGCGAGCTGCAGTTCGCGATGTCACAGTCCGATTGGCAGTTCCATAGCATGAATGGCACCGGTCCTTTTGCTGATGCAGGGCCCGACCCGGACCTCCGGGCGCTATTCTCGGTCCACGGGGAACCGTTCACAGTGGTGGCGCGGACAGATTCTGGGATCGAGAACCTGGACGGCTTGAAAGGTGCCCGGGTAAATCTTGGAAACCCCGGCTCAGGGCAGAGGGCAACCATGGAAGTTGTCATGAATGCAAAAGGATGGACCGTCTCCGATTTTCTGCTCGCCGAGGAACTGAGCGCTTCGGAGCAGTCCCTGGCACTATGCCATGACCGAGTGGAAGCGATGGTATACACCGTCGGTCATCCCAACCCCTCGGTGACAAAAGCGGTTGGACTTTGCAATGCAGTCCTGGTGGATGTTTCTGGCGCCGAGATCGATCGACTGGTGGGAGAGAATGCATACTATGCCTACACCACGATTCCGGGCGGCATGTACCACAACAATCCGGATCCGATAACAACGTTTGGGGTCACTGCCACAGTGGTTAGCGCGGCAAGCGTCGATGCCGATACCGTATACATCGTGGTCAAGGCCCTGTTCGAAGCGCTGGACGAGTTTCGTGGAATGCATCCAGCTTGGGGAGGGCTGACTCCCGAATCGATGATCTCGGATGGGCTGTCGGCGCCTTTGCATAAAGGAGCCGCACGCTACTACTCGGAAGCCGGCTTGAACTAAAACGAGATCAGATTTGAAACGGAACCGCCCACCAGGATTGTGAATGTGATGTGAAGTCGCTGGAGCCAGCTGTTCCTGAGCGGCGCCGGACGGCTGCGGTTCCAGTGTCTTGGCCTGCGCTACAGGCGCTAAACTGAGACATCCCTCAAAACGTCGCAGGGCGGGTCCGGCTCCGAAGCGACCTGTAGAGTCCCGTGGCCTCCACCGACATTGCGACGATCTTTCTGGATCGCGAGCTGATCTGCGCCCCTTCGGATGGCTGGGCCCCTACGCATCGAGTTCCCCGGCGCCATCTACCACGTGACAAGAGGGCCGGCACAGCGTGGAGACGCACGGTAGCCCTGAGATCGATGGCGGCGTAGCCCGCGGGGACAGTGATCTCTAGAGTTCCCAGGTCCAACCCGGGTGTTCTGGCTCCCTGTTCGTTCCACCTCGGCGCCGCGATACGTTTCCAAGGTGCCCGCGCGGTGGGCAGGCTCGCTGCGGCCCAAATCGTCCCGGCAGCCAGATGGAGAGAGTATCCCCCTGCTCGACGTTGCGCGCGCGGGGGCCACATGCTAGACGAGGAACTGGCGCAATGCTGTTCATCTTCGAAGTCCGCATGAAACCGGGTCACCCCGCGGAGCGCTACGCAGAGGCCTGGGTTCGCGCAAGCGAGATCATCCAGAGAGCCCCGGGGGCCCGCGGCACGCGATTGCACCGCAAGATCGACCAACCCGGGACGCTGCTGGCGATTGCGAGCTGGGACTCCAAGGCCGACCGCGACGCGATGGAAGCGCGGCAGAATCCCATGGTGCAGGAGATCATCCGCGGTGCAGCACCGTTCGTGGATATCCACGTAATCGGCGAATTTGAGGAGCCCGAGTGGGTCGTGCATTCCAAGTGAATGCTCAGCGAATTAGACGCCTGCGCGGGACGGCAGCTCTTACCACTCCTGCCCCGGACGCTGAAATCAGCTCTATCCCCGGCTAGCCGGAACCAGTCTGGCTGGTGGTCGTTCTTTGGGGGACGGCGCGCTACAACAACCTCGGGAATTCGTTCTCGGCTTAGGGCGCACCAGGTGGGCATCTAGTTCCTTGCTCGCCAGCGGAGCGACATAGGGGTTGCGTCCTTACTGGAGCTAGCGCCATGCACGCCATCGAACGTCGACAAATACGGTGCAGGAGTGATTACATGAATAAAGTTGGCAGCCGTCGCGCAAGACATGCCCTCCGCTCCCTGGTGGCCGGCTTTGCAATGGCTACGCTCGCAACCTGGCCACTGCTTTCTGCCGCTCAAGACCAAAACAGCGAAGACAAGGCTGAAATTGCGCGCGAGGCCTATGAGCCCGAGGATTCGAAGCCGATCGAGAATTGGTTCGGCTGCCCACCAAAGGACGAGGACACGGGGCAAGATGCCGCTGAGGCCCCCGACGAGAGCCCTTCCAGCGGGCAAGACAACTCCGAGCAAGACGGTAACTGCAGTGCCGAGCAGCCGCCTAAGCAGAAGACTCCGGGCAGCGAGTAACTGCTCCAAGGGCAACCGCCAATGGGAGCATTACGCGTTTGTCCCAAAGGGGAGCATTACCCGATTGTACCCAAAGTAGGATCGCGCAGCTGCCGGTTGGCGATATAGCGCTGTAGTACACGGTCGTAGGTGCCGTTGTAGATCGCGCATCTCAGGCGCAGCATGTTGTTGCCGTTGGGGATCAGCCACCAGGCACCGGAACGCTTCAGGCGGACATGGCTGATGTATTTGTGGGCCGATTCGATGCCGCCGCTGCCGATGGGCAGACCTTCTTTGCGGCATGCCGCGTAGCCCAGGCGATTGCGGTTGTTGTCGAGATAACCGATGAGCTTGCGGATCTCTTCCTTGGCGCCGGCATGGGCCGGCGTCATCGCCTCCAGCCAGGCGATCACCAGCCCCGCCTGATCGAGCGAGAGCCAGCTGAGCGCCGCCTCGACCCACTCTGCCACCGTCTCGGCGTCTTCGAACTGGGCCTTGGCCACGGTGTAGAGATGCTCGAGGCAGTGGTAATGATCGAGTACGCAGCGGCCACTCGGGAAGCACTCGGTCATGGCACCCCAGAGCCAGCTCGCGCCATCGCCAAGGAGCGCGATGCGCACCTCGTCCTCGGGAATGCGCTCAGCCACCCAGGCCAGGTCTTCGGTAAATTGCTCGGCGTTTTGGATCTGATGCCAGCTCGCGATCGGGGTGATGCGCTGCTCAGCGTCTGTGAGATAGAGCCGGAAGCCCTTTACCTCCTTCCACTCCCCGGGCCCACGCTTGCCCTTGCGCGGCCCCTTGGGCCGGGTGGGGGCATGAGCGCCGTCGCAGGCCACCACCCAGCACGGGCCGCTCCTCGGGCCCCGCCGTGGCGGCCTCGAGACGCCGCTCGATCTCCTCGCGTGGCGGGATCACGGTCTCGAGCGTGGCGGCCTCGGCGATGCGGTTGAGCGTCTCGTGACCCAGATGATCGCTCACCGTGATGCCGGTGAGCTCGGCAAACTCCGCCGCCGCCTCGTGGTAGGGGAGCTTCGCCGAGAGCCGGGTGAACTTCTCCTGGACATCGTACTGGTGGGCTTCTTCTGCCAGCGCCAGGGCGCCGTCCAGGGGATGGAAACCGATCCGGCAGTCGCGGCAGTAGAAGTAGGGCCGTTGGAGCCTCACCGAGCCATGGAGCGTGGTGAGGGTCCTTTGATCCACCCGCTTGCGGCGCAGCCGCTGCCCGCAGCCCGAGCAATTGGTCTCGCGCTGATCCTAGTAGTGGCCATGCAGTTGCGTGGCCATGGCCTCGAGACAAGCCCCCAGGAGATGGCCCCGGGTGCGCAGGAGCTGGGCGCTGAGGTCGCGCAAGGTGGGAGCCTCGGCTTGCTCGAACAATGGCTTCAAGCCCTCGAGCCACTCATCCAGTGCTTGGTGCGCCATGCGCGAGAGCGCCTCCCAGGGTTCGCTTTGGGGCAGTCTAAGGCAGGCGCAGCCCATGGTCAGCGCCCGCTGCGCAGCCGCTCTCGGGCCTCGGCAATCAGCGGATAGACGAACACCGTTTTGGGTTCGGCACCGTGGCGCTGATGGTGGCGGTCCTGGCGCCCGCGGCCGCTGGTTTCGCCAAGCTCGATCCAGTTCGCCGCCCGGTAGCAGGTGCCAGCATAGCGGCGTCGATCGACCAGGGTCTCCAGCAGCCAGGGCTGCAGCGCGTAGTGCGCCTCCCAGTCGCGCACCAGGCGCCGGGCAGCCTGGGCCAACACGGCGCTAGCAAGATTGCGAACGCGGACCCAGGGCATAATCATAATGCGGCTGTTGCCGACAATGCGCTGAAGCCCTTGGGCACGGGTCGTATCGTCCCAGCCGATCCAGCGCTCGCGCTCGGCGATGCGCCAGGCCGCACTCGAGAACTGTAGACAGCCAACCA
>CAZLYT010000074.1:0-11031 GCA_964563515.1 uncultured Candidatus Competibacteraceae bacterium | reverse complement strand
TGCCACCCCAATGGCTAGGAGTATCACGACCTCCTCAGGGCTTTGGCTTTCCATCATTTGCACTTAATTGGCCGAACTTCTAAGTGAACCCCATATCTGGGGTGATATTTCACGACGGATATGGGGTGTAGCACCGCATCCGCGCCTGCAAGTTCCTAAATTATGGCAGGTCACTTGCTCGATAGGGGACTGTTCAGGGTCTAAGGAGGGACCAGCATGAGCAGTGTGCCGCGTTTGCTCGATCAGGTACGAGAGCGGATTCGCGTCAAGCACTGCAGTATTTGGACTGAACAGGTATACGTGCATTGGATTTGCCGGTGCATCCCGTACCACGGTAAACGCCATCCGCGGGAGATGGGGGCTGCCGAGGTCGAGCAGTTCTTGGGCTTCCTCGCCACCGCCCGGAAGGTGGCGGCCGCCACCCAGAATCAAGCGCTGAATGCCATTCTCTTTCTCTACCGGGAGGTGTTGGGCATCGAGCTCGAGTGGCTCGAGATAGTGGCTCGCGCGAAGCGGGCGGCGCGGCTTCCGGTGGTGCTCACTCGCGAGGAGGTTCGGCTGGTTCTCGCCTGACTGGACGGCGAGCTCGCGCTACGGCGCCGGGCTGCGGCTGATGGCATGTATGCGGCTTCGGGTGCAGGACGTCGACTTTGGCCAGAACCAGCTCGTGGTAAGGCAGGGGAAGGGCGGCAAAGACCGGGTCACGATGCTGCCCGAGCGGTTGGTGGAGCCTCGTAAAAGGCAGCGAAGGCGCGTCACCGCCATCCATGAGCAGGACCTCCAAGAGGGATTCGGCGAAGTGTATCTGCCGCACGCTCTGGCTCGCAAATACCCTGGCGCCGGCTTCGGGCTGGGGTGGCAGGGTCTGTTTCCCGCTTCCAAACGTTCTCGCGACCCATGATCGGGAAAGACCATGCGCCACCACAAGAATGAGAAGGTGCTGCAATGGGCACCGACTCGGTGCGGGCTCGCGCCGAGTGCACCAGTCAAGCGCTTGCGTTAGTCCAGAAGCTGCGTGACAGCCACCAGGTTTCTCGCCACCTCACCAATGGTTTGGTTTCGATCCATGGCGAGCTTTCGGAGCGCCTTGTAGGCTTCCGGCTCGGTGAGTCCCTTGCGTGTCATCAGCAGGCCCTTGGCGACGTCGACGTCCTTGCGATCCGCCAGGCGGCTGCGGGTCTTTTCGAGCTCATTGCGCAGACTTTGGTACTCACGAAAACGAGCGATGGCGACTTCCATCACCGCCTTTACCCGATGCGGTGCAAGACCATCCACCACGTAGGCGCTGACTCCGCAACGAATGGCTCTTTCAATGACTTCGGTGTCACCGTCGGCGGCGAACATGATGACCGGCCGCGGCGCGTGCCCGTGCAGTGTGCGCAAGCACTCCAAGGTGTCACGGTCGGGCGAGTCCACGTCGATGATGATGATGTCCGGCCGGGTGGCCTCGAATCCGGCCAACAGGTCCTCGCCCGGGGCAAGCCGGCCCACTACCTGATGGCCGGAATCCTCCAGGGCCCGCTGCAGCAACGCTGAACGGGCAGGCTCGCTATCCACCAAGACGACCCGCAACGCCATCCTTGCCCCCGCCTACCTGACTCCGACAATCCAGTTGCGGTATCTATTGCAAGAACGGTGCTGTTTGACAGCGCTTACGTATGCTCAAGGAAATGAAGGGATTTTTCTGTCCTTCTTGGGAAGCACCTTGCACTCTATTGGGGCACTGGACGGCGGTCGGACGGGCCGCCGCGGGGTGCCGCGGCTATCGGCTGCGGAGCTGCACGAGGCTAACCATAGTCTCGATATTTCTCGAGCATCCGCACCGGCTTCTTCAGGGCATCGCGCCGGAAGGGGTCTCCCAGCTCCCGGGTACACAGGATCTCGAGGACCGAGGTTTGGCCCTGGTCTTGCGCTGCACACGCCTCTCGCAGGGCGTCGCCCACCTGATCGAGTCGTTCGACCCGTACTCCGCGGGCTCCCATGGCCTCGGCAATGCCGGCAAAGCTCGGGCTCTCCAGGTTCACCCCCACGAATCGGTTGCCGTAGAAATCCACCTGGTTCTTCTTCTCTGCCCCCCACTGCTCGTTGTTGAACACCACGGCGGTCACCGGGATGCGCTCGCGCACGCAGGTGAGGATCTCGCCGAAGCTCATGCCCCAGGCGCCGTCCCCCACGTAGCAGAGGGCGGGCCGACCCGGTGCGGCCACCTTGGCGCCGATGATGGTGGGGAAGGCATAGCCACAGTTACCGAAGCTCATGGCGGCGAAGAAGCTCGGGGCTTTTTGAAAGCGCAGGTAGCTATTGGAGACCGAGCAGATGTTGCCGATGTCGGTGGATACCATGACATCGTTCGGCATAGCGCGCTCGAGCTCACGCAATACCTGGCGCGGGTGGAGGCGATCGCTTTTGGCGCTGACCTGGCGGCTCCACTCGTCGCGCTCCGCCATCCACTCGTCGAGCTCGCGCTCCCAGGCGGTTTTCTCGGCGGCGATCGCCTGCAACCGCTGCTCGCGACTGGGCTCTCCGGCAAGCGCCTGTCCGGCCAGACGCTGGTGCAGCGCGATCGCAGTGGCCCGGGCATCGCCGCACACCGGCACCGAGATCTCTTTCACCAGACCCAGCATGCGGTGGTCGGCATCCACTTGGATGATCTTGGCGTCCTCCGGCCAGTACTCCAGCCCGTGCTGCGGCAGGGTGCCGAAAGGTCCCAACCGGGTTCCCAAGGCCAGCACCACGTCGGCCTGGCGGATGAGCTTCATCCCGGCTTTGGAGCCCTGATAGCCCAACGGGCCGCACCACAGGACGTGATCGGCCGGGAAGGCGTCGTTGTGCAGGTAGCTGGTCACCACCGCAGCCCCCAGCTGTTCCGCCAGGGCGACGCAGGCCGCCACCCCCTCGGACATGATCACACCGCCGCCGGCGACCATGACGGGAAAGCGTGCTCTCGCCAGCAGCGCGGCGGCCTCGGCCAGCGAGGCCTCCCCGCCCGGTCCGCGCTCGATGCGCACCGGCTGCGGGATGCGGAAATCGGCCTCCCCGTAGAAGTAATCCCGCGGGATGTTGACCTGGGCCGGGCCGCGCTCGGTGAGCGCCAGGTCGAAGGCCCTCCCGGTGAGCTCGGCGATGCGGTCGCTCCGATTCACGTGGGCCTGATAGCGGGTGATCTTGGAGAAGATCGGGATCTGGTCGGTCTCCTGAAATCCGCCGAGACCCATGCCGCTGCTGCCGGTCTCAGGGGTGACGGCCACCACCGGCGAGTGGGCCCAGAAGGCCGCGGCGATGGCCGTCACGAAGTTGGTGACACTGGGGCCGTTCTGGGCAATGCACACGCCGTGGCGACCGCTGGCACGGGCGTAGCCATCTGCCATGTGGGCTGCCCCCTGCTCGTGCACCGTGGGGATGAAGCGGATCCCCGCCGCCGGAAACAAGTCCAGCGCGTCCATGTAGGCAGAGCCGACGATACCGAAGACCTCCGTCACGCCCTGGGCAACCAGGGTCTCCACGAAGGCCTCGCTGGGGGTCATACCAGTCATGCTTTCTGCTCCGGATCATTTATTCTGCTCGAAAGACCAATGGACACGCCGCAATCAATTCATATAAGGCATTGTTTATAATTAAATTCTTTGGATGCAGGTGGTTTGGAGTTGTGAAGATGCATTGGCGGAGGCGTAATGCACCATTTCCCGCCGCGGTTGGACGGTGGGCTACGCTGCGCGCCACAACCCACCCTACGCTCCTCAGATTTTTTCTGGGCGACGGCGCGCGGTCGCAAACTGGGCGAAGCCTCCTACAAGCCTTCGATGGCCGCCTTGGGCTCTCGGTAGTCGTAACCCAGGGCTTCCGCGACCTCGCGGTTGGTCACCTGTCCCCGACTGATGTTCAGGCCATTCAACAGGTGGGGGTCGGCAGCCAGTGCCTCGCGCACACCCTGGTTTGCAAGCTTGAGGACGAAGGGCAGCGTGACGTTGTTGAGGGCGAAAGTGGAGGTGTACGGCACGCCGCCGGGCATGTTCGCCACGCAGTAGTGCACCACTCCGTCCACCACGTAGGTAGGATCGGCGTGGGTGGTCGGACGGGAGGTCTCACAGCAGCCGCCCTGGTCGATGGCGACGTCCACGATTACCGAGCCTGGCTTCATGCGCGAGACCATTTCGGCGGTGACTAGCTTGGGTGAGGCGGCGCCAGGAATCAGAACACCACCAATCACCAGGTCCGCCTCCAACACGTGGCGTTCCACAGAATCATGGGTGGAGAATGCGGTGTTGGTGGAGCGGCCGAACTGCCGCCAATGCGCTTCGAGCACGTCCATGTTGCGGTCGATGACCCAAACTTCCGCGTCCATGCCCACAGCGATATAGGCGGCGTGGGTGCCCACGACCCCGGCACCGAGCACCACCACCTTGGCGGGGTCCACGCCCGGGACGCCGCCGAGCAGCATGCCGCGCCCACCATGGGGATGCTCGAGGCAGTAGGCGCCTGCCTGCACCGCCATTCGGCCCGCCACCTTGGACATGGGCGCCAGCAAGGGCAAGCCGCCGGTGGCAGAGGTCACCGTCTCGTAGGCGATGCAGATGGCGCCAGAGTCGACCAAGTCTCGAGCCTGGTCCGGGTCGGGCGCCAGATGCAAATAGGTGAATAGAATCTGATCAGGACGCAGACGCTTGCGTTCTTCCGCCTGGGGCTCCTTGACCTTGATGATCATGTCAGCCTGGGCGAATACCGCCTCGGCATTCTCGACGATATCCGCGCCCGCTGCCCGGTAGGCATCGTCGTCGGACGTGATACCGGCGCCGGCACCGGTCTCGACCAACACCTGGTGGCCGTTCGCCACCAGCTCCCGCACGCTGGCCGGAGCCAGACCGACACGATACTCGTGGACCTTGACCTCGCTCGGTACTCCAATGCGCATGACGCCTCCTCAGAGCTCTCCGAACGCCCCCCGGGCGGTGCGGAGAGTTGGTGAATGTCTAGGCAAGTGTAGGAGACTGAGTCGCTCGAGCCTGCACCATTGCAGGGCACTGACTAAGTTTTGCCGCCGCGACGGGGCCTTGCGTCCTCTCGGGCAAGGCACGAGGAGCGTGGTGTGGTCGCGCCACATGAGCCGCGAGCAATACCGCCAGAGGGGACACAAGGGCCCGTCGTGCCCGCTTCTAGTGACGCTCGCCCGGCCGGTGTACGGTGTAGCGGCTTTGTCGCGACACTAGCCACGGGGGGAGGTCCCGATCCATGTCGCACGCCGAGGCTGATCTTGAGCACTACTGGATGCCCTTCACCGCCAACCGGGAATTCAAGCGCGAGCCACGCTTGTTTGCGCGTGCCGAGGGCCTGTACCTATGGCGTCCCAACGGTGACCGGCTCATCGACGGCTGCGCCGGGCTTTTCACCTGCGCCGCCGGCCACTGTCGAGCCGAGATCGCCGAGGCGGTATTCCGGCAGCTACGCGAGCTGGACTACTTCCCATCCTTTCTTCGTGGTCACCCCGGCGCCTTCCTGCTCGCCGAACGGCTGGCTGCCATCACCCCACCCGGCTTGGACCGGATCTTCTTCACCAGTTCCGGCTCTGAATCGATCGACACCGCAATGAAGATCTGCCTGGCCTATCACCGGGCCCGGGGCGAGGCCCAACGCACCATATTCGTGTCGCGGGAACGCGCTTATCACGGCGTCAACGTGGGCGGTACCTCGCTCAGCGGGATGGTGAAAAACCGCGAGGCCTTCGGGCCGGGACTCCCGGGCGTCGTTCATCTTCGTCACACCTGGTTGGCGGAGAATCGCTTCACCAAGGGCCAGCCCGAGCACGGCGAGGAGCTCGCCGAGGATCTGCAACGAATGGTGGATCTCTACGGCGCCGGCAACATCGCCGCCTGCTTCGTGGAGCCGATCGCCGGGTGCACCGGCGTTTTGGTGCCTCCCCGGGGCTATCTGCAGCGCCTGCGCGACCTCTGCGATCAGCACCGCATCCTGCTAGTCTTTGATGAAGTGATCTGCGGCTTTGGTCGCACCGGCGCTGCTTTTGGGGCCGACTCGTTCGGGGTGACGCCGGATCTGATGACCATGGCAAAAGCCCTCACCAATGGCGCGCAACCCATGGGCGCGGTGGCGGTGAGCCGGAACATTTACGACGTCGTGACAAGCCATGCGCTGGAGGGTGCCATCGAGCTCTTCCACGGTTATACGTACTCGGCCCATCCCGCGGCCTGCGCCGCCGGTCTCGCGACCCTCGAGATCTACGATCGCGAAGGGCTGTTCGAGCGCGCCGCCGAGATGGCGCCCTACTTTCTGGACGCCGTGTTCTCCCTGAGCGACCTTCCAGTGATCACCGACATTCGCGGCTACGGCATGCTGGCCGGTATCGACCTGGCGCCGCAGCAGCGCCCCGGCTTGCGCGGTCACGAGGTTCAGAAGCGGTTGTTCGACGCCGGGCTGCATCTGAAGATCACCGGTGACAGCGCCATCGTGGCTCCCGCGCTGATTGCCGAACGCGGCCACATCGACGAAATCTGCTCAGTATTGCGGGAGGTGCTGGGAGGGTGTTGACGCTCTCGGGCGCGCCTCCCCATGGGCGAGCGAGCCGCCGCGGCGGCGGCGCCGTCCTCGGGCTCGGCCCCGCGGGCCCGCTCCCACCCGAAGAAGCACCAACAAGGAGAAAGCGACAATGCCCATTTGCCGACGTCTGCTGTCCCTAACTGCCGCGGTAACATTGATCTGGTCCGCTGGCGCCTGGAGCGCCGCCAACGCCCAGGACAAGGAAGTTACCATTGGCTATCAGCTGATCTACAACCCCTGGAAGGTGGCAATCGCCGATGGGAAATTCGAACAGGCCACCGGCTACGAAATCGATTGGCGCAAGTTCGACTCTGGCGCCAAGGTCATCACCGCCATGGCCTCTGGCGACGTCCAGATCGCCTTGGCCGGCTCCAGCCCCATCGCCGCCGGCGTCTCCCGCGGCATCGACATGCAGCTGTTCTGGATTACCGAGGACATCGCCTCCGCCGAGGCATTGGTGGTTCGCGACGGCTCCGGAATCGTGGCGCCCCAGGACCTCCGGGGCAAGAAAGTCGGGGTGCCGTTCGTCTCCACCACCCACTTCCACCTGATGTTCGCGCTGGAGCAGTTCGGCATCCCCGCCGATGAGGTGGAGGTCCTCAATATGCAGCCGAACCAGATCGCTGCTGCCTGGGAGCGCGGGGACATCGACGCGGCGTTTGTCTGGGATCCGGCCCTTGGACGTATCAAGGAAAACGGCAAAGTGCTGGTCACATCGGGCCAGCTCAGCGCTTGGGGCAAGGCTACCTTTGACGGCATGGTGGTTTCCCGGGAATTTGCCGAGGCCAACCCGGACTTCATGGCACAATTCGTCAAGCTCATCGCCGATGCCGACGATAGCTATCGGTCAAATCCGCAGGACTGGACCGCCGATTCCGAGATGGTGCAGAAGATCGTCGGCTTGGTGGGCGGGAATGCCGAGGACGTTCCCGGAGTGCTGGCACTATACGACTTCCCCACCCTCGAGCAGCAGGCGTCCTGTGCCTGGCTGGGCTGTGGTGCCGACAGTGGCGCTGCCCGCGCGCTCAAGTTCACCTCCGAATTCCTCCACCAACAGGACAAGATCGAGACTGTTCAGGAGGACTACTCCAAGTTCGTGACGCCACAGCACGTGGAAGCGGCCATGAACATGGAGTAACAGCGACTTTGGCAGCGCGGGGGCGGCACCGCTCCCTGCGCTGCCCTGCTCTCGCCAACAGCCAGGATCAGCCATGGGAATGGTTCTCGACGGGGTATCGGTGGTCTACCCAGGAACCCGCGCCGGCGAGCAAGTCCATGCACTCGAGACCGTCGACCTGGAGGTCGACGACAACGATTTCGTGGTGGCATTGGGTGCGTCGGGCTGTGGCAAGACCACCCTGCTCAATCTCATGGCTGGCTTCATCGCCCCCACCCGAGGGCGAATCCTGCTCGACGACAACCCAGTGCAAGGGCCGGGCGCGGACCGGGGCGTAGTGTTTCAGAAGCACGCGCTGCTGCCCTGGCTCAACGTGATGGAGAATGCCGAGTTCGGGCTCAAGCTGCAGGGGGTAGTCCGGAGCGAACGACGCGAGGTCGCCAGCCGCAATCTGGCTCTGGTTGGGCTGCAGGATTTTCATCAGCATGCGGTCTATCAGCTCTCTGGCGGCATGCAGCAGCGCGTCGGCATTGCCCGGGCGCTGACCAGCGACCCGCGCATGCTGCTAATGGATGAACCGCTGGGGGCGCTGGACGCCCTGACTCGCGAGACCCTGCAGGAGCTGATACTCGACGTCTGGCGCGAGACTCGAAAGATGGTGTTCTTCATCACACATAGCGTCGAGGAGGCCCTGTTCATGGCCACCCGGCTGGTGGTGATGTCGCCACGCCCGGGGCGCGTCACTCATACCTACGAGCTGGACTTCCAGCGCCGCTTCTTCGAATCCAGGAACGCCCGAGCGGTGAAGTCAGATCCGGACTTCATCAAGATGCGGGAAACGATCCTGGGCATCATTTACGGGGACGAACGCTCCGGTGCTGCCGGTGCCTGAGCCCCCGACCGCGCAGCCCGCTGCCGCTCTCGGCAGCGCTGCTCGCTGAGCGACGAGGTCCACCATGGCCGATTCCACCTCCGCCTCCGGCATCCTGGCGAGCATGATCAGGGCAAGCCCGGTGAAGCCGGGCGACTCTTACGGTGCGCCCGGTATCGGCAGCAGTGTCATGATCAGCATCGTCACCTCGGTGGCGCTGCTGCTGCTGTGGTTCGGCATCACCTCCGCAGGGCTGGTGAAGCCGCTGTTCCTGCCGAGCCCCCAGGCCGTCGTCTCCAAGTTCATACAGGTGGCCACGGAAGGGTTCGGCGGCGCGACGCTGTTGGAGCACACGCTGGCCAGCATGGGACGGGTCTTCGGCGCCTTTTTCCTGGCCTGTCTGACGGCCATTCCGATCGGCGTCATGATGGGCGTCAATCGGGTCGCCCGGGGAGTCTTCGATCCCCCTATCGAGTTCTATCGGCCAATCCCGCCCCTCGCCTATCTGCCTCTGACCATCATCTGGTTCGGCATCGGCGAGGCCTCCAAGGTCATCCTGATCTATCTAGCGGTATTCGCGCCCATGGCCATGAACGCCCGTGCCGGGGTGCGCTCGGTCTCCATGGAGCAGATTCACGCGGCTTACTCCATGGGGGCTAGCCGAGCCCAGGTGATCTGGCACGTGATTCTGAAGGGGGCGCTGCCGGAGATCCTCACCGGCATGCGAATCGGCATCGGTTTCGGGTGGACCACCTTGGTTGCCGCCGAAATGGTCGCTGCTACCAAGGGGCTGGGCTACATGGTGCTGTCAGCCGCCGAGTTTCTGGTGACCGATGTGGTGGTCATGGGCATCGTCGTGATTGGGGCCGTCGCCTACGGCTTCGACCTGCTGATGCGCTACGCCGAGCGCGCGTTGGTGCCCTGGAAGGGCAAGGCCTGAAGGCTACGAACCAATCGGCGCCTACGCGAACTGGATAACGGGTTAAGCGTCGAAGCGGCGGATTTCGCGGAGCCTTCGGGCGGCGGATTAAGCTGCGCTAATCCGCCCGTTGCTATGATTCAGCGCTTCTGCTCGCTGCGGCGCAGCTCCTGCACCAGGGCGGCTCGCAGCTTGTCGCGATTGGGGCGGTTGCGCACCATGTGCTGGGCAAGGCGCGACTGCACCGGGTCGAGATTCTCCAGCAGCGCGAGGATCTTCTCGCGATGTTCCCGGCTGGCGTTCTCCATGATGTCCTCCTAGTTACGACCAAGCCCGGGGTTCTCCCGGGCAGGCGGCGCGACCATACTCGCCATCAACAACGGCGTCAAGAGCCGCCCAGACCGGGTAGACGATTTCGATTAATCGGCCCTCACTCGAGCGGCTCTGTCTCGGCAGTAAGCACCTTCTCATCCGGCGACACCAAGCTCAGCACCGTCCATCCGGATTCCGGGTGGGTGGCGCGCTGCGGTGTGAACACGTGCAGTCGCCCAGCCGCATCCAGCGCGAACAGCGGCAGTGCGCGCGAGCCTTGCTGCTTGCGATATTCGTGGAAGTCGAAGCTTTCGGTAATCCGGGTAGCACGAATCTTGGCACCCGCGCCGATCAAGCTGGCGAGCTTTGAGTAGGTCACTTGGCTGCCAAACAATACCGGAAAGCGATGAGACTCCCGCGGCCCGTATTCGTCACCGCGCCCCTCTCGCTCTGGCGGCGCCAGAGCAAAAACGTTGTCGCGGCCGAACTCGGGACGAAACCGCAGGCAGGCGAGGGTGTTGACGGCGGGACGAGCGGACATGGCGAACAGCTGGCCCAGACCCAACAGCTCCAAGTGCCGGTCGGCGTGCTCGGATACCGGATTGCCGTAGTAGCACTGGAGGCCTCGCAGGCGGGCCTCGGCCACATCGTCCCAGTTGCTGTCCGCCAGCTGAACCCGATACTCGCTAGCCTTCAATGATTCCGCGACGGCGCGTGCGGCTCGGTTCGCTCCCACGACGAGCACGCCCCGCGGTACCGGTTCAGACACGCCCAAGACGCGCGCCACGAAACGGGCGCTGGCGCCTTGCACCAGAACCGTGGTGATGATTACCAGGAACGACAATGACACCAACAGCTCAGACTGCTCGTAGCCCAGATCACCGAGGCGCAGCGCAAACAGAGATGACAGCGCCGCCGCGATGATGCCGCGCGGCGCCAGCCAGGCGATCAAGCCGCGCTCGGCCCAAGTGAGTGGGCTACCGGCAGTCGCCAGAAGCACGGCCAGCGGCGGCACCAACAACATCAGCACCAGCAAGAATGCGATGGCGCCGAACCCGGCCGCGACCAGCGCACCCAAATCCAGGCGGGCCGCCAAAAGGATGAACAGGCCCGACACCAACAGCAGGGTGAGGCTTTCCTTGAAGTCCAGGATCTCCTCCAGTGGCACCCGCCGCAGATTGACCAGCTCCATGGCCATGACGGTGACCGCTAGGTGCCCGGACTCTGGCACCAGCGCGTTGCTGGCGCTGTATAACCCCTGTATAT
>CAZLYT010000073.1:0-25500 GCA_964563515.1 uncultured Candidatus Competibacteraceae bacterium | reverse complement strand
ACCAGATCTGCACCGTATGTTTGAAACTCAGTTGTCTGGGGACTTGGTCTGCTAGCAAGGCCGCTTGGGCCATGAGCAGGCGGATCATGTTGTAGGCGAGTAGGTAGACCCACAGTTCCTTGATCGCCATCTCCGGGGTCTGGCAGCGCAGGTGCTCCATGCCAAAGGTGTTGATGTTTCGCAGATCCAGTTCCAGGTGCCAGCGGCGAGGGTAGAGCACCTTCAGCTGGTACTTCGGTGCCGCTTGCGAATCGAGAAAGGTGGTGACCATGATTTTCCCGTCGGCCTTGAACTCACGCACCCTCAGCGTTGCGGGCGCTTGATCGGAGGCCTCCCAGGTCATCCATTGCGGCTTCTTCTTCGGCTTGGTGGTGGGCGACGCAGTTGATGGCCTGCTCGCGCTCGAGTCGCGGCCCGTGTCGCGCGCGCCACGGGCCTTACGGTGACCGCGCTTGAGGAGTTGACGCTCATTGAGCACTGGTTCCGCACACGCGCCGAGGAGCAGCTGCGCACCGCCCCAACGATTCAGGAACTGCTGCGCTGATCGGCGCGCCTAGACCTTCCCGACCGCTCTGGCCCTCGCCTGCTCCATTCGCTTTGCAAGCGGTGGGGCCAGCGCGAGGTCTTTCTCCGGCAGCAGCGTGTACTTGACCGTACTGCCCGGCAAATCGCTGCCGAGCGCGGTCACGAGATCGAGCAACACGTTGTAGGCGCCGCGTGTCAGCTTCGGATTGGTTTTGGCTTCGCTCGGACTCGTCGCCGTGAAGCCTGCACAGCTGACGAGCGTATCATTGGCGTTGATATAGACGGAACCGTTGATCGTCTGACAGCCTTCAGACCAGCTTCTTACGTCCCGCGTCATGCCCTTGCCGCCCCAATGAATGTTGATCGTGGCATTGGGTTCGAGTCCCTTGTCGAGATCCGATTCGTCGAGGCGTTTGTTGCTGCCCGCGCGCACGATGAGCACGCCTCTGCTCTGCGGACGGAGGGCGAGATAACTGCGCTGATGCCAGCCGAAGTGATAGTTGTGCTGTCCCGGCACGAGGAATGGAGGTCCCGCGGGGTTTGACGATGCGCCGGGCTCGGTGGTGCCCTGAAACTTGAAGACGAGACCCTTGATCAAGAGCACAAAGATGTCGTCGAACTTGCCCTGCATTTCGGCGCGGCGAATGCCAATGAGGTGAATATTGCCAGCGGGGGAGAAATCCCAGTCTTCGACTTTGCGCGTGTCGGATGCGCCGGTGTAGGCGTTCACCATTTGCAACTCGCGACTCGGTGCCGCGAGATACTGCTGTTTCACCTTCTCAAGCAACGAAAGCCATTCGCCGTATTCATCGGCGTTCGTGGTGCCGGCGGTCCACGCGTTCATCGTCGGAGCCCACATCATGCGCAATTTCTGTTGCATCCAGCGCTCAAGGTGAGCCTGCGACTTCGGTCCGTAGCGACCGTCCGGCAGACAGTCCTGCTGCTCGACCGAGCGCACGTACTCCTGAAACAGCCGTATGGCTGATTGTGTGCGGTACCCGCAGATGCCATCAACGGTGGCGCCGGGGAAACAACCGATGTCCTTCAGTGCCTGCTGTACCTCCGCAATCCGCAGCAGTGGCGCAGCAACCGACGAGCGTTTGATCACAAGCTTATCGATGCCGTTCTGCACTTCAGCAAGCGGAAGCCGCGTCAGCCGCTCCACCTGTTTCGTGTACGCAGCGCACGCCGCGTCCGACACGTCCGGGTCCACCGAGCCAAGTTCGATCATGATCGTTGCTCTCGGATGAAGGTGGTTGTGCAACGCAGACACCTATCCCAGCGGCAGAATCTCCACGTGCGCGCCACCGCGCGCAATGTTCAAGCGCGCGACGCTGGGACTCGGCTCAAACCGTCGCGGACCCGCCGCACCGGGATTCACCACCAGTGTATCGCCAACGCGCGTGATCATCGCCTTGTGCGTATGACCGTACACGATCACCTCGGCCTGCGTATAGTCAGTATAAACCGCGCCCGGAGGTGACTGGCTCGCCAAGAACCAGGAGAGCGCCGCCAGCATGCCAAAAACCAGCGCCAGCGCGCTCCAGGGTGGTAACTGTGGTCGAGCCGGCTCGGGCATGGATCTAGACCCATTTCGCCGTCCCTGGTCTGCAGTAAGCTGCGATTCCAGCCCTTAAATGGACTGTACCGCGCATGACCTGCCGAATGGCGGTCGCGACTCCTCGGCCTCGCCTTTTTACCACATACGCTCGCCCGCCGACCCTCAGAGCCTCATTCACGTAGCGCTTCTCCACGTGTCCGGAAAGCATCGCAACGGGAAGCTCTGGGTGTTGCCCGAATAGAAGCGGGCCCAGCTCAAGCGTAATGCACCTCCCCGCTGGACGTATGGATGGATCATGCTGCGCCAATCCGCCCTCAATGTAATCCCGCACCAAAGATGATTGCACTAGGCTTCAGCGGAAGGGAAGGCCGCAATCCGGGCCGGGTCATGTTGCAGCGAGGGGATGCCATGAGCGAGAAAGGCATCGCCGACGTATGGGACGTCGTGCGCGCGGGTCGAAGCGTTCTGGTGCGGGGCGAGGTGCCCGAGACACCAGCTCGGTGGACGGCGATCGAAGTCTCCTGTGACGTACCTACTACCACCGGGGGCCCATCGCCGAGGCGTTTCACCGAGTTCTCAGCGCTCTCGGTGACGGCCCACCAAGCGACTTGGGATGGCGTGCAGGAGCCAGCGCTCGCGCACTCGGCGAGGGTGAGCCGCCGTCGCCGGAGGCGGCGCTGGTGGAAGCCGGCAATCGTCTGGCCAGGGAGTCGAGCGACCCCAGCGTACTGATCTTTCGGGCGGTGCAGCGGGCCGATGCGGCCACCGTCAGCGGACTGATGGAAATTCTTCGGCATCCGGGCTGGTTGGCATTGCCGATGGTGCTGGAGGTAGCTGACGACGACGCGCTGCCGGAGCTAGAGCAGGTGGTGCGCTCTGCGGGAGGTGAAGTGCTGGCGGCGCCCGAGCAGGCGCCGATGCCCGGGCCCACCTGGGACTGGCGTGACGTTCCCGGGGACGTGCTTCAGGTGCTCCGGGCCGGGGCGGCGGTGGGGGCGGTGTTCGAGGTCGACGTAGTGGCACGCTTGCTCAATCAGGCACCGCTGCGGGTGTTGGATCGGCTGCAGCTGGCCGCTGATGCAGGCGCGCCCTTGATGGACCGCGGCGAGGGCCGGTTTTCGCTTCCCGCCGAGCTCGCCACCGAGCTCCGCGCCTCGATGCTGCCCTCCCTGCTCGCCGCCTGGCACAGCCGATTGGCCGAGCTTCTGCGTGCCCCTGCAGCTCCCAAACAGGAGCCGCGACCGCGGGCTGCCGCCGCCTCGGAGCACGTTGGCGCCACGGCTCGCCCCGCACCTGCCGCTGCAGTCCCGCAGGCAGAGAAAGCGCGGAGGGCTTCTCATGGTGGAGGGAGCGCAACGAACGTTTCGGGGCTCGGAGCGATGCGCGAGGGTACCGCAGCACGAAACCAGAATCAGGGGTTGCAGGCAGGTCCCCCCGGCCCATCCCGGGACGAAGCCCGGGCAGCAGCCCACTTCGCCGAGGCGGGACAGGCGGAATCGGCGGCGGAGAGCTACCTGGCGGCGGCGCGACGCCTGAGCGACGAAGGCGATTGGCGCCGCGCCCGGCTCATGGTCGAGCGGGCACTGCCACTGGTGGAGCGCATCGCCTCTCGAGCCCGGCGGGCCGAGCTCAGCTCCCGGGCCCACCTGACGACGGCACGCATTCAGTGGCAAGGCAGCGGACGCACCGAGGGCTCCAGCTTGCAGGATGCCTTGAGATCGTTGGATGCGGCCGAGGCCGCGCTACCCGATGAAGTCGCCGCTGGACTCGTCGCCGAGCTCGCGTGTGCTACGACGTGGGAGACCAGCCCTCCCTGCAGGCGGCATTGACGGCGCTGGTCAATGCCTCGCAGACCTTGCTCGATGCGGGAGAAACCCTGGAGGCTGCCCGCCTGCTGAATGACCAGGCCGCCATCCATCTGCGTCTGGACAATCCGGCGCAGGCGGTTGGCTTGTTGAACCGTTCCGGCGAGCTCTTCGAGCGGCTTCGCCAACAACGCGCCGATGAGCCGGTTGCGGTGGATGAGTTGGCGGAGACCTACCATCTGATGGCCCGAGTGCCCCTCCATGCCCGAATGCAACCGAACCGCGAGGCCGAGGCCATCGAGCGGGCGCTGGCGCACGCGCAAACGGCGGAGCGTATCCTCTCCGATGGTTCGAACCCCCGCAGGCTCGGGCGCTTGTGGGAGACCATGGCGCGCTTGCAGCTCGCCAGGGGCGATCTGGAGGCGGCGTCGGAGCGCTTGTCGCAAGCGACGCGGTTGCAGCAGCGGCTGGGTGACGCCATCGGACTCGCCCGCAGTGCCGCCGCGCACGCAGAGCTTCTGGTGCGCGCGGGGCGGCCCGAGGAGGCTGTGTCTGCTTTGGCCAATTCCATTGCCTTAAACTACCAGAATGGCTCGCCCATGGGGCTCGCCTTCAACCGCAGCGCGCTGACGCAGCTGCGGGCCAGGCTGGCTCCGGGCGCAGCAGGTCTGCAGCAGGCGTTGCGAGAGCTCGAGGATCGCCTGACCGCCGCTGAAACCGTGGTTGGCCCCACGGCGGCGCCGGTGGCGTAGGGCGAGGAGCGCCGCATTGACATGCGACATGGCGCCCGTTCAACGCGGGCGCTATTGAGTAGGTAGGTCCAAGGAGGCATGAGCTGGCTGACACAGTTGGCTTCTTGAATGAATCTTTATTCGACGGCGAGTCGCCCTGTGCCACGGAGGGCCCCAGAGCGTAAGCGCCAGGGGAAACTCATGCAGATTCCCGTACAAGTAACGTTTCGAAATCTGGCTTCATCCCCCGCCATTGAGCAGAAGGTCCACGAGCAGGCGGCGAAGCTCGATCAATTCTTCGAGCACATCATGAGCTGCCGTGTGGTCATCGAGGCGCCCCATCACCATCATCACAGGGGCAACCTCTATCAAGTACACCTCGATGTCACGGTGCCGGACGCGGAGCTCGCAGTCAGCCGCGGAGATCCGCACCATCATGAGCATCAGGATGTCTACGTGGTGATTCGCGACGCCTTCGATGCGATGCGCCGGCAGCTCGAGGACCATGCGCGCAAGCAGCGCGGCAAGGTGAAGCATCATGCTGCGCCGCCCCATGGCCGAGTCAAAGAAATCATGCCGGATGTCGGCTACGGCGTGATCGAAACCGCGGACGGTCGTGAGATCCGATTCACCCGCAATAGCGTCGTTGATGGCGATTTCACCAAGCTCGCAGCCGGCGATGAGGTGCGCTTCGCTGAGGTCGATAGCGCCGAGGGTCCAGTGGCTAGCACCGTGCACCTGGTGGGCAAGCACCATCCGGTGGGTTGACAAGCCCGGACCGGCCAGTCGGCCCCACCGGGGCGCGGCGTTGCTGCGGTGAAGCTGCCCGTCCGTCCTAGCTGGCGGCCAGGCTCAACGATTAGGTGAACCCCGTGCCCTTGGGTGAGTACTGCAATCGCGAAGTCGTTGTCATCTTGGGCGACGAGTCGGTGTTGGATGCCGCCAGATTGATGCGCCAGCATCACGTGGGTGATGTGGTAATCGTCGAGGAGCAGGCCGGCAAACGAGTTCCTGTCGGCATCGTGACTGACCGGGACCTGGTGGTCGAGGTAATGGCGGCTGGTCTGATGCCCGAGAAACTCGCTGTGCGAGACATCGTGGTGGAGCCGTTACAAGCGCTCGGCGAGGACGCGAGCCTGTTCGAGGCACTGCGCACCATGCGTAGCCACGGCGTTCGTCGGCTACCGGTAGTTGCCGGCGACGGCTCACTGGTTGGAATCGTGACGGTTGATGACGTGATCGGGCTGGGGGCCGAGGTGCTCGAAGATCTGCAAGCGATCGTCGAGCGCCAGCCTATGCGGGAGGCATTGCACCGGCCATGAGTTGTTGATTGCGTGAGCAGCCGCCTCGGCGCTGCGTCAGGACCGCACATCTCATCCGGCAGATCGGAGGAGACACACATGTCGATGAAGATCACCTCGCCCGCATTCGACGACCAGGGCAGGATTCCTCGCAAGTACACCTGTGAAGGTGAGGACGTCTCTCCCCCACTACAGTGGGACGGTGTTCCCGAGGACACCCGCAGTTTGGTACTGATCGTCGATGATCCCGACGCACCGGACCCGGCAGCGCCGCGCATGACCTGGGTGCACTGGGTGCTGTGCGACCTGCCGCCAAGTGCCGATGGCCTGGCCGAGGCAGTGGCAACCGCAGATCTGCCGGAGGGGACGGTCCAGGGGTCGAACGACTGGAAGCGCATCGGCTACGGTGGCCCTTGCCCGCCCATCGGCAGGCATCGCTACTCCCACAAGCTCTACGCCCTGGACACAATCCTCGGGCTTGGCGGTAAACCGAGCAAGGCCCAGGTAGAGCGGTCGATGCAAAGCCACGTGCTCGCCCACGCCGAGCTCGTGGGCACTTACCAAAAAAGCGGTTGAGCCAGACAGCCAATGCGCCTCTATTCGCAGCTATAGCCGAGCTGGTTGAGGGCATCCGCCAGGTAGTCGGCAACCAGCGGCGTTGCCCGCAGGTAGTCGGCGGTGCGACGGCGGTGACGTTGTCTGCTAAGACGGCGACCTGGAGGCCGCCCAGCAGGCCCTCGCCGCAGAAGTAGCCGCCGCCCTCGACGCCGGCCACCTGCCGGTGGTGCTGGGCGGCGGCCACGAGGTGGCCTTCGGCTCCTGGACGGGCCTGGCCCGGCACATGGAAACGCGTAGTGCCGCGCCACGAATCGGCATCGTCAACTTCGATGCCCACTTCGACCTGCGGAACCCCGCCTTCGTGACCTCCTCTGGCACGCCCTTCGCCCAGATCGCCGCGGCCAGCGCGGCTCGCGGCTGGCCGTTCCGCTATGCCTACCTGGGCGTCAGCCGCGCGGCCAACACGGTGAACCTGTTCGACCGGGCCCAGGCGCTAGGCGTCCACTACCGGCTGGACCGGGACCTGAGCCTTGGCCAACTCCCCGAGATCGACCGCGATCTGGATCGCTTCCTCGCCGGCGAGATCGATTGCCGCCGCGCCGCCCCCATCTAACCTCACCAGACCCTTGGCTAGCCTCAATGGCTTTGGCGCCCAGCTTTCCGTTGGCGGCTTGCTGTAGGAGATCTGGACCAGCCTTCGGCCGCGCGCTGTTGCACAGCTAACACCGCTCCCGATGATAGGGATCGACGCAGGTCGCGATGGCGTGCCTGAGCGCGCCTGTCCTCGTTTCGGACTCAGAAGGGACGCTATTCGCCAGCAACGACATAGCAAACTCTCGCGAAACATGGGGGGTGTCCGCCACGCCCACCACAGAGTCGAGCAGCAATCCGCGGTTCGCGGCCGCCCGTCATTCCTTGATCGGGCCGATCCACTCCATCCCAACTCCATGGCCCTGGCATGTGCTTCCGAACCCCGGTCAACCCACTGGCTCGGTGTGTTGAGGCATGGAACAACCTTTTCGGTTTGGAATTTCATTTCCAGATACTTCAATATTCGCAATAACTTTTCTAGAATGTCCCCGCTCTCAGTGCAGGCTCGAGGGTCAAGCCCGAATCCGAAGCTTCGGCGGTGAGTGTCTGCCGACCCCAAGATTTATCAATATCCATGGGTTACGCCCACCTACTGCGAAACCCTAGGAAGCAGAGCAATGAAGCCAAGAGCGAATACCAGGCGCGCGAGTCCTCCCATCGCAGAGGACCAGGAAGCGCGGTTCGACGACCTGGCGCCTGCATCAGGGGTGACCAGACTTGGGCAACCTGGGGTGGTCCAGAAGTCTTCAAAGGTTGACCTAGCGGTGCCCACCAGGCAAGACAACGCGTACTTCGGCTCTGTCCGTCCCGAGCACTCTGATCCCACCGGGCCCCTGTCCGGCGCCCGCTGCTCGGGCGTGATTCCCACCAAAGCTGACCGCGGACCGGGCGCGACCAGATCTTTTGGTACCTGCACGAGCGCCTGAGTCAGGGAACGAGGAGACTGGCAATGCCCACCATACGATTGACCGCAGCCCAGGCTGTGGTGCGATACCTGATTGCCCAGAAGGTCGAGATCGACGGCGCCCGCGTTCCTCTGTTCGCCGGCGTCTGGGCCATCTTCGGCCATGGCAACGTGGCCGGGTTGGGAGAAGCGCTCTACGGCGTGCAGGAGCAGCTACCCACCTACCGCGGACACAACGAGCAGGGCATGGCGCTGGCGGCGGTGGCGTTTGCCAAGGCGCGCAATCGCCGACAGATCATGGCTTGCACCACCTCCGTGGGACCGGGCGCCGCGAACATGGTCACCGCGGCCGCCGTCGCCCACGTGAATCGCCTGCCGGTCTTGCTTCTGCCCGGCGACATCTTCGCCACCCGGGCTCCGGATCCGGTGCTGCAACAGCTCGAGCACTTCGGCGATCCCACCATCAGCGTCAACGACTGCTTCCGACCGGTCTCCCGCTATTGGGATCGCATCACCCGTCCCGAGCAGCTGCTCTCGAGCCTGCCCCGCGCCGTGCAGGTGCTCACCGATCCGGCGGATTGCGGGCCGGCTACCCTGGCCATGCCGCAAGACGTGCAGGCCATGGCCTATGACTACCCGGAGCACTTCTTCAGAGAGCGGGTGCATGCGTTGCGCCGCCCAGGCGCGGATAAGCAGGAGCTGGAAATCGCCGTGGAGATTCTGCGCGGCGCTCGCAAGCCCCTGGTGATCGCCGGCGGTGGCGTGCACTACGCCCTCGCAGCGGAGCGCCTGGCGGGATTCGCCCAGACCCACGGGCTGCCGGTGGCAGAAACCCAGGCGGGTAAGGGCGCGATGCCCTGGGACCATCCCTGCCAGATGGGGGCCATAGGATCAACCGGCGCCAGCGCCGCCAACACCCTGGCCTCGGAGGCAGACGTGGTGCTGGCGGTGGGCACGCGCCTACAGGATTTCACCACCGCCTCGCGCACCCTGTTCGCCAATCCAGACCTCACCATCGTGAACCTGAACGTGGCCGCTTCCGATGCGGGCAAGCACGATTCCGTTCCGCTGGTGAGCGATGCCCTGCGGGGCCTGGAGGCCCTGGATCAGGGACTCTCCGACTGGCGCGCGCCCAACGCCTGGGTCAACCAAACCCAGTCACTGGCCCGGGAGTGGAACCAGGCGGTAGACCGGGCGACGGCGGCCAGTGATGGGGCGCGCCCCTCGGACGGGCAAGTGGTGGGGGCCGTAAATCGGGCCGCGGGCCCCAGGGATGTGGTGGTGTGCGCCGCGGGTGGTCTGCCGGGAGAGCTACACAAGCTGTGGCGAACCTCCGACTCTCGGGGCTACCACGTGGAGTACGGCTTCTCCTGCATGGGCTACGAGATTGCCGGTGGGCTCGGCGTGAAGATGGCCGATCCCAGCCGCGAGGTCTACGTGATGGTCGGCGACGGCAGCTACCTGATGCTGAACTCCGAGATCGCCACCTCCGTGATGCTGGGCCACAAGCTCATCTTGGTGGTGCTGGACAACCGGGGCTACGGCTGCATCCACCGTTTGCAACAAAGCTGCGGGGGGGCGCCTTTCAACAACCTCCTGGACGACTGCCGACAGGTCGAGACGCCCGCCATCGACTTCGCCGCCCATGCCCGGGCCCTGGGCGCTGAAACCGAGCATGTGAACGGCATCGCCGAGCTCGAGGCCGCATTGGAGCGAGCCAAGGCCTCGAAGCGCACCTATGCGGTGGTCATCGACACCGATCCCGCCATCACCACTGAGGCCGGTGGCGCCTGGTGGGAGGTAGCGGTCCCGGAGGTATCGGAGCGCGAGCAGGTGCTGACCGCGCGCATCGAGTACGAACAGGCCAAGACCCAGCAGCGTGTCTAGGAGCACAACAATGAGCGTGCGCATCGGGATCAACCCCATCACCTGGAGCAACGACGACATGCCGGAGCTTGGCGGCGCCACGCCCCTGGAGGTAGCGCTTAGCGAGACCAAGCAAGCCGGCTACGCCGGCACCGAGATGGGCGGCAAATTCCCCAAGGACCCGGCGGCGCTCAAGCCGATTCTCGACGAGCACGGTCTGGCGCTGGTCTCCGGCTGGTACAGCGGCGAGCTGTTGAACCGTAGCGCCGAGGAGGAGATCACCGCAGTGCAGAGCCACCTGGACCTGATGCAGGTCATGGGCTGCAAGGTCATGGTGTACGCCGAGACCACCGGCACGGTGCAGAACCGGCGCGAGCGCCCGCTCTCCAGCCGCCCCCGAGCCGACGCCGGGCACTGGGAGGATTACGGCCGCCGCCTGAGCCAGGTGGCGGAGCACTTCCTGAAGCAAGACGTGCGGATGGCCTTCCACCACCACATGGGCACCGTGGTGGAGACCGAGGACGAGGTCGACCGGCTGATGGAGTGCACCGGCGATGCGGTGGGACTCTTGGTCGACACCGGCCACGCCACCTTCGCCGGCATCGATCCGCTGACGCTGATTCGCCGCTACGGGCCCCGCATCAACCACTTCCACTGCAAAGACGTACGCTTGGATCGTCTCGAGCGCGCCAAGGCCCAGGACTCGAGCTTCATGGACGCCGTGGTGGACGGGGTGTTCACCGTGCCCGGCGATGGCGGCCTCGACTTCAAGGCACTGCTCACGGCATTGAAGGAATCCAACTACCAGGGCGACTGGTTGGTGGTGGAAGCCGAGCAGGACCCGGCCAAGGCCCATCCCCTGACCTACGCCAAGAAAGGCTACGACACCCTGAACCGGCTGGTCAGTGAAATCGGGCTTTGAGGCCCCCCTTCCTGACCGCCACGAGGAATTCCGAAATGTCCCAGACCCTGCAGCATTTCCTAAACGGCGCCCGTGTCGAGGGCAGCAGCGGCCGCACGGCCGACGTCTTCAACCCAGCTACCGGAGAGGTCTCCGCCAGGGTGCCAATGGCGTCCAAGGCCGAGGTGGAAAAAGCCATCGCCATTGCCCGAGAGGCGTTTCCCAAGTGGGCCGCCTATACGCCGCTGCGGCGCGCGCGGATCATGTACAAATTCAAGGAGCTGATCGAGGACCACGCCGAGGAGCTGGCCCGCATCATCAGCGCCGAGCACGGCAAGGTGCACTCCGATGCCCTGGGTGAGGTCACCCGTGGGCTCGAGGTGGTGGAGTTTGCCTGCGGCGGTCCTCACCTGCTCAAAGGCGAGATCACCGAGAGCGTCGGCAGCGGCATCGACTCTCACGGGCTGCGCCAACCCTTGGGCGTGGTGGCGGGCATCACCCCCTTCAACTTTCCGGTCATGGTGCCCATGTGGATGTTCCCGGTGGCCATCGCCTGCGGCAACGCCTTCATCCTCAAGATTTCCGAGAAGGTGCCCTCCGCCGCCATGCTGGTAGCGGAGCTGCTGAAAGAAGCGGGACTCCCCGACGGCGTCTTCAATGTGGTGCACGGTGACAAGGAAGCAGTGGACGTGCTGCTGGAGCACCCCGACGTGAAAGCGGTGAGCTTTGTCGGCTCCACCCCCGTCGCCAAGTACATCTATGCCACCGGCGCGGCCAACGGCAAGCGCGTGCAGGCTCTGGGTGGCGCCAAGAACCACATGATCATCATGCCCGATGCCGACATGGACAAGGTCGTAGACGCCTTGATGGGCGCTGCCTACGGATCCGCCGGCGAGCGCTGCATGGCCATCTCAGTGGCCGTTCCGGTGACCGAAGCCGTGGCTGACGAGCTGGTAGAGCGCCTGGTTTCCCGCATCCAAGCGCTGAAGATCGCCCCGGGCAGCGACCAGGACGCGGAAATGGGGCCGCTGATCAGCAAGGCCCATCTGGAGAAGGTACGCGGTTACGTGGATCTGGGCGTCCAGGAAGGCGCACGGCTGGTGGTGGACGGTCGTGACTTCAAGCTGGACCGCGCCGGCCACGAGCAGGGCTTTTTCATCGGCGGCACGCTGTTCGACAACGTCACGCCCGACATGCGCATCTACAAGGAAGAGATCTTCGGCCCGGTGCTCTCGGTGGTGCGCGCAACCGACTACGACATGGCGGTCAAGCTCATCAACGACCACGAGTTCGGCAACGGCACCGCCATATTCACCCGCGACGGCGACGCCGCCCGCACTTTCGCCCACGCCATTCAGGTGGGCATGGTGGGCATCAATGTCCCCATCCCCGTGCCCATGGCCTTCCACAGCTTCGGCGGCTGGAAGAACTCGCTCTTCGGTGACCACCACATGCACGGGCCCGAGGGAGTTCGCTTCTACACCAAGCTGAAGACCATCACCACCCGCTGGCCCACGGGTATCCGCTCCGGTGCGGATTTCGTGATGCCCACGATGAACTGACGACAACAGCTCGCAGCCATCCGCCGAGCCCCGAGCCCGGCGGGTCGAGACAGACAAGACCAGCTCGAGCACCTTGGTTGGAATGAAAACGCAAACGCGCCTAAAGCTCCATTAGGGAGACGCTGATCAATCGCCCCTCTCCCCAAACCGGGGAGAGGGGCGTCACCTAGCAAACTGACTTTGCCATTGCAATCGGTCCACTAAAGGAAGAAGCAGTCTGATGAAAATCGCTCTCGACCCCTACATGCACCGTCATATCTCCCTGCCGGAGATCTGCCGCCTGGCCGCAGAAGCGGGGGTACGCATACGTCGAGCTGTCTCCACGCCGCCACTTCATTGAACCGAACGAAGACGAGCATCAGGCAGCGGTGAAAAGCATCATGGGCAATCTTTTGGGCAGTGGGATGCTGAAGGGCATGGTCGCCCGCGGGGCTTACCTCACCGTGTACGAAAAGCACGAGCTCGCCTCGCACGGCAGTTTGGGTGGTCCTAACCAGTCTGATCAACTCGTCTCGAATGAAAACCGAGGCACGCCTGAAGCTCACCACAAAGCCTACGTGATAGGACTCCTTTCATGAATGGTCGCTGTAATACAGGGGGAACTCCCATGTTTACACTGGCTGTGTGCGCCGAGATGGTCTTTCGCAGTCTACCCCTCGAGGAGCGCATCCGGAGGATCGCCGACCTCGGTTTCCAGGTCGAGATCTGGGACTGGACAAAACACGACATCGATGCCCTGGTTCGCACCGGCGCTACATTTTCGTCTATGACCGGCTACGTAACCGGCAGTCTGGCCGATGCCGAGGGCGCAGACAAATTGCTGCGCACCGCAGAGCAGTCCATTCCGGTTGCCAAAAAGCTGAATTGCCCGCGCCTGAATCTACACGGTACGGGACTCGACAATAAAGGCCTGCCGGTAAAACCCTGCCATGAGGTGACCGGTGCCATGTGGCTTCAGGCGCGCGATACCCTGTCACGGATCGCCGACCTCGGCGCCCGCGCGGGCGTTACGTTCTGCTTGGAGAATCTGAATACCGCAGTCGATCATCCCGGTGTGCCTTTCGCGCGCGCCGCCGACACCCTCGCTCTGGTCGAAGCAGTCGATCGGCCCGAGGTGCGGCTGATGCTGGACATCTACCACGCGCAGATCGGCGAGGGCAATCTCATCGAGTTGCTGCGGTGCGCGGCCCCGTTCATCGGCGAAATCCAAGTCGCCGATGTCCCGGGCCGCTGCGAACCCGGCACCGGTGAAATCAATTACCCCGCGATCGCCAAAGCGCTGGAGGAAATCGGCTACCGCGGCAACGTCGGCTTGGAGGCATGGGCCTCCGGCGACGACGAACTGGCGCTGGCGCGCTTTCGCGCCGCTTTCTCTCGTCCTGCCGACTGCCAAGCCGACGAATGACCTTCTCACTGGAGCTCGTTATGACTACAAACAAAGTCGTCACGGTCGGCCTGATTGGCGCCGGCCGCATCGGCAAGGTTCACGCCCGAAGCATCGCGGCGAATACGAACTCGCGGCTCGTCGCGGTGGCCGACGCCGTGACGGAGGCCGCACAAGCGCTGGCCTCGGAAATCGGCGCTTCCCCAATGAGCGTCGATGATGTTCTGGCGGATTCCGCGATTGATGCGGTGCTAATTGCCTCCTCCACCAACACGCATGCGGACCTGATCGAGGCCAGCATCGGCGCTGGCAAGGCGGTCCTCTGCGAAAAGCCGATTGATCTAGACCTGAAACGGGCCCTTGCCTGCAGCGCATCGGTGCGGAAATCGGGCAGGCCGGTCATGATGGGCTTCAATCGGCGGTTCGATCCCAACTTCGCCGGGCTTAAAGCGGCCTTCGATGCGGGGGAGATTGGCAAGGGCGAGTTGCTGACCCTGTCTTCTTACGATCCCGCTCCGCCTCCGGTGAGCTACATCGAGGTTTCTGGCGGCCTCTACCGGGACATGATGATCCATGATTTCGACATGGCCTGCTGGATCTTCGGGGGCGTGCCCGAACGGGTAACGGCTACGGGATCGTGCCTTGTCGATCCGGCGATCGGCAATGCCGGGGACATCGACACGGCCGTCGTGGTCCTGCGTTTCTCGGGGGGGCGCTTGACGACAATCAAGAATAGCCGCCGGGCCGTCTATGGATACGACCAGCGCGTCGAGCTGCTCGGGTCCGATGGGCTACTTTCGGCAGGCAATGTGATTGAGAACACCGTAGTCAAATCGACCGTTGATGGTGTCATTTCCGCCAAGCCAGAATTCTTCTTCCTTCAGCGCTACATGCGCGCTTACGAAGCGGAGTGGAACCGTTTCGTAGAAGCCGTCATGCATGGAGGTGACCCCCCAGTAACCGTGCAGGATGGCGTGAACGCCCTGGCCATTGCCGAGGCCGCCAATCGTTCCTACGAAACCGGTGAGACTGTCGCGCTGACCGCCGACATGATCGGGGGGGTTAGCTGATGGATGCGATTGGGGCGGGCAATCTCGGCCTGCTGCCGGATGCCTATCACATGAATATCGAAGAAGACGAAAACCGTGCTGCCGCCCTGCGCGCGGGCGCCGACAGGATCGGTCTCTATCATGCCGCTGACAGCAATCGCTGCAGGATCGGCCAGGGCCACACGGATTTTGGTGCCGAGATCACTGCTTCGGATGAAATCGCTTATTCGGGCCCGATCTTTCTGGAGTTGAATGCTCCGGGCCCCAACCCCTTCACCCCCGATAAAGGGGCAGGGTTCCAGGATGTGGTCGAGCACCAGCTTTCAGATTCCGTGAAAGCGTTGCGTGCCCTCGGCGCATGAGCCCCGGTCCTCGACCGGAGGGCGGCAGAGGAGCCGCCGTAACAACCGTAGTAACTCTAGAAGCGACTCTATTGGAGGAACGCATGAAGATCCCAATGAAATCAACACTGGCGGCCGCTGCCTTCGCGGCCGCATTCCCGGTACTCGCACAGGAAATCGTTGTGGTGTCACACGGCCAAGCAAATGACCCGTTCTGGTCGGTGGTCAAGAACGGAGTGGACGCCGCCGCCAAGGATACAGGCGCAAATGTTAGCTATCGTGCACCGGAAACCTTCGACATGGTCGCCATGAGCCAGCTGATCGACGCCGCCGTCAACCAGGAACCCGACGGTATTGTGGTGTCGATTCCCGATGCCGATGCCCTTGGGCCGTCCATAGAACGGGCCGTTGCCGCCGGCATACCGGTCATCTCCATGAACTCCGGCTCCGACGTGGCCCCTGATCTGGGCGTGCTACTGCATGTGGGCCAGGAGGAGTTCGAATCCGGCGTCGCCGCCGGCCGCGAATTGGCTGAGTTGGGCGGCACCAATGCGATTTGCGTCAACCAGGAGGTGGGCAACGTCTCGCTCGACCAGCGCTGCGCGGGCTTCGAGGAAGGGTTTGGCGGCGAAGTGGACGTACTGCCCACCTCCAACGACCCGGCCGAGGTCAAGTCGCGCATTCAGGCTGCGCTTGATTCCAACCCGGATATTGACACCATCATGGCTCTGGGCTCGCCCACAGTGGGAGAGCCCGCCGTGGCTGCAGTGTCTGCCCTCGGCAAGACTGGCAAAGTGCTCATCGGCAGCTTTGACCTGTCGCCCGCTTACCTGGAAGCCGTGGCCAACGGCGAAGCCGCTTTTGCCATCGACCAACAGCAATATCTCCAGGGTTATCTGCCGGTTTCCTTCCTGGTGCTGAATGCCCGCTATGGACTGATCCCTGCCAGTAACGTGGCCTCCGGCCCCAACCTGGTCACTAGCGACGAAGCAGCACGGGTGGTGGAACTGTCCGCTCAGGGCATCCGCTGAGACAGCGGGAACATTAGAGGCAGCGCACTAGCGCTGTCTCTTCCTCAAAGATAGGAGTTCCTAATGGCAACCGATACTACACAGGTCGTTGATGAACGCGTCAAGGCCGAGTCCCTCGCTACGCGCTTGATGAAAAAGCCCGAACTTGGAGCCATCGCGGGATTTGTGCTGGTCACGGTTTTCTTTTTGGCAACCGCCGATCCGTCGATGTTCACCCTTTCGGGCGTGATGAATTTCATGACTCCCGCCGCGCAGCTCGGCATTCTGGCCATTGGTGCTGCACTATTGATGATAGGCGGTGAATTCGATCTATCGATTGGCTCGATGGTCGCATTTGCAGGGCTGATCTTCGGAGTTTGCGTCGTCAATTTCGATCTGCCCCTGATCGTTGCAATTCCGGTCACACTGCTCTTCGCGGCGCTTGTGGGGTCGATCAACGGACACATCGTGGTTCGCACGGGGCTGCCTTCCTTCATCGTGACACTGGCCTTTCTCTTTATCCTGCGTGGCCTGTCACTGGTCGGACTGAAATGGGCAACCGGCGGCTCGACCCAGCTACGCGGCGTCCGGAACGCAATCGAGGGCGATTTCCTGACTCCCTTCTTCAGCGGTGATGCCTTTCCGGGACTCTTTGCCTGGTTGGGCGAACGCGGAATAATCGATACGTTCAGCAGCGGCGTGCCCAAAGTGCCCGGCATCCCAGTGGAGATTCTTTGGTTTCTGCTACTCGCCGGTGTGGCAACCTATGTCCTGCTACGCACCCCCGTGGGCAATTGGATCTTTGCCTCAGGCGGCGATGCCAATGCAGCTTCAAACTCGGGCGTCCCCGTTCGCA
Organism: uncultured Candidatus Competibacteraceae bacterium; assembly: GCA_964563515.1. Taxonomy (GTDB): domain Bacteria; phylum Pseudomonadota; class Gammaproteobacteria; order Competibacterales; family JAHEDQ01; genus CAZLYT01. Next base: position 8,555 of record CAZLYT010000073.1, on the reverse strand, counting down.
ATGTCAAGATTGCGCTCTTTATGCTGACGGCAACCTGCGCGGCGCTCCTGGCCGTCATGCAGGTGCTCGATGCGGGCTCGACCGACGCGCGCCGCGGCTTCCAGAAGGAGTTCGAGGCAATCATCGCGGCCGTAATCGGGGGTTGTCTACTGACCGGCGGCTATGGCTCGGCCATCGGCGCCTTCTTCGGCGCCATTATCTTCGGCATGGTCGTCATCGGCCTGACCTACACCGATATCGATCAGGACTGGTTTCAGGTGTTCATGGGGGGGATGCTGCTACTCGCGGTGCTCTTCAACAGCATGATCCGCAAACGTGTGACGGGGGAACGTTGAGATGACTCAATCGATCATCCATATGGAGAAAATCGAAAAGCATTTCGGCAACGTGATCGCGCTTGCGGGGGTCAGCTTCGATGTCGTGCCTGGCGAATGTCATTGCCTTCTGGGCGACAACGGCGCGGGCAAGTCGACCTTCATCAAGACCATGTCGGGCGTGCACAAGCCGTCCAAAGGCGAGATCTTCTTTGAAGGGAAGCCTCTGAGCTTCGACAGCCCACGGGATTCGATGGAAGCCGGGATTGCGACGGTTTATCAGGATCTTGCGATGATCCCGCTCATGTCGGTCACGCGAAATTTCTGGATGGGCCGGGAGCCCACAAAGGGTCGCGGCCCGTTGAAGCGTTTCGATATCCACAAGGCGAACGAGGTCACCGTCGAGGAGATGCGCAAGATGGGCATCAACCTGCGCGGGCCCGACCAGGCGGTCGGCACGCTCTCGGGCGGGGAACGACAAACGGTCGCCATCGCGCGCGCAGTCTATTTCGGCGCCAAGGTGCTGATCCTTGATGAGCCCACCTCGGCCCTTGGTGTGCGGCAAACATCCAACGTGCTGGCCACGATCGATCGGGTGCGTGCGCAGGGCGTAGGGGTGGTATTCATTAGCCACAATGTCCGCCATGCGATGTCAGTTGGCGACCGGTTCACCGTGCTCAACCGCGGTAAGACCCTGGGTACCGCAAAAAGGGGCGAGATAAGCCCCGAAGAGTTGCAAGACCTCATGGCCGGCGGCCAGGAGCTTGCCGAATTGGCAGGTTCTCTGGGCGGCACCGTTTGAACTTTCAAATCTTGTCCGGTCCGCGATCGTGATCCGCTTGGATACTGAGGAAGCATCGTGAAACCCATCAAGATTGGCGTCATTGGAGCAGGCTGGATGTGCAAAGCGCACAGCGCCGCCTTCAAGAACGTGAACCTGACCTTCGGCACCGGGGTGGGTGTCCCGGTGCTGGAGGTGGTGGCGGACGTGAGTGGCGGGCGGGCCCGAGCGGCCGCCGAGGAGCTCGGCTTCAACCGCTGGTCCGACGACTGGAAGCAGGTGGTGCAAGATCCCGAGATCGACATCATCGACATCACCACGCCCACCGACGCCCACGAGGAGATCGGACTCGCCGCGGCTCGGGCCGGCAAGCACATCTACTGCGAGAAGCCGTTGGCCCTCACCGCGGCCGGCGCCCGCGCCATGGCCGAGGCGGCCGAGGCCGCCGACATCACCACCATCGTTGGCTTCAGCTATCTGAAGAACCCGGTACAGGGCTACGCGCGGGAGCTGATCGCCGCCGGCGAGCTGGGGGAGATCATCCAGTTCCATGGGGTGTTCGATCAGGACGCCCTGGTGGACCCGGCGGTGCCCTTCAGCTGGCGCTTCGAGAAGGCCGTCGCCGGCTCGGGCGCGCTGGGTGATCTCGGCTCGCACATCATCAGCCTGGCGCAGATGCTGGTGGGGGATTTCGCCGAGGTGCTCGGCATCACCGAGACTTTCATCAAGGAGCGCCCGGTCGCCACCGGAGGCTCCGGCTACAGCGTGAGCGCCGGCGCCTCCGCCACCCTGCGCGCGGTGGAGAACGACGACGTCGCCCAGTTCCTGTGTCGCTTCGCCAACGGCGCCATCGGCAGCCTCGGCACCAGCCGAATCGGGACCGGACGCAAGCTCGGTATCCGCTACGAGATCCAGGGCACCAAAGGCGCCCTGGTGTTCGACCAGGAGCGGATGAACGAGCTGCACATCTACCGCCACGGCGACCCCGCCGCCGAGCAGGGCTTCAAGACCGTGTACAACGGCCCCCAGCACCCGGGCTACTCCGGGTTCTTCCCCATCGGCGGCATCCCGCTGGGCTACAACGACCAGAAGATCATCGAGACCAAGGACATGCTGGCTGCGGTGACCGCTGGTGAAAAGGCCTATCCGGACTTCCGCTTCGCCTACCAGGTAGATCGCGTGGTGGACGCGGTGCTGGAATCCGCCGCCGAGCGACGCTGGGTGGCGCTGTCGGAGATCGCCTGAGGGGTTGGCCATGACGATCGGCGATCGTATCCGGCTAGGCGTGAGCCCGTTGTCCTGGACCAACGACGTGGTGGAGGAGCTCCGGCGGCGATGCCCCGCTGGAGCAGTGGCTGGCGGAGGCCGCCGCGGCCGGCTACCAGGGCGTCGTTCAACCCCTTTGGCTTCGATTGGACCGATCGCGACGTGCTCATCGGCAATGGCCTCTTGCTGTTTGCCGCATTGCTGGGGGCGCTACTGATCGTGCAAATCCGCGGTCATCGCTGGGAGGGCACGCCACTATCCCTGGGTCCCTGGCAATTCGCCGTGGGGGGCTGTCTGCTCGTTCCATTGGCGCTATTGGTGGAGGGCGACCATCCGATCCACTGGTCCGGCACCTTGGGCTGCGTGCTGCTCTATAGCGGGCTGCTGGCCACCGCCTTTTGTTTCTGGGCCATGATCACCATGAATCGCGCATTGTCCGCCGTGACCACCTCCATTGGCACCCCGGGGCGTTCCGGCTTTGGGCGTGCTCGCCGCTGCCGTTGTATTGGGTGATCGCATTACCGCTACCAACATCCTCGGACTTCTGCTGATCTGCGGCGGTTTGATCCTGGTTTTTCTGGCCGATTTCAGCCGGCGGTATCGATCGGTACAAGCCAGCCAACCGGCTGCGCAGCGCTGACGCCGAAGCGCGCCAAGTGCCGGGCGCTCACGACCGCATCGGAATAGCCTCTATCTGCATTGACTGGATTGATGTGATCGACGAAGAAGGAAGACATGGCAGCCGACAAGCACCTGCAAGCCGACCTGCTCATGGTGTCGGTCACCCTGTTGGCCGCCGCTGGCTGGGTGTTCTCCAAGCAGGCGCTGCAGGGTTTGCCGCCATTGCTGTTCTTGGGGGTGCGCTTTGTACTGGCGGGCGCCGTCGTCGGCGCACTGGGCGTGCTCCAGCTGCGTGCCCTCAGGCGCGACGAATTACTGCGGGCGGGCCTCACCGGCGTAGTGATGGGTGCCGCCCTGGTGTGCTGGATTCTGGGGCTCGCCCATGCCAGCAAGCTGGGTGTGGGCGCCTTCATCACTAGCCTGGGCGTCGTGCTGGTGCCGGTTGTGGGACGCCTCCTGTTTGGTGTCCGGGTGACCACCAGCACCTGGGTTGCAATGGTCGTAGCGGTCGCGGGCCTCGGCTTGCTGTCTTTGGAGCACGGCCTGCGGCTGGCCGTCTCCGACCTGTACTTCATGGCAGCGGCCATGGGGCTGGCGGTGCACTTCAATCTGAATACTCGTTACGGATTGCGTATTCCGGTGGTCGCCCTCACCGCGGTGCAGCTCACGGTGGTCGGGGTTATCGCGTTGCTGATATCCGTGTTCGCCGAATCCTGGCCGACCACCATCAGCCGCGAAGTGTTGGGATGGTTGACGGCGAGTATTCTGATTGCCACCAGCTTGCGGTTCTTCGTCCAGATCAAGGGGCAAAGCCTGGCACCACTCAGCCACGCCGCCATCATCATGACATTGGAACCCCTCTGGACCGCGCTCATTGCTGCGGCGTGGCTCGGCGAACGAATGAGCGAAATACAGCTCGCAGGCTGCGCACTGATATTTCTCGCGCTGCTGATCACGCGCTGGCGCTGGTTTCTTCGACGGCCGTGAGCGCAAACCCGTTGACTCGCCGTCGCTATCGGAAGGAGGGCACCGAAGCGGCTAGAGTTGGATTTGAAATGAATCATTCAAACTGGAATTATTATTTCTAGTTTATATCCAGCAGAAATGATCTACCAAACTATCAGGCTGATGAATCGAACGGCCGCAAGAAACGCGTCTTGCGCGGCACCCAAGGTTTCCCGGCACACGCATCCGCTGATAAGGAGTGATGCCGCCATGACAGACGTGAGATGCCTCATCGACTGTAAGGCCGAGCTCGGTGAATGTCTGGTCTGGGAACCTGATGAACAAGCCCTGTATTGGGTGGATATCCTAGCGCCCGCCCTGCACCGCCTGGTGCTGGATACCGGGATTGTCAGCACCTGGTCGCTGCCCGAGGCGGTCGGTTCATTTGCTTTGCGCGAGCAGGGTGGCGCGGTGGTAGCGCTGCGCAGCGGCTTTCACCGGCTGGATCTCGACAGCAACGAGCTCATTTTCTTGACCAATCCCGAAACCGATCGCCCTGGCAATCGCTTCAACGACGGCAAGGCCTCGCCCGATGGACGCTTCTTCGCCGGCACCATGGACGAGGAGCGGCTCGAGCGACCGCAAGGCGCGCTTTATCGGCTAGACCCGGACGGCAGCTGTCGGCGAGTGGTCGACGGGCTCATCGTCTCCAATGGCCTGGCCTGGTCGGCGGACGGCCACACCCTGTTCCATTCCGATTCCAAGGGCCAGGTGATCTACGCCTACGACTACCACCGGAACAGCGGCGAGATCTCCAATCGCCGGGAGGTGGCCCGGCCCAGCGAAGAGATCGGTCGCCCCGACGGCGGCGCCACCGACGTGGAGGGCTACTACTGGAGCGCTGGCATCTCCGCCGGCGTGCTCAACCGCTGGGCGCCCGACGGATCCCTGGACCGACAGATATCCCTGCCCTGCGTCGCGCCCACCTGCCCCTGCTTCGGTGGCCCCGAGCTCAAGACCCTCTACGTCACCTCGCTGCGCCACGGCGTGCCGGCGGAGAAGCTCGAGGCAAAGCCTCTGTCTGGTGGCATCTTCGCCATCGACGTGGATGTCCCCGGGGTGCCGGTGGCGAAGTTCAAAGGTTGAGCTCTACGCCCTGATTACACGATCCCTGGGAGAAATGCTGATGAACGTTTGTATGGTTGGCTACGGCATGATGGGCGTCTGGCACTCGGAGGCCCTCAAGCAAACCGATGCCGTATTGCACACGGTGGTGGGCCGCCGGCGTGAAGCCGCCCAAGAGTTCGCCGATCGCTTCGGCTACCGGCGCTGCATCAACTCGCTGGAGGAGGCCCTGGCAGACCCGGCGGTGGACATCGTCATCCTCGGTACGCCCAGCGACCAGCACGAGGCCCAGGCCATCCAGTGCCTGGAGGCCGGCAAGCACACCCTGATCGAGATCCCCATCGCCATGAGCCTGCAAGGCGCCGAGCGGGTGGTGGCAGCCGGGGACAAGAGCGGCAAGGTCTATGGGCTCTGCCATCCCATGCGCTTTCGCCGCGAGCGTGAAGCGCTCATGGCGCGGACCCGCGCCGGCGAGGAGCAGATCCGCCACATCGCCGGCCGCTTCTTCATCAAGCGGCTGGTCAACATCGGCGCCACCGGCTACCAGCGGAGCTGGACCGACAACATCCTCTGGCATCACTTCTGTCATTTCGTGGATCTGGGGATGTACCTCTTCGACGGCACCCCGATCCGGCGTGTGCAGAGCTACATGGGCCAGTGCCACGAGCTCACCGGCATCCCCATGGAATGCACCGTGCTGGTGGAGACCGAGGCTGACCAATCGCTGTTGGTCCACGGCTCCTACCACGCCACCTACCGCTTCTACGACAAGCTCATCGTCAGCGACAAGGAAACCTACTTCTACGACATTCTCTCAGGGACCTTGCGCACCGAGGCGGAGACCGTTGCCATCGAGAATGAGCAGGAAAACTGCGCCCGGGTGATCTTCAATTTCATCGAGGCGGTGCGCGACAATCGTCCCCCCCTCGCCTCCGGCCCCTCGGTGCTGCCAGCCATGGGGGTGCTGCAGGCAGTGCAGGACGAGTGGGACCAGCGCTACGGCGCCCGCGCCATCCCCGGCCGACCGTTGCCGTAACCGCAGCCGCACCGAACAGGAAGTAGCCACACCATGCGCGAGAATCGAATTCGAACCTTGTGGAACGGCGGTGGCGCCGCGGTGAACGGCTGGCTGGCCATTCCGAACAGCTTCTCCGCTGAGACCATGGCGCAGCAGGACTGGGACGCCCTGACCATCGATATGCAGCATGGCGTGGTGGACTATCAGGCCCCGGTCGGCATTTTGACCACCGTCTCCACTACTTCGGTGATCCCGGTTGTCCGGGTGACCTGGCTCGACCCCGGGATCATTATGAAGGTGCTGGATGCGGTCTAATTCGGGCCGGCGGATCTGTCCCTGGCACTGGGCTGTACCCCCAAGCTCGACCGAGGCTCGCCTCCTACAGCACAAGGGTCCTGCCGTGGTCTACACGGACTACAACGACATGGAAAAGCGCAGCGACGACCCGGCGCCGGAGGTCACCTCCGATAGCGTGCTGGTGCTGCAAAACGCCGGGCCTGTGGGTGGCCCCGGCATGCCGGAATGGGGTCAGCTACCGATCCCCAAAAAGATCCTGGAGCAGAGGGTACGGGATATGGTACGGGTCTCCGACGTGCACATGTCCGGCACCAGCTACGGGGCCTGCGTGCTGCACGTGGCGCCGGAAAGCGGCATCGGCGGCCCCTTGTACGTGATGGCGACACCATCGAGCTGGACGTGGCGAAGCGCCGACTCCACCTTCGTGTGAGCGATGCGGAATTGGCCGAGCGCAAAGCCCAGTGGACGACCCCGCCGTGGACTACCCCGCCGCCCCCACTACGGCCGCGGCTTCGGCTGGTTGAACACCCAGCACATCACGCAAGCCGACGAGGGCTGCGACCTCGATTTCCTGGAAACCAGCGCCGGCGCGCCGGTGCCGGAGCCGGAGATTCATTGAGGCACGGTCAAGCTGATTGGACCGATTGACGCGCGGCGGGTTGGTTGCCTTGACTTCAAGCTAGTCGACTCGCTCGCATCAATCTCAGCGTCTTGGGGGCGATAGCGGTCGGGAAGGGCTTGCGCCCTCCCCGACTCCGTATCAGCTGGCAATCTGTGCGCAATCTAGGTGGAAATTACTTATGGGAAAACAATGGCCTGAGGAATGTTACATGGAAATCCCGGGGGATCGTGCCGGGGCTACTATGTTCTTAGCGTGAAGCGACAGTGATTATGTCGTCGCGCAGAGCCACGCTGTCGATAGGAGACAGCAGATCAGCGAAACCAACAGCGCTGTAAGCAGGAATCACCATGGATCTCAAATTGCGCGACAAAGTTGCTGTAATCACCGGTGCCAGTGGTGGCATCGGGCTTGCGATCGCAGAGGGTTTGGCTGCCGAGGGAGTCCATCTCGCAATGACAGCCCGTGGCGTCGAGCGCTTACGCCAGGAGGCGACTCGCCTCGCTGAGAAGTATGGCGTTCGCACCCTCCCGCAACCGTGCGACGTAGCCACGGCAGCCGACACGACCAAGCTCATCGCTGCGGTCGAATCAAAATTTCGCGGCGCCGACATCCTGATCAACAACGCTGGGACCGGCAGCAACGAAACCATCATGGAGGCGCCGGACGAAAAGTGGCAATCCTATTGGGACCTGCACGTGATGGCAGCGGTGCGGCTCGCCCGCGGTCTGGTACCGAGCATGCGCCGGCGTGGCGGCGGCGTCATACTCCACAATGCATCTATCTGCGCCGTCCAGCCCCTCTGGTACGAGCCCATCTATAACGTCACCAAGGCGGCGCTGATGATGTTCTCCAAAAACCTCGCCAACGAGGTGATCAAGGACAACATCCGAGTGAATACCGTCAATCCCGGCCTGGTGTTGACACCGGACTGGATCAAGACCGCCAAGCAGCTGACAAGCGAGACAGATGGTGATTGGGAAGGATACCTACAAAGTGTGGCGCGTGAGTATGCACCGATTGAGCGCTTCGCCAGCCCCCAGGAGTTGGCTGACTTCTGCGTGTTTCTGTGCTCCGAACGCGCGAGCTATTCGGTTGGATCGACCTACTTCGTCGATGGAGGCATGCTGAAGACGTTGTAGCCCGCCAGCTAGCATTGGCACACCAGGAAGAGATCACAAGATTGAAAATGCTACGATGCCAGCACCTTGACGCGCGACACGGTCTTCCCTGCGGATTCAATAGACTCGTAGGGTGCATTAGCGAATGCGTAATGCACCGTCTTCGCAACTGCAAACATGGCTTTCGGACATTGCACAAGACGGTGGATTACGGCCTGCCGGCCTAATCCACCCTACGCCATCGCAGGCCGTCCGGTAGCATTGGCACACTTGGGGGAAACAGAGAGCACACAATTGACAATCCCACGGTGCTGGCCACTGAACGTGCAACCTGGTCCTGACTGCAGATTCAATAGATTAAGGAAAGCAGTTCGCCCGGCCATCCACGTAATCGCTTCAACTCCAAGGATCGAATACCGACCGCGCGGTTATTCCGACATTCCGCGCG
>CAZLYT010000072.1:0-5739 GCA_964563515.1 uncultured Candidatus Competibacteraceae bacterium | reverse complement strand
GGCCACGCCCTGGCCGTCCATAGCCGCCTGCAACAGTACGTGGTCCTCGTCGATAACCGGGCCAGCATGGGAACGAACGCCCGTGACCTGAGCCGCTGCCAGCCAGCGGGTCCAGCCATCGTAATCGTCCTCATGAAGCAGGGTGTGGTGGCGTAGGTCGGCCGGCGCTGCCAACGGCCGCGGCCCCGTCAGCAGGCGCGGGCTGCAGGCGGGAACCAGCTCGGTGGCAAGCAGGAGCTCGGCCGTCATGCCTGGGAAATCTCCCTGGCCCCAGCGGATCTCCAGATCAGCATCTCCCCTCTCGAACTCTGCCGTGCGAACCGTGGTGTGGAGCTGCAGATTCACGCCCGGATGGCGCTGCCAGAAGGTCGCGAGCCTGGGAGCCAACCAGCGCGCCGCAAAGAAGGTCATGGAGCGCACCATGAGGGCTGAGCGTGCGCTATCTTGCAGCGCCGAGACCGCTTGGCCGATGCGGTCGAACGACTCACTGAGCACCGGGAGCAGCCTGTGGCCAGCCGCGGTGAGCGTCAGCCGGCGGGGTTGGCGCCGGAACAGACGCAGGCCCAGGCGCGCCTCCAGGCCTTTGATCTGATGGCTGATGGCGGCCTGGGTGACGAACAGCTCGTCGGCTGCCCGGGTGAAGCTCAGATGACGGGCGGCCGCCTCGAAGGCGCGAAGGGCGTTGAGTGGCGGCAGGCGATGCGTCATGGCGTCGACCACGGGCGCTCTATGGATTCGGTAATCTAATCCATGCCGACAGCATTCGTCATTTGCCGCCTGCGCGAAAGATCCGGATGATGGGAATCCATGGCGGCGGATGAGCAATTGTCGCCGCAGACCAGAAGATTAGAGGATCTCATCATGAATATCATAATAGGTGCACTCGCCAGGGCCGCTGGCGTGGAGTCATACCCCGTGGTGGGTAATTTGCGACAGGAACACGCAGGATGCCGGGTCGGAAACACCGAGCCGCTGCGCTCGATGTTGTGGGCCCGAGTCCGGCGCGTGGTCTCGAGGGTGAGGGAGGCGAGCACCGCACCCGGTGGCAACGCGGAGAGCTTGGCTCGGGGGGCGTTGCGCAGGGGTGCCCGCGTATCAGTCGGTGCTTGAGTGGCCGGTGTATTGGGCCTGCAGCCCCGGAGTCATTTTCGGACTCCGGGGCTGCAGGGGGTAGAGGCAAGCCTCGAGCTATTCGCTCTTCACCTTCTCGCCAGAATTTTCGATGGCGTCACCGGTGGCCTCTAAGTTTTCGCCGGTATCCTGCTTCATGCCTCGCCAGGTGTCGCCGCAGCCGGCGAGAAAGCCCAACAACAGTAGAGCCGCCAGCAGGCGCAGAGAGTTTGCGAATGTCATGTGGAATCCTTTTGGTTGGTGATCGGGGACCCATCGCCCCGTATGCCAAGTCATTGCACTTGTCCGCCGCCTCACCTGAAGCAACCGCTTCCGGCCTAGGCCGCTCGTGTTGAAGGATACTCGAACAGTGCGGGCGCTGTTCGCCCCGCAGGGCGACAGGCGGGAGTTTACAAATCTGGAACACTTACAGCCATGTTCACTTTGCTGGTTGGGTCGTTAGGTCCGCGGAACAGCGCTGCGGGGACTAGACTGGCGATCGCGGGTCGGTATCGCCGGTGGCTGGCGAAACGCCCTTGGACCGATACTCACCTGCGTGGGGTGAAAGTGCCGCCAACGAGGAGCCCCTTTTCATGCGCATCTGGGTCGACGCCGACGCCTGTCCGAACCCAGTCAAGGAGATCCTGTTCCGGGTCGCCGAACGGCGCCACATACCCGTGGTACTGGTGGCCAACCAGCTGCTGCGGGTGCCGAGATCGCGGTGGATCCAGGCGATACAGGTGAGCCCCGGCTTCGATGTGGCCGATAGCCGCATCGTCCACGAGGCACGACCGGGTGATCTCGTCATCACCGCTGATATCCCCTTGGCCGCGGCGGTTTTGGAGCAAGGTGTGCATGCGCTGAATCCCCGCGGCGAGCGCTACACTCGCGACAACATTCGTGAGCGACTGGTGATGCGGGATCTGATGGACGAGCTGCGGGGCAGCGGCGTGATGACAGGTGGCCCGCCGCCGCTGTCGCAGCGCGATCGCAAAGCTTTTGCCGACGCCCTGGATCGACTGCTGGCGCAGGAGCACAAGCCCTGAGCCCGGCCGACCGAGTCGCCCTGCCCGCTTCCCAAACGGCGTTGCGTATCGCGATCCTCACCGTGCTCGCGCTGATCGCCTTCGCCGCCAATTCGGTTCTATGCCGACTGGCCCTGGGGACGGGAAGCATACGCTGCCAGCTTCACCACCCTACGCCTGGTGTCCGGCGCGCTGGCGCTGTGGCTGATCTTGGCGCTGAAGGATGGCTTCGCGGCCAGACCTCCGGCCGGCGGCAGCTGGCTTTCGGCCGCCATGTTATTCGTCTATGCCCTGACCTTCTCCTTCGCCTACATCAACCTTTCCACCGGCACTGGGGCGCTGATTCTATTCGGCATGGTGCAGGCCACCATGATCCTCGCCGGTGTGCTGGGCGGCGAGCGTCCCCATACCATCGAATGGGCGGGATTGGCGCTGGCAGTATGCGGGCTGGTCTACCTAGTCTTCCCGGGCCTCACCGCGCCATCGCCCATCGGAGCCGCATTGATGGCGCTCGCTGGCGTCGCCTGGGGCGTGTACTCGCTGCGCGGGCGCGGCAGCACCAGCCCAATCGCGGTCACCGCCGACAACTTCGCTCGCAGCGTGCCCATGGTGCTGGTGGTGACCCTCGTCATGATGGGGCAGCGCTCGGCCAGTGCGTCCGGGTTGCTATTGGCGGTAACCTCTGGCGCGCTGGCCTCCGGCCTCGGCTACGCCATCTGGTATGCAGCGCTGCCCGGGCTCACCGCAACCAGGGCCGCCACCGTGCAGCTGTGCGTGCCGGTGGTGGCGGCCCTGGGCGGGGTCGTGTTCGTAGGCGAGATGGTGACGCTGCGGCTGGTGGTCGCCGCGATGGCGGTGCTCGGTGGTGTGGCCTTGGCCGTGTGGGGACATCGTCACTACGCCCGGCGTTAGTCTCCTGGCGACCCGTCAGCACAGCGGGGTGGGAATCAGTGCGGTCTCGAAGGCCCGATCCAGATTCCGGTACACCATCTCGGCAACCTGATCCGCCAGGAGATAGAGCTGAAAGTGATCCACCCCCGCGAAGGAATGGAAGCGTGCGCCGGGAATGGCCTCAGCGGCGCGCTGCACCGACGGGTGCAAGGGGTCCTCGCTGCCGGCGTAGAACCAGCAGGGGATGTTCACCGACCAGCCGCTGAGATCGACGGGAGGCCGGTCGCGCGCCTGCAGTGCCATCAGCGCGTCCTGGTCGTTGGCGAGCAGACGTTCCCGTTGCGCTGCGGGAAGCGGTCCCGCCGAGCGCTCTATGGCCGAGATCCAAGCGTCGAGACCGCGCCCCAAGGCCCCGCGGACGCCACTCATGTCCTGGCCGAACGTGGGCGCGCCACCGACGGTGAGGGAGGCTAGTCGCTGCGGTGCGTAGCGTGCCATGCCGATGCCCACCCAGCCCCCCAGGGAGTAGCCGAGAAAGTGGGCTTGCTCGATTCCAAGGCCGTCCAGGACCGCGACCACGTCAGAGACCAGGTCTCTGAGCCCGTAGTCGTCGGGGCCATGGGGCTTGTCGCTCAGGCCGTGGCCGCGAAGGTCCAGCGCCACCACCAGGTACTCGTTGCCGAGCTTCGCCAGATAGCCCAGATCCCGCAGCCCCTCCACGCTGTCGCTGGTTCCGTGCACCATGAGCAGGGCCGGCCCCTGGCCTGCCGTCTGGTAGTGAATGTTGATGTCGCCATTCATGACAAAAGGCATTTTGACCTCCCCGGCTGCGCCGGCTACGACGTTGCTTGCTATGGTTGACGAGTGGCGAGCCTAGCCAACGACCGTCAGCGGGTCGTCATCGCAGCGTCAACGGGGACCCCGGGCTTGTGGCCCTTGGGGGATGGCTCGGCGGCGACGGGTGGCGTCGCGGTGCGGCCGAGGTAGAGAGCGCTGCTGAGGTTTCGGCGTTTGGGCGCTGGCGGCTAGCGGTCCGCGGGGATTCGAACGACATGAGTGGCTTGCGGGTCCACCTGTTGGGCGCCCCTCGCATCGAGAGAGACGCCCGGGAATTGAGCGTGACGCCGCGCAAGGCTTTCGCGCTTTTGGCCTATCTGCTGGAACGGCAGGCGCCCGTCGAGCGCGATACCCTGGCCACCTTGCTGTGGCCCGATAGTGGATCGCGGGTGGCAAGGGCGAGTCTTCGACAGGCCCTATACAAACTGCAGCAGGTGTTGCCGGCCGACGTGCTGGCGGCCACTGCCGAGCAGGTGAAGATCTCGTCCCGTGCTGAGGTGTGGGTGGACACCTGGGCTTTTCGTCGCTTAGCCGTCGACCCTCCGGGTGGCAACCAGAGTGCCGCCGGCTCGTCAGTCGCCGCGGAGGAGGCGTTGCGGCGGCTGACGCAGGCTGCCACGTTCGGCGGCGATGATTTCCTCGCCGGCTTCTCGATACCGGATGCGCCCGAGTTCGAGGAGTGGCAGTTGCTGCGGCGCGAGGAGCTGCGTGAGCAGTTGGCGCGGGTGCTGAGTTGCCTCGCTGAAGCTTGTCTGACCTTGGGGCGTGCGGCGGACGGGCTGCCCCACGCCCGGCGTTGGCTTGCCCTGGACCCCCTGCACGAGCCAACCCACCGTTTGCTGATGCGCTTGCTAGCCGACGCCGGTCGCACCAGTGCAGCGCTGCAGCAGTATCGACGCTGTCAGCAGATCCTGGCTGAGGAGCTGGAGGTCTTCCCCTGCGCCGAGACCCAGGCGCTCTATGAATCCATTCGCGGGAGACGTGCTGCGGAGTCGGCCGCGCCATCGAGCCAGCCTGGCCCTACCGCGTGCCCCCCGGTGCGCTACGTGGCCAGCGGCGAGCTGCATATCGCTTACCAGGTGCTGGGTGAGGGGCCCGCCGAGCTGTTGCTCCTGCCGGGCTTCATCTCTCATCTCGAGCAGATCTGGGAGCAGCCGGAGCTGGCCCGGTTTCTTCGCGAGGTGGCGAAGCACGCCCGTTTGGTGCTGTTCGACAAGCGGGGTGTTGGCCTTTCCGATCGCATCGGCTATACCCCCACCCTCGACCACACCATGGCTGACGTGCTGGCGGTCATGGAGGCTGCCGCGCTCCATCGTCCCGTGCTGCTCGGGGTTTCGGAAGGCGGCCCCAACGCCATATTGCTTGCCGCCACGCATCCCGAGCGCCTGGGCGGGCTGATTCTCTACGGCACCTTGCCCAAGTTCACTCGCAGCCCGGACTGCCTATGGGCGCCGCCCGCCGACGTCTACGACCGCTGGCTGAGGGCGCTGACCAGCGAGTGGGGTCGTCCGGTCAGCCTGGAGCAGTTTGCTCCCAGCCGCGCCGATGACACCGAGCTCGGCGAGTGGTGGGCGCGGCTGCTACGGCTCGGCTCGAGCCCCGGTGGCGTGCGGGCCGTGCTGGGCGTCACCCGCGACATCGACGTACGGGCTCTACTCCCCGCGGTGCGGTTGCCCACCCTGGTGTTGCACCGCGTGGGCGATCGCGTCACGCGCATCGAGGGCGCGCGCTGCCTGGCCGAGCGTATCCCGGGTGCGCGACTGGTGGAGCTCCCGGGTGAGGACCATTGGTGGTTCGTCGGCGACCTGCAGCCCATGATGAGTGAGGTCCTGGCGTTCCTCCACTCGGTGCGGGCCGAGCCCGACGCCGGGGTGGT
>CAZLYT010000071.1:0-2850 GCA_964563515.1 uncultured Candidatus Competibacteraceae bacterium | reverse complement strand
CGGGCTTGTTGTGGAGCACGGGTGGCGTGCTGATCCGGTTGTTGGAGAGCGCCGGCTTGTGGGAGCTGCTGCTGTATCGAGCGATCTTTACGGTGCTCAGCCTGCTGCTGCTACTGGCCTGGCGTCGACCGGGACAGGTCTGGCGCTCGTTTCGCGCGGCTGGCGCCGTGGGGGTGCTGGCCGGCGCGTGTCTCGCCGCGTCCACCTTGTGCTTCGTCTCTGCCTTGATGGTGACCACTGTCGCCAACGTGCTCTTCATGAGCGCCGTGCAGCCGTTCCTGGCGGCATTGCTGGCACTGTGGCTGCTGCGCGAGCCGGTCAGCGCGGTTACCTGGATGACCATGGCCTTGGCGGCCGTGGGCGTGTTGGTTATCGTGGGCAGCGGCATCAGTCTCGGCCGCGGGGCCGGCAATCTACTGGCGTTCGGGGCGGCGGCAACTTTCGCCGCATTTTCGGTGGCGCTGCGAGCTGGTAAGTCGGTTGACATGCTGCCGGCAGTTTGCAGCGGCGCCGGGGTGGTGGCAGCCGTGGCCGTGGTGGTAATCGTCGTGGAAGGTGCAAGCTTTGCCATCAGCAGCCGCGATCTGGGCCTGTGCGCACTCATGGGGGTGGGGCAGATCGCGCTGGGAATGGTGGCCTACACCGCCGGTTCTCGCTACCTGGCGACCGCCGAGCTGATGCTGATGTCATATCTGGAGCTGGTTCTGGGGCCGGTCTGGGTCTGGCTGGTGGTCGCTGAGGTCCCTGTAGCCGGTACCGTTATCGGGGGCGGAATCATTATCGGGGCTATCGTCGCTCGTACCGTGCTGGGAGTCAGGCGGCGGCCCCAAGTGGCGGTGCGATGAGGCTGGTGAAGCCCCTGCGGCGCTGGCTGTCGCTTCGGCTCGCAAGCCGATCTGGGGGCTGGCGTGGGATGCCTCGTCTGGCCTTGGCGCTGGCGTTGGTGGCGGTGTTGGCCGGGGCCCGCTGTGCGGTGGTTGCAAGCAGCGGCACGGATGGCGGCTCCGGGCTGGTTCTAGTCGTCGGTAGCACCGAGGCGCTTTCATTTGCGGCCCCGACCACGGCCGGACTGCGTTTCGAGGCCGGCACCCGCCAAGGTCTGACCGGGAGCGACGGCCGATTCACGGTGGTAGTGGGCGACCTGGCGCGCTTCAGGATTGGCGACATCCAGTTCGGCAGCACGCGGGCACTCCGGCGTAAGCTCAGCCTCTTGGATCTGGTGCCCGGCGCTACCCTCGATCAGCCCGCCGTGATCAACCGGGCCCGGCTCTTGTACTCCTTGGACGCCGATCTCGGCGACTTGGCCGTCACCATCCTGCCCCGCGTGGACGCCGAGGCGGTGACCTCCAACCCGGACCTCGGGACCTTGGTCGCTACCCTGGACTTTGCCGACGACGCCAATTTCGACGCTGTGGCCCCGAACCTGGTGGCCCAATTGACTCGCGACTACGGATTTACCGTGGTGCTGCTCGATCGTTCCTCCGCCCGCCAGCGGCTCGAGGCCGACCTGCAACGACTGTGATCCGGGGCGCTGGCTTGCCCACGCCATCGGGCGGTAGGCGGCGGACCATTCCTTGCCCGCCTTGCATCTCCTAAACTCGAGCCCATGCGTATTGCAACCTGGAACGTCAACGGCCTGCGTGCCCGCCTGGACTTCGTTCTGCACTGGCTGCGGGCGCGGCAGCCGGATGTGGTCGGATTTCAAGAGCTGAAGCTGGCCGACGATCAGTTTCCCGCCGAGGTCTTCTCCGCGGAGGGCTACCAGGCAGTCACCCACGGTCAGAAAAGCTGGAACGGCGTTGCCATTCTGAGCCGCGAGCCCGTGACGGTGGTGCAGCGCGGCCTACCCGGCCAGGAGGCATTCGGGGCTCGCCTGATTAGCGCCGAGGTGGCCGGCATTCGATTCACCACGGTCTACTGTCCCAACGGCAAGCATGTCGGCCACGATGATTTCCCCCGCAAGCTGGCCTGGTTCGACAAGCTGGCCGAGCATTGGCGGGAGGCTCATGGCGCCGCCGGCGCCGAAATCATTGGCGGTGATTTCAACGTTTGCCCGGCCCCGATCGATTCCTGGAATGAAGCAGGACTGCGCGGTCAGATCTTTCACACCGATGAGGAGCGCGACCGTTTCAAGGCGCTGTTGGATTTGGGGCTGGTGGACTTGTTTCGACACCTGCATCCGGATGAGCAGGCCTTCACCTGGTGGGACTACCGGGGCGGTGCTTTTCATCGCCGTCAGGGACTGCGTATCGATTTCCTGCTCGGCAACCGGGCGCTGCTGGAGCGGCTACGGGAAGTACAGATCGATCGTGAGTATCGCAAGAAGCAGGATGGCATGACGCCGTCCGATCACGCGCCGGTGCTCGTCGAGCTGGCCTGAAACCGTGCTGCAGCGAGCACTGCTTTGGTCTAGTTTTCATGCAGAGAGGTCGCGATCAGGTATGGTCGTGGCACGTGCCTTATGGAGCGGGCCAGGCGCCCGCAGGAGAGATCGATCATGCCTGCTCGAAAGCTCATATCGTTCCTGGATGAGCAGGGAATCAAATACGTAACCGTGCGCCATTCGACGGCCTTCACCGCCCAAGAAATCGCCGCTTCGGCCCACGTCTCGGGGAAGGAGTTCGCCAAGACCGTGGTCGTCGACTTGGACGGCGATTTCGTGCTGGCAGTGGTTCCCGCGACCCGTCACGTGGATCTCGAGAGCTTGCGCCAAGCGGCCGGGGCCGCGCGAGCCGAGCTGCCCACCGAGGAAAGTTTCCGAGGGCGTTTCCCCGACTGCCAACCCGGCGCCATGCCGCCGATCGGCCTGCTCTACGACATGCAGGTATACGCCGATCCGGCGCTTGCCCA
>CAZLYT010000070.1:0-10585 GCA_964563515.1 uncultured Candidatus Competibacteraceae bacterium | reverse complement strand
AACCAACGCTGCTGCGCCCGGGCGCATCCTGTAGCACACTGAGACGATCCGCGATCGGGGGCTTCTTGAATGAGCGATGGTCTGCCGGAGGCTGCGGGTCCAGCCTGGGAAGCCTATCGGGCCATGGAGGCCAGCAAGCTGCGCTACTTCGGTCTATTGCAGGAGGTGGAGACTAAGGCCGAGCGCGGACTACCGCGGACGCTCGCCGAGCGGATGCAGCTCGAACAACTGCTGGCCGAGCACGACAGGCAGGTGGCGCGATTTCGGGAGGCGGTGAAGGCGCTCATGTCCAAGGAGCCTGAGGCGCATGCGGCGCTAGTGGAGCGATTGCGCCTGGAGAACGAGGCGCTCGGTAGCGATAATAAGCCCCACTAGACTACCAGTGGTCTCTAAAGAATCCGCCTTAAGACATTGAGAATTTTCGGTGTAAATCTGCCGTTTTCCGCACGATTCCCGGTAATGCAAGCCCGCGGCCTGGGCGCAGGTGATCCGCCGACCCATCCGCGAGCCAGGCACGGGCGTGGCGCTTGTTGACGGGATGCCCGAAGCCGGCCGTCGCCTGTCTATACTCTCGCAATATTTCGGTCACAGCCATTCCATAGTGGGGGATACGATGCCGGGTTACGGTACCGAGGACATTCGCAATGTGGCTCTGGTAGGCCATGCCGGGTCCGGCAAGACCACGCTTGCCGAGGCGCTGCTCTACCACGGCGGCGACTTGAACGCGATGGGCAGCGTCGAAAAGGGCACGGCGGTGTCCGACTTCGACCCCCTCGAGCAGCGCTACCACCATTCGGTCTACGCCTCAGTGCTGCATCTGGATTTCCAAGGCTGTCACATCAATCTGATCGACACCCCGGGTTCCCCCGATTTCGTGGGACCGACCATCGGCTCCCTGGCTGCGGTAGAGACCGCCCTGGTGGTGGTGAACGCTCAGTCCGGCGTCGAGGTTCTGACCCGTCAGCTGATGGAGGTTGCCGCCGACTACCGCTGCTGTCGCATGGTGGTGGTGAACAAGATGGACGCCGAGCAAGTGGATCTGCCGGCGGTGGTGGCCGCCTTACAGGAGACCTTCGGCAGCGAGTGTCTACCGATAAACCTTCCCGCGGACGGCGGCAGCCGAGTGGTCGATTGCTTCTTCAATCCGGACGGCGAATCCGATTTTTCGTCCGTAGCCGAGCTTCACACGACCCTGGTGGACCAGGTAGTGGAGGTGGACGATGAGCTCATGGAGCTGTACCTGGAGCAGGGCGAGATCAGCGCCGAGCAGCTCCACGAGCCCTTTGAAGCGGCGCTGCGCGAAGGACACATCGTACCGATCTGCTTCACCTCGGCTCGTACTGGCGCCGGCGTCAAGGAGCTGTTGGACATTCTGCTGCGGCTCGCGCCGAATCCCTTGGAGGGCAACCCCCACGAGTTCATCGATGACGATCATGAAGGGGCTGCCCAGGCCGCCGAGCCCCAAGCCGAGCGCCACCTGCTGGCGCACGTGTTCAAAGTGGACTTCGACCCTTTCGCCGGCAAGCTGGGCGTGCTCCGGGTGCACCAGGGGCAGCTCGCTCGCGACAGCCAGATTTTCATCGACGACAACCGCAAGCCCTTCAAGATCTCGCACCTGTTGAAGGTGCATGGCAAGCAGGTGTGCGAAATCGACAAGGCCATCCCTGGCGACATCTGCGCGCTGCCCAAGATCGAAGATCTGCACTGGGGCTCGGTGGTGCACGACTCCCACGACGAGGACCACGTGCACTTGCGTCTACCGCGCTTTCCAGTGCCGGTCGCCGGGGTGGCCATCGCAGCCAAACGCCGCGGCGACGAGCAGAAGATCTCCGACGTGCTGGCCCGGCTCTCCGAGGAGGATCCCTGTCTCAGCGTGGAGCGTGACAGCGACGTTCACCAGGTAGTGCTGCGAGGTCTGGGTGACCTGCATTTGCGCGTCGCGTTGGAGAATATGGCGGAGCGCTACCATCTGGAGGTGGAGACTCATCCCCCTGAGATCGCCTATCGCGAGACCATCACTGAACCGGCCGAAGGCCACTACAGGCACAAGAAACAAACCGGTGGCGCTGGCCAGTTTGGTGAGGTGTTTCTCAGGGTGGAGCCGCTGGAGCGGGGCACCGGTTTCGAGTTCGTCGACGACGTCAAGGGGGGTACCATCCCCGCCAGCTTCATCCCGGCGGTGGAGAAAGGCGTGCGCCAGGGCATGGAGGAGGGGCCGTTGACGGGCCATCCGGTCCAGGATGTGCGGGTCGTGGTCTATGACGGCAAGCACCATAGCGTCGACTCCAACGAAGTGTCCTTCGTCGTGGCGGGTCGGCGCGCATTCCAAGACGCCTTCGGTAAAGCCAAACCGCTGGTTCTCGAACCCGTGGTGAATATGGTGATCGATGCCCCAGAGGCCAGGTTTGGCGATCTCAGCGGCGACCTCTCCTCCAGGCGTGGCCGGATTACTGCAACAGAAAGCCAAGGAACCGGGACCGTGAGCATTCGCGCCGACGTTCCTCTGGCAGAACTGCAGGATTATCAGCCCCGATTCAAGTCCATGACCGGAGGCGAGGGATCCTACGCATTGCAGCACAGCCATTACGAGCCAGTGCCGCACACTGTTCAGGTGGAACTGTCCGGGCGCTATAAGCGCAAGGAAGAGGACTGAGTCACCAACCGCCAGGCTCCCTCGCAAGAGCGGTGGCTGGCGGTTAAAGTGGGATTGCTCCGGACCTGACTTCACGCGTCATGGCGGCCGGTCTGCACCGTGCAGCAGACCACCCACTGTGGGCGGCCACACCAATTTTTCTGCCAGGTGTCGCCCAGAGAGGACGCCCCGTCGCGAGTAAATAACGGATAATCAACAAAGATTTGGCGCTCTGGGCGCAGCGGGCACGAGACCGTTGTACCAACTCAGGGCCAGGGACCAGCGGCGAGTGTCAGGGAAGCGTAGCTCGAGTCCAGTAAAATCTGCAGCCAGCGCGGAAAGTAGCAACAAGCTGCAAGAGGGTACTCACCACAGGATGCGAAAGCAGCCGCCGACCGCAGAGGATGGTCACGGCGGCGATGACGCACCGCCTGCGGCGCCCAATGCGGACACCACCCGAGAAGGCAAGCGAGACGTGGCGGGCTCCCCATTGCCAACCGGCCGCCGATCGCGTTCGTGGAAATGGATCACCGATCTGTTGATGATCGGTGATCGCGGAGTTGGACTGAGCCGCTCGGAGGACCGGCCCGGAGATAACGAGTCGGGCATGCGCGTCAACTTCAACCTCAGCATCGGTGGCGGGTTCTTGCTGCTGATGGCACTGATGTTGGTGCTGGTGATCAACGCTGTCTACCGACTCTCGGCGGTGAATCGCGACCTGGAGCGCATTGCCGACGAACACATTGCCACCATCAGGATCGTCACCGACATGCAGCTTGCTGGGTACGAGCGCACCGATGCGCTGTACAACATGGCGCTGTTGGACAACCCCGAGGGTCTGGAGGAGCTGGTGCGCACTTTCCGGGATGGAGGTGAAGGCATCACGCAGCGCCGCGAGGAGCTGCTGAGCCACGCCCTCAACCCTCAAGAGCTCACCAATCTCTCGCTGCAACGCCGGCTGCTCGAACGGCTGGAAGTGGTGCAGGAACAGATCGTGACCATGCTTCGAGCGGGTTACTTCGCGGAGGCCCGCAACGTTCTCCGCGACGACGTGGTTCCGATCCAGCTCGAGCTGAACGAGATGCTGAGCAGCCTGCGTGATCTGCAGCGCGACGCCATTGCCGAGGCGGTGGAGAAGGCACGATCCACCTACCAGGTGACATTCCTGTTCAGCGCCTATCTGGGCTTTCTGTCGCTCGCCTTGGGTGCCCTGGTGGTGGCAGTGGTGTTTCGCCGTGCCAGCAGCCAGGCCAGGGCCATCGAGTCGTACATTGAGCAACTCGCCGCCTCCCGCGACGAGCAGGAGCGGCTGGCTACCCACGATGATCTGACCGGGCTGCCGAATCGGGCATTGTTCAACGACCGCCTGTCCCAGGCCATCGTGCGTGCGGCCCGCAATCGCACCCGGACGGCGATTGCCTTCTTCGATCTGGACCATTTTAAGGACGTCAACGACAGCTTTGGCCATCACGTGGGAGACCGGGTGCTCCAGAGCGTGGGCACGCGACTGGCGGATCGGGTGCGACATTCGGATACCGTGGCTCGACTGTCCGGAGACGAGTTCGCCGCCATCCTGGAGGACGTCGGCAGTCGCTCCAACGGTGCGGATCTGGTCTACAAGCTGCTGCAAACCATCTCGGAGCCAGTTCGGGTGGAGGGCGGGGCCGAGATCGCCATCTCCGCGAGCGCGGGGCTCAGTTTCTATCCCGATGACGCCGGGACCTCGGACGAACTGTTGCGCCTCGCGGACAGCGCCATGTATGGGGTCAAGGAGGCTGGCCGCGGCGACATGCGCATGTCCCAGGAGCACCGTCAGAACGGTGAGGCCGGATAGTTCTCACCCCCACAAACCGGGGCAGAAAAGCCAGTGTTGACGCTCGACGACGCAGGCACTAGGATTCCCCGCCTGTCGACTGCGTGGGGCTATAGCTCAGCTGGGAGAGCGCTTGCATGGCATGCAAGAGGTCGGCGGTTCGATCCCGCCTAGCTCCACCAATTTCGATTCCCGCTGACTAATTACAATTCTCCGCGTCCCCTTCGTCTAGAGGCCCAGGACACCGCCCTTTCACGGCGGCGACAGGGGTTCGAATCCCCTAGGGGACGCCATCTGCACTCTACGGCCCTGATTTTGCTGTAAGTCCCGGCGTATCTGGGTTTCGGAGCCACCCGGTGGTACAGAGGGGTGGTACAGAGTGCTGTCGATGACTAGACCGTGGAGGCATCCCAAGACGGGTACCTACTACTTCCGCAGAGCGGTTCCGCTGGACCTGCGGGACAAACTCGGCTGGGAGATCAAGAAGTCGCTGGGGACCAAGAGCGCCGCGGAAGCGAAGCGTCTTTTTGTCGCAGAGTTCCAGAAGAGTGAGCAGGCCTTCGAGCTGGCCCGCACCGGTTATGAGCTTTCACAGATGCAGGCGCAGGCACTGGCTGGCAAGTGGCTGATGCGCAAGCTAGATGAGGATGCCAAGGAAAGGCAGGCGGGCCAGCCTCTCATGGAAGAGGGCTGGACCTACGACGACATCAGTCCTTACGACATCTCCTTGAGCGAGATGGAGAGTGCCCAGGATCGTCGCGACTTGGCGAGCGTGGTCGGTGAGGACGTCGACTGCCTACTGCGTGACGAAGCTATTCCCCTAGACAAGTCAAGTGATGGCTATGCTCGCCTGCTCACAGAAGTCTTCAATGCGAAGGTCAACTACTATGTGATCCAAAACCGTCGGTACGGCGGTGACTGGTCCCGATCAAAATCGCTGGACAAGTACCCCCAGTTTGATGGGAGCTTGGTGGGGGACCGGAAGGCCGTGTCATCCGCCAAGTCTGGTGGCGCCGATGATCGCTTGTCCGGCCTCTTCGATGCTTGGAAGTCGGACCGCAAGCCAGCGCCGAAGACGATGCGAGAGTTCGAGAGGGGTATCCGCCGGTTCATGGAATACCATGGTGACCTTCGGGCGGCAGACGTTGACAAAGCGAAGGTTCGGTCATTCAAGGAAGCCCTTCAGCGTTTCCCGAGGGTCCTCGTCGGCAAGCAGCGCTCCATGACCATGCGTCAGGTGCTGCAGGAGACTGAGCAGCCTGGAGCCGGAGAGACGCTGTCCACTGGTAGTATCAACCATGCCTATCCGGTTATTGAACATCGTCCCGTTCTAGTCGCCCGCCCGGGTGCGCCCACGTTCCGTCGTAGAGCCCAGCATAGGTCGGCGGCTGCACCCACGTGGCGATCCCCAACGCGGCTTTGAAGCCACCCATCGGCCAGAACCGGCGGTTGAAGCGGAAGGTGAATTCGTTGAGGTACGCCTGCAGGTGCTTCGGGCTGACGCCGTGGTGAGTGCCCAGCAACCAGGCATCGAGGTTTCCGAACACGATGTGAATCATCGGCAGGTGGGTTTCGGTCTTGGCCTGGTCCCCCTGGATGGGGAGCGGGTCGTGACGGTAGCCCAGCTTGGTGAGGTTGTCGTAAGCGGTCCAGCCATCGGTGCGAACGAGGGACCGGGGGGCCACCGCTGCGAGGACGAACGGCTCCAGATCGTTGCGGGTGCGGCCCGGCGCGACCTGCAATCGCAGCCGTCCGGCGATGATGCCGCGCCCGTGCCCACCCCGATGCGTGGACTGCCCGGCGGGCAGGTTCGGATCGGGTCCGGGAGCCTTCGCCCGAGGTCGCACCTCCACCGCACCGACGACCAGCGTCTTGTGGTGGCGCCCCCGGCCCTCACCCTGCGTGGCGCCGCCCACCCAGGTCTCGTCCACCTCGACGGGCCATTCCCCGCCGATGCCATCGCGCGCTGGTCGAATCATTGCGGCCCGCAGCTTGTGCAGCATCTGGAATGCCGTCTCGTACCGGGCCAGGCCCAGGAGCTTCTGGAACTGCAGGGCCGACATGCCTGGGGTATGGCTCGTTATGATCCATGCGCCCCAAAACCAGGTGGAGATGGGCGTCTTCGACTTCTGCATGATCGTCCCCGCGGTCAGCCTGGTGTTGCGCTTGCAGACCCGACACCGGAGCATGTCGGGCTGGTTCTGGAAGCGGTAGGGCTCACCCTGGGTCTGGCAGTAAGGGCAGATGAAGCCAGCCGGGAAGCGTGCGGCGTAAAGGTATGCAGCGCAGGAGCCCTCGTCCGGGAAGACCCGCTGGAAATCAGGCAGAGATTTCGGCGTGGTGAAGCTCGGTGGAGCAGTGCGCTGGCTGGCTGTGTGGTCGACTTTCATGACGCGCCGACCCGCGCAGATGTCCTGCACACGTGGTACCCCCCCAGCCAGTAACCAGCCGCTCACCGGGCGCCACGCGCGCCGGTCTGGCCGGGAGACTACCCAGGATGGAAGTCGTGTTCAACAACCGGATAGGCATGGTATCAACAAGCAGCTCGGTGCGCTCTCTGCAGTGCTGGAGTGGGCCGCGCAGAATGGACACTTCGATAGCCTACCTAACTGGTCAAATCCGACCGTGGGTGTGAAGCCACAGGATCGGAAGCGTAAGGAGAGGCGACTTAGCTACGACATTAGCGATCTAAACCTGATATTCGGATTCCCGGTCTTCGCGTCGGGAGAGCGCCCACTCGGTGGCGGTGGAGAAGCGGCCAAGTGGCTTCCACTACTTGCTCTGTTTTCCGGTGCTCGGCTCGAAGAACTCGGACAACTCCGAACAACCGATGTGGGTAGGGAGGGGGAAATCTCCTTCATCGACATCAACACGCACGATGATGGAAAGCGAGTTAAGAACTGCCACTCGCGACGGAAGGTGCCTATCCATCCGCAGCTCGTCGCTTTGGGCTTCTTGGACTATGTGGAGGAGAGGCGGCTTCAGGACGATTCTCGACTCTTCCCCGAGTTGCGACCTGACGACCATGGTCAAGTGACGGGTAACTGGTCGCGGTGGTGGGGGAGGTATGCACGGCGAAACGGTCTAACAGACGTGCGTAAGGTGTTCCACTCGTTCCGACACACTTTCAAGTCAGCTTGTCGAGAGGCCGCTCTCGGGAAGGAAATACACGACGCTATTACCGGCCATAGCTCTGGGGACGTCGGGGATGCCTACGGCGAAGGTTATCCGGTCTCGGTGCTCGGTTACGAGATAGCCAAGGTGTCGTATCCGGGATTGGACCTTAGCCACCTGGGAGGCCTGAAATCCCCGGGTGTTTCTGCCACAAAAATCCGAGAGGGCTTTACAGGGGTAGGGCGTTCCGCGTTTCCCCCCGTACCCCCTGCCGCAGCGTGACGCGCCGCCTCCGGGCGCCAGTAGTGGGCGGGGCGGGGAGGCGACCGAAGCAGGGAATCTAGTCAAATCCAGCGGCGCATCCTTCATGCAGCGATTGCCAACCCTCTGAGCGGGTCCAGCGCAATCGCCGATCGGTAAAGCAGAGGATAGCAACCTCATCAAACGGGCCAGCAGCCAGGGCCGTATTCAAGGCTCGATAGTTACGGAAGCGGTCCAACCAAGGGGCAATAATCTGAGACATTCGCCCATGCCAGCCACTTACCAGCAGAACATTGGCGTCGACACCAGCAACTGGTCGATATCCTTCAAGTTTCCCCTTTAGGCTACTGAGAATCTCCTCATCCGAGGTCCCGACGCTTCCGGCGCTGAAGTTCCAGTCCCACTCCATGTAGGTTCGAGCCTTGCGTACCCGGATCGTGCTGAGGTAGCTAGCAAGCAGTTTGCTGTCACTGTCGCAAACATCCATGTAGAGGGGATCTCTGGTGATCAAATGGCGGTTCTGCCGGATAAGATCACGGACGGCTTTCACAAATGACGATACTTCACTCCTTGGAGGTAGACGACGCTGTCGAAGCTCAAGCCAGACACTCAGGTAGCCCTCGTCCCAACCAACTGCGCAGTAGCCTCTGGCGCAGTCTCTTACCTGGTCCCAGGTTGCCTCGACTTCTCGTACGGTGAAACGCTCGCGGCCGTCTCGGGGGCGGTGGTATTCGGTAACTTCAACGGCCAGCGTGCGGTCCGGGAAATTGACCAAGAAGTCAGGCGGCTCTGCACCATCGTTGATGCACCCGATTCTTTGAGTGGTCCCAAGGTACTCAAGGAGTACCCGAAGCTCATGCCGCTTCTGGGTTTCGGTGGTCAAAATGATGTTCCTGTTTGTGCTGCGACAGCTCGTCCGCGGTAGACGCGAAATCCGGTTCGGATCTCATCCTGTTCAAATGCGAGGCGACAAGTTCTTGGTGCAAGCAC
This sequence comes from uncultured Candidatus Competibacteraceae bacterium, assembly GCA_964563515.1. Lineage (GTDB taxonomy): Bacteria > Pseudomonadota > Gammaproteobacteria > Competibacterales > JAHEDQ01 > CAZLYT01. The sequence goes on along the minus strand of CAZLYT010000070.1, from coordinate 1,775 downwards.
GGCCTGGCGACCAGTGCTTCCGAGCGAACCTGATGATGCTCCCCCCGAGAAGCTCCGCTCCCAGACGGCCCTAAAGCGGTACGAAGACGAGGCTTGGGACCCTGTTCGATCGCGACCAACTCGTCAACCAGTAGCGTCCAACACGACTCACTACCTGTTCTCGGAAACCACCCGCTGCACCACGCTCGTTCCCACGCCTAATTCTCTTGCCACCCGCCGTATTCCCATTCCTTCCGCACGCAGTTTCTTGATCTGCAATTCAACCGCCGGCGCCACCCTTGGCCTCCCCAGCTGCTTCCCTTGTGCTCTGGCCCGAGCAAGGCCGGCATTGACCCGGTCACGGATCATGGCCCGCTCGAACTCAGCGAACACACCCATCATCTGAAACATTGCCTTCCCGGCCGGGGTCGTGGTGTCGATCCCTTGCTGGTGGAGCAACAGGTCGATGCCAATTGAGTGCAGTTCCGCGAGCAGCCCCACCAGATCCTGCAGTGATCGTCCCAGTCGGTCGACAGACCACGCCGCGACTACACCGAACTCTCTACGGGTGGCAGCTCTCAGCAGGGCATCCAACTGTGGCCTCTCTGAGCGCCCCTTGGCGCCGCTGATGCCCTTGTCGACATACTCGGCCACAACCTTCCAACCGCTCCTGGACACCACCTCTCGTAGTGCCTCCAGTTGGTTCTCGCAGGTCTGTCCGTCGGTGCTCACGCGGGCGTATAGGGCAACCCGTTTCGTCCTAGCATCCTTCTTCATCTTCTTCACTTCCATCATTGGCAACGTTCATCCGCAGTGTAGCGCGGACGTGTACGGCAATCAACTGTTTATGGTACGCACAATCTTGCGTTCCAACCCCTTGATTACCCGTGCCGGCCGGGAACAGGTGCAGAAGGGGTTTTCGGTACCCTGCAACCTTTAGGTTCCACCATAGGGAGAATAGGCTTCTACCTCTTGGGGACGAGACCTGCGTCGGTGCCATTCGCCCACCCATGGTCCTTACCAGACAATGGCTAGCGCGGTCGCGTGGCCGCAGTAGGTGTTCGGACCACAAGCGGCGCCGAGGTGCGGAGGTAGTAACGCAGTGGTAGCTCGCATCGTCGAGGACTAGTCGCGAACTAGTGGCTGAGCGGCCTCTTTGCATCGGGTCATCCCCAGTTGCTGCACGTCCTCGTGTCTTACAGGGTATCGGTAGCCAACTGGGATCAACTCTGTCGAGCAGCTGGCGGAGGCAAAGCATCCGGTCGGCGCATTTACCCCTGGCTGGTTGCCATGCTCCCTACGCCCATCCTCGGGGTGGCATCGACGGGAACGGTGCGGAAGTTGACATCTCGGAGGGTACTAGCGGAAGGACCTGTACCGGTGCTCGGCGACCGCCCAATTCACCGTTGTTGGTCTGAACTCACGAACCTAGGACTACGAACCGTTCTGCCAGCCGGTTGAGCTGCCTGGTACTAGACCACCTACAGCCCAACACCCGCGCAATGCCAACCCGCAGCTGGACCCTGCAGGTGTGAACGACGACGCAGAACTGTGACCACCACTATCGACGAACGCCCACCCCGGAGGGGCAGTAAGCTGGTTAGGTTCCACCATAGGACAAGCAGCCGCCGTCGGCCTGATGGCGGTGGTTGACCGCAGAAATGGACCCCGGAAATTGGACAGTGGCGTAAGTGGAATCTCGGTTCGGTTTCAGGCGGCCAAATCGTGGCTCGCCGAGTCGAAGTACACCGCATCCGGGGTGCGTCGGTCCAGTGCGCTGTGACGGCGCCGGGTGT
>CAZLYT010000069.1:0-3882 GCA_964563515.1 uncultured Candidatus Competibacteraceae bacterium | reverse complement strand
CGGGTCCCCGCCAAGGTTGGCCGGGACCGGCTGATTGCAGCGCTGGGAGCGGCCGATCTCGCCCCCTAAATCCCGGCGCGACCCCATTCTCCGACCCAAAACACCACCACCTCGCGCTCGCCGCCGCCACCAGTCAGCCGTCACTGAGAAGTTGACGCCCCGCTTGCACCCGTTCGAGATCAGTATGCGCGGCGGCTCCGCAGGATCGAGGAGCGGAAGAACTCCGGCCGGTAAGCGGAGCGCAGCAGCTCCAGTGGGCGCCATCGGTGGCATAGGTCACCCGGCACATGTCCGTCAGCGCCGACTGCTCGCTGAGACCGAGCGGCTCCTGCTCCTCCGGGGTCGACAGCTTGGAGGTGATGGCCTGCCGGGCTCCTTGATCGCCATGGCGAGGTAATCACCTTTGGGTTTGCCACCCATCCCTCGCTTCGCCGGCATCACCCGTGCGCGGCGCTTGCCGGCTCGCGTGCCTGCTGCTCACGCCAGAAGGCGGGGATGTCGAGACGGTACTTACGCTCGACCAGGTTGGCCACCAGCCCTGTCCATCCGGTTTGGTGCATCGCGCCCAGGCCTTGTCCGGTGTCGCCATGGAAATACTCATAGAACAGCAGCAAGTCCTTCCAGTGGGGGTCGGACTGGAACGGCGTTTCTTTCGCGTGTGCCGGAATCCTTCCGTCGGGAGCCCGGCGGAAGATGTTCACCAATCGCTCGGCGATGAGGTTGGCGGCTTCGTTGAGCGCGATCTGCCTGCCTCCCAGAAACGGCGCCACCACTTTGAATTTGGGCCCGTAATAGCGGTAGAACTTCTCGATGGCCTGGATCAGCACGTAGTTCGTTGGCATCCAGATCGGCCCGCGCCAGTTGGAGTTGCCTCCGAAAAGCGGCGAATTCGACTCGCCGGGCACGTATTCGATCAGAGCCCGGCCGATACCCGGCAGCGTGCCCAGGTCGCGCTGCTCGGCATGCAGGTGCGACAGGCTGCGCACACCGAACGGCGACAGGAACTGCCGCTCGTCGAGCACCCGCTGCAGCACCGCTCTCAGCCGCGCCGGCCCCAGCAGCGACAGCAAGTGTTCATTGCGGGCGTTGGTCTGGATCGGACAGTGCGTCACCTTGTGGCCGTCGATCGTGCCCTTGTAGTGGCTGACCAGCACGGCAGCAAAGCGCGGTACGTTATCGAGCAGCCGCTGATCGATGACCTCGACGGCGAACAGCGGAATTAGCCCTACCCACGAGAACACATCGATCGGGCGGCCGGCGCCGTCGGGAGCAACCACCAGATCCTTGAAGAACTCGTCCTTCTCGTCCCACAGCGACAGCCCGGTCTGGTTGTAGCCGGCGATGGAATGGGCGATCGCCATGAACTGCTCGTAGATTTGAATGGCGACGTCTTCATAGTCTCGATTCGCGGCCGCCAGCTCGAGCGCCATCACCGTCATGTTGATCGCGAACATCGCCATCCAGCCGGTGGAATCGGCCTGCTTGAGGGAATAGCCCGGGGGCAGCGGGTGCGAGCGGTCGTAGACCGAGATGTTGTCCAGGCCGAGAAAGCCGCCTTCGAACACGTTGTGCCCGTCGGCGTCCTTGCGGTTGAGCCACCAGGTGTAATTCATCAGCATCTTGTGGCTCACCCGCTCGAGGAAGTTCAGATCGCCTTTGCCGCGCTGCACGCGCTCGGCGCGGAACACCTTCAGGGCCGCCATCGCCAGCACCGGCGGGTTGACGTCGCCGAAGGCCCATTCGTAGGCCGGCACCTGGCCGTTGGGGTGCAGGTAGTTCTCGCGCAACAGCAGCTCGATCTGGTCCTTGGCGAAATCCACGTCCACCAGCGCCAAGGTTGCGCAATGAAAGGCCAGGTCCCACGCGGCGAACCAGGGGTACTCCCACTTGTCGGGCATGGAGATCACGTCCGCGGCCTTCATGTGCCGCCAGCCGCGATTGCGGCCGTAGCGTCGTCCGGCTGGTGGCGGAATCTGGTCGCCGTCCTGCCAGCGCGCCACGTCGTAGTGGAAGAATTGCTTGGTCCAGATCATGCCGGCCAGCGCCTGGCGTAGGATGCGGGCGTCCTCGCCGCTGATGCCGGGCTGCAGCGCGTTGTAGAAGGCCGTTGCCTCGGCCTCGCGTTGGGTCAGAACGGCCTCGTGCTCGGCGAAGGGCGAATCGAGCACTCCGCGCGAAAGCGTCAGCGACAGCGTCGCCGATTGTCCGGTCGCCACGGTGGCCACGAACCAGCCCGCGAACTTGGTGCCGCATTGCGCCGGATTGACCGCAGCGGTCTCGCCTTGGACGACCCGGCGATGGAAGGCGTCCTTGACGTAGGGGGACGCATTCGGCTGCCCCCACAGGCGCTCATTGTTGGCCTCGTTGTCGGTGAAGAGCGGTTCCACCGCCTCGCGGCCGTAGAGCCAGTACTCGCCCAGGGTGTCGTGCTGGGCGCGCACGGCCCAGTGGGCGCCGGTCGGCGCGGTGACGAGGGCGAGCTGCGGTCTGCTGGCAGCGGCCAGGGTGCCCCACTCGTCGGCCACCGGCCCCCAGCCCCAGGTGTTGCGGAACCACAGCGTCGGCAGTAGATGAATCTGCGCCGCGTCGGGTCCGCGGTTGGTGGCGACGATACGAATGTGGATCTCGTCGAGGGAAGCCTTGGCGTAGTGCACTTCCACGTCCCAGTAGCGGCTGTCTTCGAACACGCCACTGTCGAGCAGGCTGAACGGCGGCTCCTGCCGCGAGCGGCGCGCGTTCTCCTCAACCAGCCTGGCGTACGGATAAGTGGCCTGCGGGTACTTGTAGAGATAGCGCAGCCAGCTATGGCTGGGCGTGGCGTCGAGATAGAAGTAGTACTCCTTGACGTCCTCGCCATGGTTGCCCTGGCTACCGGTAAGGCCGAAGGCGCGCTCCTTGAGGAGTGGGTCAAGGCAGTTCCACATCGCCAGCGCAAAACACAGCCGCTGCTTGTCGTCGCAGATGCCGCCCATGCCATCCTCGCTCCAGCGGTAGACGCGGGAACGCGCCTGGTCGTGGTCGAGGTAATCCCAGGCGTCGCCGCCAGCACTGTAGTCTTCCCGCACCGTGCCCCACGCACGTTCGGCCAAGTAGGGGCCCCAAAGCCGCCAGTTTTCGCGCCCCTCGTGCTGCGCCTCGAGGCGTTGGCGTTCTCTGCTTGCCGCGTCATTCGCACTCACGAGGCGCCTCCTGGGTCAAAGTGTTCGTTAGCGAATGGCCGTCCGTGGCATCAGGGGCGCCGAAAAGCGCGGCCTGAAACTTGAGCGGTTGAGCGACTCCTTGCCCGCCAGCGGTTAGGCACCGCGCATCAGCGTCCCACCACCGAGAATTAAGGGCTCATTTCCCCTCAAAACATAGCCGTAGGGCATAAGGGCTCAAGGCCATGGGTAGCGGCGGAACCACCATCACCTCGTTGGCCATCCGGCTGGTTTATGTAGAGCAGGGCTAATGCTTGGCCTAGATTGGGCGGGCTTTGAGTCAGCGCTACAGCACTGTCAGCAGGCCGAAGAAGCTCTGCGTCAAATCGCGGCTCATAACCTGACCCTTCGATTTCGCTTTGACCGACCACCTCGGTCGCCGTGTCAGCGGCGAGCTTGCGACCGGAGTTCCACTCAAATAGACTAGTTCACCGACCAGTTGTCGAAGTGGACAATCCATGAAAGAAGTTGGCGCCTTCGAAGCCAAAACCCATCTGCCCAAACTACTCAACCGAGTGGCGAAGGGGGAGCGCATCACAATCACTCGGCGTGGGAAACCCATCGCCCTCTTGGTGCCCATCGAACACTCGCCGGTGCTGACGCCGACAGAAGCTGTTCACCGCCTGCGGGAACTCCGCCAAGGAATCACGTGGGGAAAGGACGTCTCGCTGCAAGCGGCGATTGA
>CAZLYT010000068.1:0-7196 GCA_964563515.1 uncultured Candidatus Competibacteraceae bacterium | reverse complement strand
GATTGGAGGAGCCGTCGCGGGCGACGTTGCCCACCAGGGAGACGTAGCGATGCTGCGGCCGCTGCAGACGGCTCATGGCCTCCACCGCGGCCCGCAGGGTGCGGCCGGTACCCAGGGCGAGCACCGTGGGCTGCTCGCGGGTCACGTAGGTTTCCAGGTAGCTGGCACCCGCAACCGCCAGGTAGGCGGCATCCCCGACGCTTGCCGCGGCGTCGGTGGGTACCACCTCGCAGTGGCTCAAGCCGAAACGGCGCCGAATCTCACCGGCGAGCAGCATGCAGTGGGCGACTGGATGGTCGATGTGGACCTTCACCAGCCCCTCGTCCCGCGCCAGCGCGAGCAATCGCTGCGCCCCCGGGCGCGAAACGTTGAGCTGCGCCGCAATCTCGTCCTGAGTTCGGCCGCCAACGTAGTACAGCCAAGCCGCCCGCGCCGCCAGGTCGAGCTTGTGCTGTTGCTTGTCCATGGCTGCCGACATGGCCGGAACTCAGCCCGCGCTAGTCGGCAGCTGGCGGTGTTATGGCCGCCGCGGTCGACGCAGCCACGCCCGCAGCCGGCCCCATAGCAGGGGGGGCCACCCCAGAATCCGCCAACGTAGCGGTGACTGGGCCCGAGCATAGCGCTCCCACTCTTCCCAATCGTGGGGGCTGCCGGCCTTGGGCCGGTTCATACTCGACCAGCGGTCGAAGCGGCTGCGCTTGCGCTCCATGCTCCAATTCGCGTGTAGATCTGCCGGGTTGAGACTCGCCGACCATGACAGTGGTTCAGCTTGAGTGGTTCAGATTGAGTGGTTCAAATTGAAGGGGCGGCTCGCTGCCACCGTTGCCATAACGCCGCACCACGTAGTCCTCCACGATGCGTTGGAACTCGCTGGCGATCGCCTCCCCCTTCAAGGTCACCGTCTTCTCCCCATCCACGTACACCGGCGCCACTGGATACTCGCCGGTGCCCGGCAGGCTGATGCCAATGTCGGCATTGCGACTCTCGCCGGGACCGTTGACCACACAGCCCATGACCGCCACTTTGAGCGCCTCGACCCCGGGATAGCGGGATTTCCACAGTGGCATCTGCTGGCGCAGGTAGGACTGGATGTCCTGGGCCAGATGCTGGAAGTAGTCGCTGGTGGTGCGCCCGCAGCCCGGGCACGCCACCACGCTGGGGACGAAGGAGCGCAGCCCCATGGCCTGCAGGATTTCCTGGGCCACCATCACTTCCTGGGTGCGAGCACCGCCGGGCGCCGGCGTCAACGAGATGCGGATGGTGTCGCCGATACCCTCTTGCAGCAGCACGGCCAAGGCCGCGGTGGAGGCGACGATCCCTTTGGTCCCCATGCCGGCCTCGGTGAGACCCAGATGCAGCGGGTAGTCGCAGCGGCCCGCCAAGTCCCGGTATACGGCAATGAGATCCTGTACCCCGCTCATCTTCACCGACAGAATGATGGCCTGGTGAGACAACCCAAGCTCCTCGGCCCGGCGCGCGCTGTCCAGCGCCGATTGCACCACGGCCTGGCGCATTAGCTCGCTCGCCTCAAGGGGCCGCGGGCTGCGGGAGTTGGCGTCCATGAGCTCGGCCAGCAATGCCTGGTCGAGACTGCCCCAGTTGACACCGATCCGCACCGGCTTGCGATGTTCCAGGGCCAGCTCGATGATGGTGGCGAACTGCTTGTCCTTCTTGCGGCCGCGACCCACGTTGCCAGGGTTGATGCGGTACTTGGCGAGTGCCCGAGCACAGTCGGGGTGCGCTGAGAGCAGCTTGTGGCCGTTGAAGTGGAAGTCACCGATCAGGGGCACCCGAACGCCCTGCTGGTCGAGCCACTCGCGAATGGCGGGAACGGCGGCCGCGGCGGCGTCGTTGTTGACCGTGATGCGCACCAGCTCCGAGCCTACGGCGGCAAGCTCCGCAACCTGGCGGGCAGTCGCCACCACGTCGGCGGTATCGGTGTTGGTCATGGATTGCACCACCACCGGCGCCCGACCGCCGACGGTCACCTCACCGACGCGAACCGGCACCGACTCCCTGCGGCGGTCACTGTGCTGGATTTGCAGTAGGCTGCTGGCGCTCACCTTGAATTACTCTGGCTGTCAGGCCCGCTATTCTGGCAGGGGCAGTGCTGCCTTCCAACAATACCGAGGCTGCGCCAGCTCGGCGGCGCCTCGGAGGAGAGTCGTGTGCGTTGTGAAATCGTGGCGGTGGGAACCGAGTTGCTGCTGGGACAGATCGTCGACACCAACTCTACCTGGATCGCCGAGCGGCTGGCCTCGGCCGGTGTCGACTGCTACTTCCAGACCCGGGTAGGGGACAACCTGGGGCGCATCGTGAGCGCAGTTCGGGCGGCGTTGCAACGCAGTGATGCGGTCATCATGTGCGGTGGCCTGGGCCCAACCCAGGACGACATCACCCGCGACGCCATCGCGAGAGTCATGGGGGTGCCGCTGCGTCGGGATGCTGCCCTGGTGGAGCATATTCGAGGCCGCTTCGCCGCCCGCGGTCGGCCCATGCCGGAGAACAACCTGCGCCAAGCCGACGTGCCGGAGGGCGCCTACGCCATGGCGCAGATGCCCGGCACCGCACCGGGGCTGGTATGCCCGGTGGGGGAGCAGGTGATCTACGCGGTACCCGGTGTGCCGCTGGAGATGCGGGAGATGATCGAGGGCGCCGTGCTACCGGATCTGCGCCGGCGGGCCGGGCTGCCGACGGTCATCGCCAGCCGAACGCTGCGCACCTGGGGACAGTCCGAGTCGGCGCTGGCCGAGATGCTCGGTGCCCGCATCGCCGAGCTGGACGGCGAAGGAAACCCCACCCTGGCCTTCTTGGCCAGTGGCATCGAGGGCCTGAAAGTTCGAATTACCGCTCGAGCCAGTGACGAAAGCTCTGCCCGGGAGATCCTGGATCGCGAGGAAGCCCTGCTGCGCGATCTGCTGGGCGACATCGTATTTGGCATCGACGGCGACACCATGGAGTCGGTGGTGCTCGACCTGCTGCGCGAGCGTGGCCTCAGCCTGGCGGTGGCGGAATCCCTGACCGGCGGTCTGCTGGGGGCGAGGCTCACCGACATTCCCGGCGCCAGCGATGTGTTCCGCGGCGCCATCGTTTCCTACGCCAGCGACGTCAAGCACGAGCTGCTGCAGGTGCCCCCCGGTCTAGTGGTGTGTGCCGAAGCCGCCGAAGCCATGGCCATGGGAGCCTGCCGCGCGCTGCGGGCCGACGTGGGCCTTGCTACCACCGGGGTGGCGGGCCCCACCGAACAGGAGGGCCAGCCGGTGGGCACTGTGTTCGTCGGGCTTTGCTTCGAAGGAGTCGCCCAGTCGCGCCGACTGCAGCTGCCGGGTGGGCGCAGCTGGATCCGCCAGTTCACGGTGATCAGCGTGCTGGACCTGCTGCGGCGCCGACTGACCGCCAGCGCCGATCAGCCGCCCGCCACTACCCGATAGACCTTCTCCTGTAGCCGCGTGAGCCCGCGCTGGCGCAAGTGGGGGCTCAGCTCCAACGCCTCCTCGGCGTGCAGCCGAACGATCTCGTCGCCGGCGAACAGGTGATGCACTTCCGCCTCCGGCACGCTGAAGGGCGGTCCGTCCATCTCGGCGGTATCGTACTCGACGGTGATTACCAGCAGGGGTGTGCCTGCAGGCAGCAGCCGGCGCAGGTGATCGGCGTAGCGCGGGCGCCAATCGGGCGGGAAGGCGATCAGCGCTGCACGATCGTAGCCCACGGCTACCGGGCCTAGATCCTCGGCCGTGAGCTCGAAGAAATCGCCACAGAAGAGCTGGTACCCGGGCGCCCTCCACAGGCTGCCTGAGTGGCAGGGGAGACGCTCCGGCTCCAGCCCCTCGCCCGCAAAGAAGGCCGCCACGGCGATCGGGCTCAGCTCGACGCCGAGCACCGGATGGCCGTGCGTCTTGAGCCAGACCAGGTCCACGCTCTTGCCGCACAAGGGTACCAACACCGGGGCCGCCGGTGCCACCCCGAGCTGGTCCCAGAAGCGTTCCAGCAGCGGATTGACGTCCTCCCGGTGAAAGCCGATTTCGTTCTTGCGCCAACGACGATGCCAGAAGTGCGGTTCCAATTGGTGTGCCCTCGAGTTTCGAGCAACAGTGGGCGCTATCTATCCTTTGAGCTCCTCCGCGAAGCGGCGCAGATCGCCAAGAAATCGCTCGCGCCGCCACAGCTGCGGCGAATGGTCGCCGTCGCAGTAGAGCTCCAATCTGGCCCGCGGCATCTGCTCACGCACGTAGTTGGCGGTATCGACACCATAGAACTCGCTGCGGGCGCCGAAGATCAGTAACGTCGGCAGGTCGATCTGTGGCAGCAGATCGCGGTAGTCGGAGGCCACCAGGCTTGCCCAGCAGGCGATCAGAGGCTCCGGGTCAAGGCTGCGCAAGTAGTCGCGCAGCATGCGCCAGCCTTCCGTGTCCCGGCGGTAGCCCGCGCGGGATCGAAGGTTGAGTCCCTCCGCTCCCAGCCGCAGCACGGTCTCCGCGAAATCCTCGCGCATGGCCTGCAACAGCGCCTCGCTGCGGCCGGCATCGAAATCCCCATAGATGCCGAGCTTCCAGTCGGCATCGGTCATCAGGCGCGGCGACTGGTCCACCAGCACCAGGCCACCGACACTGCCACACCCCTGCTGCGCCAGGTACTCCCAGATTGTCAGCGCACCCATGGAGTGGCCCAGCAGCAACGGCCGCTCCAGCTCGAAGTGCACGATCAGGTCGTGCAGATCCGCCGCCATGCGCTCACGGGTAGGCGGGGTCGGCGTTGCGGCCGCCGATAGACCATGGCCGCGGGCGTCCCAGCAGTAGCAACGGCACAGGTCCGCCATGGCGGTGGCGTAGTACAACCATTCCCGATGGCTCGAGGTCCAGCCATGCAGAAATACCATGGGCGGGCCGTGGCCCATGACACTCACTGCCAGCTGGGCGCCGTCGCTGGTGGCCAGGGTCTGCAACATATCAGCCCGATTCCACGGCAACGGTGTAGTTGAGCGCCAGCCTGCCACCGTCCACGTAGATGGTCTGACCGGTGACGTAGGATGCGTCCTCGCTGGCCAGGAACACGGCCACCCGAGCCACCTCCTCCACTTCGCCGCAGCGCCCCATGGGAGTTCGCGACAATACCGACCGGCGGGTAGCCTCGTCGTTCATGACCTGCTTCAGCAGGTCGGTCAGGATGCTTCCAGGCCCGATCGCATTGACTCGCACCCCCCGCGGGGCCAACGCCACCGCCATGTTGCGGGTGAGCTGCGCCAGGCCGCCCTTGGACACGTTGTAGGCAAGCTGGTTGGGTATGGTCAGCAGCGCGTTGACCGAGGACAGATTGATGATGCTTCCGGAGCCCTGCTCGGCCATGACCCGGGCGGCGGCCCGAGCGACCAGAAACGCGCCCTTGAGGTTCACCCGCAGGACCGCATCGAAGTCCTCTTCCGAGAGCTCCAGCACATCGCCACCGCGCAGCACCGCGGCATTGTTGACACAGATATCCAGTCCACCGTGACGCGCCACGGTTTGGTCGATGAGGGCCGTGGCCTGAGCCGCATCCCCCACGTCGCAGAGGACGAACTCGGCGCCGGGAACTAACCCGGCTGCTGTCCGTCCTTTGCTCTCGTCCACGTCGGCGAGGATGACTTTTGCGCCCTCACCGGCATAGGCTTTGGCGATGGCCAGCCCGATGCCCTGAGCCGCCCCGGTTACCACAGCCACCTTCTCGGCTAGTCGCATTGGCGTATCCTCCTGCACCATGGTGGCGCGAACCTTGCCATTGCCCGTTGGCTATCACCCATTACCTGGTCCCCGCCCTGGCGGGCCAACCGGCTGGGAGATTAACATTCCGAGCCACCGCAAACCTCTCAGAGACCGATGAGCGCTCAGCTCCAAGAAGCCATCATCCAGCTGCGTCACGACCGTCGCTTCGCGGAGATCACCGCGTCGTTCAACGGCATCAACCTACGCCAGCGTTTTCCCGAGCTCGACCGTGAACAGCGCGCCGAGCTGGTACGGGTGGCGCGTCGACTGCTGCGTGAGCAAGAGACGCAGGCGCCCGCGGCGGAGCCCTCGCCGCTGCCGCCCCCATCGGGATCCTCCAGCCAGCCCCGGCTGGCGAGCGTGGATGCGCCGGCGCAATCCGACAGGCCCGCCGTCGGGGCGGGCGCGACCTCGCGGCAGGAGCCCAGCGAGGCGCCGTATCATGCCGACGAGCCGGCCTGGAATGAGATCATGCAGGGGCCTGGCAGCCGCCGCGGCATGGGGCTCGGTGGGCTATTGTTGGCGCTGTTGGCGGTCGCTGCTGTGGGTACGGCGGCTTGGTTCGGTCGCGACCGAATCTCGGAGCTGCTGGCCGGCGCCGGCGAGCCCGCCACGGTCTCGGAGCCGGCCAGCGCCGGCGGAGAGCCGGCGGCGGACCCGGGACGTGAGTCGGGACGTGATATCCAGGGCATCTTCGAGCGGCATCGGGACAAGCTCGCCCCGGAGGAGGTAGCCGGGACCGGCGATGAGACCCCAGCCGCCCCGGAGCCGGCCACCGAGGTCCCTGAGCAAGCGACAGAGGTCGTGCCGCCCACCACGGTGGTTGAGGATCCAGCGATCGAGATGGATTCGGCCGCCACCGAGCCGCCAGCGACCGACGTCGAGGCGGCTGAAGACGCTGCTGCAGAGCAAGAGCCTCCGCTCGATCCGGACACGGGCACAGCGAGCAGCCCGGCGACTGCCACCGATGACTCCGCCTCGGAACCCTCGGCCTCGGCCGTGACCTCGTCGCCTGAGGCCGAGGAGGCCGGCACGACCCCAGCACCCGTGACCACAGCCGTGCCGGCTCAGTTAGCGGCGCAGCCCGAGCCTTCATCGCCGGCGGTGGAGGAACCCGGTCCCGAGTCCACGACTGCGGTCGAAGCGGCGCAGCCCCCCCGGGAGGCTGCGGAGGCCGAGCCGCCAACTCCTGCTTTCGCCACCGCTGAAACCACCAAGGCCAGGGTCACCACGCCGGCACCGCCAAGGTCTGCTACCGCTCAGACGGCCTCCCCGTCCGTCTCCGGTACCCCACTTTACGACCGATTCGCCGACAACGCGCTGGTGCGCCAGATACAGGCCCGGCTCGAGCGCCTGGGCTTCGAGCCGGGCCCGGTAGACGGCGTCATGGGTTGGCAGACCTACAAGGCGATTCGCGCGTTTCAGGAATCCAAGGGCCTGAGGGTCGACGGGCAGCCCACG
>CAZLYT010000067.1:0-10417 GCA_964563515.1 uncultured Candidatus Competibacteraceae bacterium | reverse complement strand
CTCACCGAGGAGGCCGCTCGAGAGCGCTTTGGCGAGGCCGTGAAGGTGTACAACAATCGCTTCATCCCGCTGTATTACGGTCCTTTGGAGCACAAGCGCCGCAGCGCCATGAAGCTGGTGTGCGTCGGATCCGAGGAGCGTGTGGTGGGGCTGCACATGGTCGGCCACGGCGCTGACGAGATGCTGCAGGGTTTCGCGGTGGCGCTGCGCATGGGCGCGACCAAGCGGGATTTGGACGACACCGTCGCCATTCATCCCACCAGTGCCGAAGAAGTGGTGACCATGCGCTGACGGGCGGGAGCAGTTCGACACAGGAGCAGCAAGCATTGACCATTCGTAGCTTCGAGCAACACCTACCGCGGCTGGCCGCAGGCGCCTGGGTGGACCAGAGCGCCGTGGTAATCGGCGATGTCGAGCTGCAGGAGGATGCCTCGATTTGGCCCATGTGCGTGATTCGCGGCGACATCCAATCGATCCGCATCGGCGCCCGCAGCAACGTTCAGGACGGCACCGTGATCCACGTCACCCACCACAGCCGCTTCTGCCCGGGAGGTCGACCGACGCAGATCGGCAGCGACGTCACTGTGGGCCATCGGGCCGTACTCCACGCCTGCAGCATCGGCGATCTGGTGCTGGTGGGAATGCAGGTTACCGTTATGGATGGGGCGATGATCGGGCCTCGCTGCATGATCGGCGCCGGCAGCCTGGTGCCGCCGGCGAAACAGCTGCGCTCGGGTTTCCTCTACCTGGGCAATCCAGTGACCGAGCATCGTGCGCTCAGTGATCGTGAGCTCGAGTTCTTGAGCTACTCGGCGACCCACTACGTCCGGCTCAAGAATCGGCATCTGGCGACCGCGAACAGCGCCTGACTCGGCGTTTTCGCTTGTCCCCAAGTTATCCACAGCAATCGAGGAACCTGTTGGTGGCCAACGGGATAGCTGCTAAGCCTTAGGAAGGATAGAAAACTTGGTGTTAATATGCTGATTATTAAATTTTTTCTTGTTCAGACTGCAGTATCCCAACTCACCGACACTGAACCACTAGCGCCTTGAACTGGAAGCACATCCGGGTGTCGCCCACAGGGTTTTCCACAACTGGCTCCAGGGCGGCGTTTGGCCACTGACGACACGACTGCCGAGCCCCCCGCCGACGCGGTGCTGCGGGTAGCGGTGCCGTGCCCGCTCAATCGCCTGTTCGACTACTTGCCCCCCCGGCACTCAGCACTGCCCTCGCCAGGGTGCCGGGTGCGAGTCCCCTTCGGTCGCCGCCACGAGATCGGGGTGGTGGTGGACTGGCACCATCAGAGCGATCTGCCGCCGGAGCGGCTGCGGCGGGTCAGCGCCGTGCTCGACGACACGCCCTTGCTGGGGCCGGAGCTGCGGGAACTGGCGACCTGGGCCACCCGCTACTACCACCACCCGCCAGGAGAGGTGTGGGCTACCGTGCTGCCCAAGCTGCTGCGCCAGGGTGAAGACCTGGACTGTGTAGCCACGGAGCGCTGGCGCCTGACGGCGGTGGGCGCCGCCACCGAGTTGCGTGGACAACGACAGCGGGCGTTGCAGGCGATGTTGTCCACTAGCTCTGACGGCTCGAGCGCCGCCGAGCTCGACCTGGCGTTAGCAGAGTGGCGACCGGCTGCCAGGCGGTTACTGGCGCGCAGGCTGGTCTGGCGTGAGGTCGAGCCGCCAACGCCTCCGCCTGCGCAGAGGCTGCTAACGCCTGGGCCGCCGCCAAGCCCCGAGCAGTCGGCCGCCCTGCAAGCCATCGATGGCGCCCCCGGCTTTCAGGCATTCGTGCTCGACGGCGTCACCGGCAGCGGCAAGACCGAGGTCTACCTGCGGGCGGTGGAGCGGGTGCTATCCCAAGGACGCCAGGCCCTGGTCCTGGCCCCGGAGATCGGGCTTACCCCGCAGCTGGTGGAGCGCTTTCGCAGCCGGCTGCAAGCGCCCGTGGTGGTGTTGCACTCGGCGCTCACCGACCGGGAGCGCCTGGCGGCTTGGGTTTGCGCCGCCGACGGCCGCGCCGGTGTCGTCATCGGCACCCGCTCGGCGGTGTTCACGCCCCTTGCGCGCCCCGGACTGATCGTGGTGGACGAAGAGCACGACGGCTCCTTCAAGCAGCAGGACGGCTTTCGCTATTCGGCGCGGGATCTGGCGGTGTTGCGCGCCAGATTGGTGGACGTACCGGTAGTGTTGGGGAGCGCCACACCGTCCCTGGAAACGCTGCACAACGCCAACAGTGGGCGTTTTCGGCGCCTGCTGCTCGGGCACCGTGTCGGCGGCGCCACCCAGCCGGTGTTCGAGGTTCTCGATGTGCGCGGCAAGGCCATGGAGGAGGGCGTCGCCCTCGCCCTGCTGCAGCGAATGCGAAGCCACTTGGAACGCGACGAGCAGGTGTTGCTGTTCCTCAACCGGCGCGGCTATGCACCCACGCTGCTTTGCCACGATTGCGGGTGGGTGGCCCGCTGCCGACGCTGCGACGCCCGCCTCACACTGCATCGCCGGCGCGGTCGGCTGATCTGCCATCATTGCGCCGGGGAGCAGCCGGCGCCGGCGCGCTGCCCGGATTGCCGCGGCTCCGAGCTGCGGCCGCTAGGACTGGGCACCGAGCGAGTGGAAGGGGTGCTGCAACGCCATCTGCCGGAGTTTCTGGTGGCTCGGGTGGATCGAGATAGCACCCAGCGCAAGGGTAGCCTTGAAAGCTACCTGGAGGGCGCCCGCAGTGGCCGCTACCCAATACTGGTGGGCACCCAGATGCTTGCCAAGGGGCATCATTTCCCGGGTGTTACCCTGGCCGCAGTGCTGGACGCCGACCATGGTCTGTTTAGTGCCGATTACCGCGCCGGGGAGCGTTTGGCGCAGGTGATGATGCAGGTGGCGGGACGTGCCGGCAGAGCCGAACGACCTGGCACCGTAGTGATCCAGACCCATCAGCCAGGGCACCCGCTACTGCAGACCCTAGTAACCCGGGGTTATGCCGGCTTCGCCGCAGCGGCATTGCGGGAGCGCGCCGACGCAGTGCTTCCCCCCTATGCCTTCCAAGCCCTGCTGCGCGCCGAAGCCACCGATCGAAGCGCTCCCGCGGCCTTTCTTACCGAGGCCCGCAAGGCGGCGGGGCGGCCGCCCCAGGTTGAGCTCATGGGACCGGTTCCGGCGCCGATGGAGCGGCGGGCCGGCCGCTGGCGCGCCCAGCTCCTGGTCAGCAGCCAACAGCGCCCATTGCTGCACCAGTTTCTGGATCGGTGGGCGCCGTTGCTGGAGGACCTGCCGGGGGCACGACGCACGCGGTGGGGGCTGGAGGTCGATCCACCGGAGCTGTATTGACACGTGTTCCTTCTCGGGCCCGCTGGCGGTGGCTACAATGACGGGTTTGGTGGAGGCCCCTGGAGGCCACCTTTGAAGTCGCACCTGGAAACGCTGCTCGGCGAAGCCCTGAACACGCTGCAGGCTCGGGGACAGCTCCCCATGGAGATGGAGCGCCCCACCGCGCTGGTCGAACGCTCCCGCGACCGAGCCCATGGCGATTTTGCCAGCAACGCGGCGCTGCGCCTGGCCAAGCTCGCCAAGCGAGCGCCAGCAGCGCTTGCGGAGGAGATCCGGTCGGCGCTACCGGAGTCGGCGCTGGTCAGCCGGGTGGAGCTGGCGGGTCCGGGATTTCTCAATTTCACCATGGCGCCCGCCGCCTTCCACGCGGTGGTGACGGAGGCCCTGGAGCACGATGAGGCCTTTGGACGCAGCGATCTGGGGGCAGGGCGGCCGGTGCAGGTCGAGTTCGTCTCCGCCAATCCCACCGGACCACTTCACGTAGGCCATGGGCGCGGCGCCGCCTACGGTGCCACGGTGGCCGACCTGCTGGCGGCGGTGGGATTTGCGGTGCACCGAGAGTACTACGTCAATGACGCCGGACGGCAGATGGATATCCTCGCCACCAGTGTCTGGCTGCGTTACCTGGAGCGCTGTGGCATCGAGTTCCTGTTCCCTTCCAACGGCTACCAGGGCGATTATGTGCGCGCCATCGCCGCCGTCCTGCATGCCGAACATGGCGACGCCTATGCAGTGTCCGCTGCGGAGGTGTTCGAGGATGTAGCGCCCGACGCCGCCGCTGGTGGGGACAAGGAGCAGCACATCGACGCAGTCACCCGCCGAGCCAAGACGCTGCTGGGCGACAATCGCTACCGCTATGTTTTCGAGCTCGGCCTGAACAGCATCCTCGACGACATCCGCGATGATCTGGCCGAGTTCGGGGTCCAGTACGACCAATGGTACTCGGAGCGCAGCCTGGCGGAACGCGGGCTGGTGAACCACGCGCTGGAGAAGCTGCGCGACAGCGGCAAGGTCTACGAGAAGGATGGAGCGCTGTGGTTCCGCTCCAGCGATTACGGCGACGAGAAGGATCGCGTGGTGCAACGCGAGAACGGGCAGACCACCTATTTCGCGTCCGACATCGCCTATCACCTGGACAAGTTCGAGCGTGGCTTTGAACGGGTTATCGACATCTGGGGCGCCGATCATCACGGCTACGTGCCACGGGTCAAGGCGGCGCTGGAAGCCATGGGGCAAGACGCCTCCGCTCTCGACGTGCTGCTGGTGCAGTTCGCCATTCTCTACCGGGGCGGCGAGCGGGTGCAGATGTCGACCCGCTCGGGCAGCTTCGTGACCTTGCGCGAGCTGCGCGAGGAGGTGGGTCGGGACGCGGCGCGGTTCTTCTATGTCATGCGTCGTTCCGAGCAGCATTTGGACTTCGACCTGGATCTGGCGAAATCCCAGTCCAGCGACAATCCGGTGTACTACCTGCAATACGCCCACGCCCGGATCTGCAGCGTGCTGCGCCAGCTCAACGAGCGCGGCCTCAGCCACGCCGCCGCCGCCGGCTTGGCGGGCTTGAGCCGGCTCACCGAGGATCACGAGCAGGTGCTCCTGTGCGAGCTCTCGCGCTATCCCGAAGTCCTCGAGTTGGCCGCGCTCGCCGCCGAGCCACATCAGCTGGCTAGTTACCTGCGGGAGCTGGCCACCGCCTTTCACACCTATTACAACGCCCACGCTTTTCTGGTGGACGAGCCGGAATTGCGCGACGCACGCCTGTGTCTGATTCGCGCAGTCCGCCAGGCCCTGGCCAACGGCCTGGCGCTGCTGGGCGTGTCGGCGCCCGAGAAGATGTAAGCCAATGAGCACGCGACACGACTACAAGCCCAGACCCCGAACCAAGGTGCGCGCTTCGACGGCGGGCAGGGCGCGCTCACAGCACGGTGAATCGCCCTCCCGAGTCCCCGGCTGGCTGTGGCTGCTCACCGGCGCCGCGGTGGGCAGCTTCGCCATGTTTCTCTACGAGCTGCAACAGGACCCGACGGCGCCGGCCTCGGCAGCACAGGTCCTGGTTCCGGCGCCTGCGCTGGAGTCGCCGGAACCAGGGGTGGTGGCACCGGCTCCATCCGCCGCCGAGGAACCGGCGGATTACGACTTCTACACTCTGCTGCCGGCGAAGCAGATCACGATTCCCGAGGAGGAGCTGCGATCGGAGAATGAGCGCTCCAGGGAACCCCCACCCATCTGGATGCTCCAGGCCGGATCGTTCCGAACCTACTCGGATGCAGACCGCCTCAAAGCAGTACTGGCGTTTCAAGGCCTCGAATCCGCCATCGATACCGTCTCCGGCAGCACTGGCACTTGGCACCGAGTGCGGCTCGGGCCCTACGCCAGCCGCCGCGAGGTCGACCGCATCCGCTCCAAGCTCGCACGGGACGATATCGAGGGCCTGATCTTGCGGACCGACAACTGATCGGCGCGCGCCCGGCCAGCGCCCCGCGCCATACCACCTCGGGCAGGCAACGGACCGAAGTCATGCTGTTCCACGTTATCGACGATCTGCGAATCGCCAACATGAAGCCCCTGATTCCGCCGGCCATCCTGCTGGAGGAGATGCCCGTGGGCGAGGAGATGGCGGCTCACGTCTCGGCGGCGCGGGAGGCGATCACCGGGATCGTCAACGGGACCGATCCGCGTTTGCTGGTGGTGGCCGGGCCTTGCTCCATCCACGACGTGGACGCCGCCCTGGAGTACGCGCGGCGCCTGCTACCGGTAATGCAGCGCTATCACGATCGCCTATTCATGGTGATGCGCGTGTATTTCGAGAAGCCGCGCACCACGGTAGGCTGGAAGGGGTTGATCAACGATCCTGATCTGGACAACAGCTTCAAGATCAACAAAGGCTTGCACGTGGCGCGGGGACTGCTGATAGAGCTTGCCCGGATGGGCTTACCAGCAGGCTGCGAGTTTCTCGACACCATTACCCCGCAGTTCATCGCCGACCTGGTGAGCTGGGGTGCCATCGGCGCCCGCACCACCGAGTCGCAGGTGCACCGGGAGCTGGCCTCCGGGTTGTCGGTGCCGGTGGGTTTCAAGAATGGCACCGACGGCAGCATCAAGATCGCCGTAGATGCCATTCAGGCCGCGAGCCATCCGCACCACTTCCTCTCGGTCACCAAGCAGGGGCTGGCCGCCATCGTATCCACCACCGGCAACGATGCCTGCCATCTGATTCTGCGCGGCTCTGCCAGCGGACCCAACTATGACCGCGAGGCGGTGACGGACGCCGCCGACGCCTTGGAGGCGGCCGGCCTGCCGCGCCAGCTGATGGTGGACTTCAGCCACGGCAACAGCCGCAAGGATTTCAGCCGCCAGGCCATCGTGGCGCGGGACATCGCTCACCAGCTTGCCGAGGACGAGCACTGTCCGGTGATGGGCGTGATGGTCGAGAGCCACCTGGTGGCGGGTCGCCAGGACGCTGAGCCCGGAGCCAAGCTGGCCTATGGGCAGAGCATCACCGACGCCTGTATTGGCTGGAACGACACCGAGGAGCTGCTGGAGACACTAGGTGCCGCCATGAGCCGGCGGCTCGGAGCCTGAACCTCCGCCAGTCGGTTCTGCGGCGAGCGGGCGATGAGGCTGGTCGACGGCTTGCACCTGGACGACCTTCGGGGCGACATCTGTGGCGGGCTCACAGCTGCGGCGGTGGCCCTGCCGTTGGCTTTGGCCTTCGGCTTCGCCTCCGGGGCAGGCCCGGCGGCGGGGCTCTACGGAGCCATATTCCAGTCTTCTTCGCGGCGTTGTTCGGCGGCACGCCGGCACAGGTATCGGGTCCCACCGGCCCGATGACTGTGGTCATGGCCGCGGTGTTCACCCAGTACAGCCACAACCCGGCGCTGGCGTTCACCGTGGTGCTGATGGGCGGCGCCCTGTAGATCCTGTTCGGAGCGCTGCGGCTCGGTCGCTACATCAACCTGATGCCCTATCCCGTGATCTCGGCTTCGTGAGCGGCATCGGCTGCATCATCATCCTGCTGCAGCTGCCGCCTCGCGGCCAGCACGTGCTGGTGGCAGGTCTACAGCCCGGTGTGACGCGGATCCTGGAACGCTTGGGCACACTGACCTTGATTCTCCTCCCGCCATGCGCTTCCACGACCGCTCCGAGGCCTTGGGTGAAGGTCTGACCCTGCTCACTCCGCCCCAACCGACAGCGTCACCGTGACTTCGTCGCCACCATAACCGTGCACCGAGTCGCGGGCGCGAACTCGCACCTGGTCGATGCTTTCGGGGATGCGGACACCGCTCAGGCTGCGGGTAAAGGGCTGCTCGTTGACATGGGGATGCAACAGGGTGCGAGTGCCGAGCACGGTGCCGTCCGGCGCCAGCACCTCCCAGGCATCGGCGTAGTGCTCCCAGCCCTCGTCGGCGTGCTCGACAGTCACCTGGAAGTCGAAGCCTCCATCACCCGCCGGGCTCGCTCGTGCATCTACCACCCGGGCCTCGCCGGCCCCCACAGCAGTCGTCGTCAGACCCAACACGAGGGCCACCGACACTACCGCCGAGCGACTCATGCCAGGGCTCTCTGCACCGCCGCTTCGGCATGGAGATGGGTGGTGTCCAGCACCGGAACGGCAGCGTCCTCAGGGCCGACCAGCAAGCCGATCTCGGTGCACCCCAGGATGATGCCCTGGGCACCCTGATCCACCAGTGCCGCCATGACATCACGGTAGTGCTCCCGAGAAGACTCTTTCACCACCCCCAGGCAAAGCTCGTCGTAGATGATGCCATCGACCAGCTCGCGCCCCACCCGGTCGGGCACCAGCACCTCCAACCCGAAATTGTTGGCCAGGCGGTCGCGGTAGAAGGGCTCTTCCATGGTAAAGCGGGTGCCGAGTAACCCGACGCGGGTCAGATGGGCTTTGCCTAGAGCCTCACCGGCGGCGTCGGCGATGTGCAACAGTGGCACGTGAGTCGCTGCCGCGATGGCATCGGCCACCCTATGCATGGTGTTGGTGGCCAGCACCAGCAGGTCCGCGCCGATGGCCTCGAGCCGGCGCGCCGCCACGGCCAGGGTTTCACCCGCAGTTTCCCAGTCGCCGGCGCTCTGCAGGGCCTCGATATCGGCAAAATCCAGCGACTCGATCACCATGGGCGCCGAATGCAGGCCTCCCAACCGAGCGCGAGTCAACTCGTTGATCAATCGGTAGTAGACCGCAGTCGATTCCCAACTCATGCCGCCGATCAAACCGATGGTGCGCATGCTGCCGCTCCTGTTGCCAGCTTTGCGTCATGGTGCCTCAGAGCTCCGACAGCGTCACGATGCAGGCGCCGGCTTTGCGCTTTGCTCCGCTGCCGGCGGCTCGCATAGCACACCGGGCTCGCCCAGTGCCTCCTCCAACCGCACCTGAGCCAGCAACCACTCCCTGAAGGCCGCCACCCGGGGCCGGTCGGCAGCAGCTTCGGGGCATACCACGTAGTAGGCATATTCGCTGGGCAGACTGAGATCGAAGGGTCGAACCAGGCGGCCCGCCCGCAGCTCGTCGCGGGCCAGCACGCCCCGCGCCAGCGCCACACCTTGGCCCTCCACGGCGGCCTGGATGAGCATGCTGGAATCGACAAAGATCGGCCCCCGATCCCAGTCCACGCCGCCAACACCCGCCGCCATCAGCCAGTTGCGCCAGTCACCATGGCCCTCGTCGTGGAGCAGCGTGTGATGTCGAATGTCTGCGGGGGCTTGCAGCGGATGCTTGCCTTCAGTGAGCAGCCGGGGGCTACAGACGGGAAATATGTTCTCGGTCATCAGGCGATCGGAGCGCAGGCCTGGGTAGCGACCGGCGCCGTAGCGAATGGCGACATCAACCTGCTCCTTGGCCCATTCCACCAGGTGAGTGGATGGGGCAACCCTCACATCGATCTCCGGATGGGCCGCGGTGAACAAGCCCAACCTCGGCACCAGCCAACGGGTGGCGAAAGACGGTAGCAGACTGATGGTGAGGGTGCCGCGGGCTTCGTCCCGGCGCATTCGGTCGGTGGCCTCCCGCAGTAGCTCGAAGGCCCGACGCACCGCCGGCACGTAATCTTGAGCCTCGGTGGTCAACCGCAGACCACGGGCGCCCCGATAGAACAAGCTGACACCGAGGTTGCGCTCCAGCGCACGGATCTGGTGGCTCACCGCCGCCTGGGTGACGTGCAGCTCCTCGGCGGCGCGGGTGAAGCTCAAGTGTCGCGCAGCGGCGTCGAAAGCGCGCAAAGCGTTGAGCGGCGGGAGACCACTGGGCATGGCACTGCCTCACAAATTTTTCTCATGCCAATCGAGAACAGTAATCGCTTTCAAGCCACTGCCCATAGGCATATTTTGCGAATCGACAGCCGATCCGATCATTTGTTTCGCGGCTCGCCGCAACAAAGGAGCCTCACCATGGACTGCACCGCACGAGTATGCCTGGACGGCGACGATGTGTCCCTGCCAGGGCTGCGCAAGAGGAGACCGGGTATCCTCACCGCCTTGCGCCGCGTGATTGCGACCAGGCGACAGCGCGCCTACACCCGTCGCCTCCTGGCCGAGCTCGATGGCCACATCCTTCGTGACATTGGACTCAACCCCTGGGACGCGGCGCGCGAGGCAACCAGGCCCTTCTGGCAAAAATAGCCCGTCGAACCAGGCGGCCAAATAACCGAGACAGGCGCATTCGACTGCCCGATTTCGGCCTGGGCATCCCATCGCCGAGCCCTTACCATGCCGGTAAGCATCTGCTCGGGAGAGAATCTCATGCCGGAGTACACGGCGGTCATCAACTGGACGCGCCAGGGCGCGAAATTCAGCCGCGACGAATACGACCCCGGGCATCGGGTGAGCCTTTCCGGGGGCACCGCCATCGATTTTTCGTCGGCTCCCGAGTTCCGTGGCGATGCCGCCAAAGTGAACCCGGAACAGGCCTTTGTGGCGGCGCTCTCCAGCTGTCACATGCTGACTTTCCTGGCGCTGGTAGCCCGGCGGGGCTTCGTGGTCGAGTCCTATTGCGACGAGGCCGTCGGTACCCTGGCTCGCAACGAGGACGGCCGCCTCGCCATGACCGACGTCGTGTTGCGACCGCAGGTCGTGTTCGCCGCAGACAA
>CAZLYT010000066.1:0-5716 GCA_964563515.1 uncultured Candidatus Competibacteraceae bacterium | reverse complement strand
GACCGGCTTCCGTGTGCCAGAGGCCGCCAAGCGGCGAATACTTGAGCCGCTCCGGCAGCTTCTCGCCAAACGCGCGTTCAAATTCAGGAACGCCGCGCGGTTTCAAATCGTAGGTGCGAAATTCGTAAATCATGGAATTCTCCTTCTTTGACGAGTAACGATTTGCGGCATGACCTCTCTTACATATCAGGAACAGCCGTCAAGATCAAGCGGTTGAACGGCTACTCTATCGCACCTGCGGCAACACGTCCGTCGCATAGCATCGTCACCGCTCCCGATGGTGGAGGGCGTCCCACGGTCAAGTAGACGCGACTGGAGGTCGCTGCGGTACTTGATTGGTTCGCCAGCGGGTGGACGGTCGAGTGCCTAGTTGAGGAATAGGCCCAAAACTAGTTAACGCCTGAGCACGATGCGACATGAAATGAAACGGTATTGAACGCCTTCTGCCAGTATTTCGAACGCTCTCAGGGTACCCCTGAATCGCGGTTACTCGTATCTTTGTAGCTAGACAAGTAACGCACGGTGGGGACGTGGGGTGTTTGACCTTTCATCTTGCCCAACTCGGCCTGCGTTCCGACATGATGGGGCAGTTTGTCCCGTCCATCCTGGAATTTGTCGGTGGCAAAGGCGGGGCCGGCGTCCAATGTCTGCTCGCAGGCCTCAAGTAAGCCCAAGAGGCGGCCGCCAGGGTTCCTCCTCCAAGGAGGGGGGAGAATCGTAGGAGTGTCACATGTCCATGACGAACAAGCTATGTGCAGAATTCTTTGGGACCTTTTGGTTGGTCTTTGGCGGGTGCGGTAGCGCGGTGCTGGCCGCGGCGTTTCCGGAGATCGGCATTGGGTTAGTCGGTGTCTCACTGGCCTTTGGGCTGACCGTGCTCACGATGGCCTACGCGGTAGGCTTCATTTCCGGCGGGCATTTTAATCCGGCTGTCTCGATTGCCTCCTCGCCGGTGGACGCTTCTCGGCCTCTTCCCTCGTGCCGTACATTATGGCGCAGGTCCTCGGGGCGGTAGTGGCGGGGGGTGTTCTGTATCTCATTGCCAGCGGCAAAGCGGATTTTGATCTCAGTGCCGGATTTGCCGCCAATGGCTATGGCGCCCATTCACCCGGTGGCTATGGCTTCGTCGCGGGTCTGGTGGCGGAAGTGGTGTTGACCTTCATGTTCTTGCTCATCATCATGGGCGCCACCGATGTGCGCGCACCGCAGGGCTTTGCCCCCCTGGCCATCGGTCTGGCCCTGGCCTTGATTCATCTCATCGGGATTCCAGTGACGAATGTGTCGGTCAATCCGGCCCGCAGCACCGGCCCAGCGGTGTTCGTTGGCGGTTGGGCTTTGGGGCAGTTGTGGCTGTTTTGGGTCGCCCCGATTGTGGGCGGCTGCGACTCGTCTTCGTGACCGGTGATCCCGGCATTGGCAAGACCACCCTGGTGCGGCAGTTTCTCTCCCAGGTGCCCGCCACCCCGTCTCTGTGGATGGGCTCAGGGTAGTGCGTCGAGCACGTGGGTTTTGGCGAGGCTATTTGCCCTGGCTCGACGCACTGGGTCGGTTGGGACGCGACCCCGGTCGCGAGCCCCTCGTGGAGGTGCTGCGGCGCACGGCGCCGATGTGGCTGACCCACCTGCCTCTACTGGTGGACTCCGAGGAGCGGGAGAGGCTGCAAGGCCAGACGCAGGGCCTGCGCCCCGAGCGCATGCTGCGGGAATTGGTCGAGGCCCTCACGGTGGTGACGCGGGAGACGGTCGTCGTGCTGGTGCTGGAAGACTTGCAGTGGAGCGATAGCGCCACGGTGGAGACATTGGCCTATCTGGCGCGTCGTCCCGAGCGCCTGCGGCTGCTGGTGCTGGGCACCTACCGGCCGGCCGAGGTGATCGCCCGCG
This sequence comes from uncultured Candidatus Competibacteraceae bacterium, assembly GCA_964563515.1. Lineage (GTDB taxonomy): Bacteria > Pseudomonadota > Gammaproteobacteria > Competibacterales > JAHEDQ01 > CAZLYT01. The sequence continues at coordinate 3,836 of CAZLYT010000066.1, read as the reverse complement.
GGCATCCCCTGCGGCAGACGGTGCAGGAACTGGTGGCGCATCGGCTGGGTCAGGAACTGCGGCTCGAGCTGCTGACGGCTGAGCAGGTGCAGAGGTATGTGGCCCAGCGGTTGGGAGTAAGCTCGGCGAGCGCAGATCTGGAGGCGCTGCTGTACCGGCGCACCGACGGCAATGCGCTGTTCGTGGTGCATCTGCTCGACCATCTGTTACAACAGGGATGGCTCGTCGAGGCCGACGGCCAGTGGCGCCTGCGCGACGGGGTGGCGGCGGTGGAGCGGGAGGTGCCGGACGGCTTGCGCGCCCTGCTGCTGAAGCAGGTGGAAGGACTAGACGCCGCCGCGCAACAGGTGCTCGACGCGGCCAGTGTGAGCGGCCTCCACTTCACCACGGCCGAAGTGGCCGCCATATTGCAATGTCCCGTGGAGGAGGTGGAAGCCATATGTGACACGTTAACCCGGCACGGCGCCTTCATTGGAACACAGGGGTTCCTGACATGGCCCGACGGCACGGCGACGATACGCTATGGGTTTCGCCATGTCCTGTATCGCGAGGTGCTCTACGAGCGGCTCGGCATGGCCCAGGGAGCACGGTGGCATCGTCTGTTGGGGGAGCGGTTAGAAGCCGGCTACGGCAGCAGGGCGAGAGAGCGGGCTGGGGCATTGGCGCTGCACTTTGAGCGTGGCCAGGACGGGTGGCGGGCGGTGCAGTATCGGCAGTATGCGGCGGAGCAGGGACTCAGTCGCCATGCGTATACGGAGGCCTTGGCACATTGCAAGCGGGGGCTGGAGCTGCTCGCGACCTTGCCGGAAAGCGCTGAACGCGTCACCCCGGAACTTAGCTTGCGTCTGACCTTGAGCATCGCCTTGGCGGCCACTCAGGGCTATGCCACGGAGGCGCTGGCGGACCATCTGCAGCAGGCCCTGGCGCTCTGTGAAGCAGTCGAAGCGACAACTCAGCTCGTCCCCCTCCTGGCCGGCCTAACGCGTCTGTTTATGATATGCTCTGATCGCACGGCGACTGAAAGGCTGCTGGCGCGTCAGCAGGCCCTGCTGACGCAGCTCCACGATGCCACCAGCCTGGTGTTGTTGCATACGCAGCTGGGCACTGCCGAGACCTACGGTGGGTTCACAGAAGGCTTGGGACACGGCGGATTTGCAAGCGGCCCAAGACTTGCTAGCGCGCTGCCAGCCGGTGACTTAGTCGCGATGTCGTCATCTGAACACCGCGCCAACACTCTATGAGGTGATCGGCATCAACCAGCCCCAAAAGGTGAATAGTTTCCAGCGGCACCCGGGTGATACCCGAGCAGTCGCTGCGACTTGCGCGCGGCGGCGAGACCACGTCCTCAAGCGGACAGCTGGTCAAACTCTTGCACCCGCTCGCCTGGCTCGCGATAGCCGATCATTCCGACGCGCTGGGCCTGATCAACGAGGTCATCGCCGGCAAAGCCGAGCTGATGCGGGAGCCGGTGCTTAAGACCTGGAATCAGCAGATGAACGCAGGCGGGGAGGAGGCGATGGCGGTGGTGATTGGACATCATCGGCCGCCAGTCGAACGGCATGCTGCCCAAGGCCGTCAAATCGATAAAGATGGCCGCTGTAAGCAATCGGTGGGAAATACCGTGAACGTGTCGGAAGCGACCTACATGAATGCGATTGGCGATGCCGTGCTGGGCGATTACTGGCAAGGCGCCGAGCTTTCTGGTCTATGCGCTGCGCGACCCGATGGGCGCGAACCTCGACCGCATCCAGATCATCAAGGGCTGGATCGACGCTCAGGGCAAGCCCCAGGAGCAGGTCTACGACGTGTCCTGGGCAGGCGGTCGCCAGCCGGTGGCGAACGGCAAGCTGCCGCCAGTGGGCGACACGGTCAATCGGTCGATTCCGAGCTGGACCAATACTATTGGTGCTTCGGAACTGGGCGCGGTGTGGACCGATCCCGATTTCAATCCGCAGCAGAAGGCCTTCTACTACGCCCGCGTCATCGAAATCCCAACCCCGCGCTGGACCGCCTACGACCGGGTCAAATTCAAGCTGGACCTTCCTCAAGAGATTCCGCTCAAGACCCAGGAACGTGCCTATACCTCACCTATCTGGTACACGCCCGGGAGTTAGTACGCTTATGAAACGCATTGTTCGCGAGCCGCTCTTACATTTCCTGCTCCTCGGCGCCGCGCTGTTCGCGGTCTTTTCGTTCCTGCACCATGACAGTGCTTCGACCGAGGATCAGATCGTCGTCTCCGCAGGCAAGATCGAGCACCTTGCCGCGCTCTTTGCACGCGCGTGGCAGCGCCCGGCGACGCGCGAGGAGATCGACGGTCTCATCAACGACTTCATTCGCGAGGAGGCCGCGTACCGCGAAGGCCTGGCCCTCGGCCTCGATCGCGATGACACCATCATCCGCAGGCGTATCCGCCAGAAGCTCGACTTCGTCGCCCAGGACCTCACCAGCCAGGTCGAACCCACGGATGCAGAGCTCTCGGACTACCTGGCTGCGCATCCGGATAAGTTTCGCACCGAACCGCGGCTGTCGTTTCGCCAGGTGTATGTCAATCCTAAGCAGCGTCGCGACAGTCTTGACGCCGATGTGCGCCATCTCATGATGGCGCTGAACGCCGATGCAACGATCGATGCTAGCGGGCTGGGAGACCGCACGCAGCTCGAGCCTAGCTACGCCAATATCTCACCCCGCAACATCGCCAACCTCTTCGGCACCCAGTTTGCCGCGGCGATTGTGGAACTCGCACCCGGTACGTGGCAGGGACCGATTCCCTCGGGATATGGTGTGCACCTGGTGATCGTCGACGAGCGCCGCGACGGGCGAGTGCCGGAGCTCGACGCAGTGCGCGATGCCGTGCGCCGCGAATGGGAGAACGCCCGCCGCCAGGAGATGATGGAGCAGTTCTACCGCAAGCTGCTCGAGAACTACGAGATCATCGTCGAGAGACCCAAAGCGGGTGCACCGGGGGGTGATCGATGAAGCGGCGGCTCCCATTGTCGTCTCCTTTTTCAGAAGCAAAACGTGCTTTTCAGGCCCTCTACTCCGCCCCCAAGAGGTGAAGGGAAATCGATGCGAGCGCGAAGGGAATAACTGGCCCTCCTCCCCGTGTATGCGCCACGGGCGCTCTTTTTCAACGAGCAATCCCTGCGGCAAGATAGGTTGAACGCCGTGCCAACCAAGTGAACGCGATTGAACGTCACCTGGCGCTCTTTCGAACGTTATCAGAGTATCTTTAAACCTAAATTATCTGCACAATGTATAGTGTGGCAAACTATGAATTGACTCAATGACTGGCTCGAGCCCGCAGGAGTCACCAACGGAGCCTAACCGGGCAAGTTCTGCAACGCTGACGGTTATTAGGATACTGGTCTTGTTGTAGGCCCCGCCGTGCAGGTGGAAAAGGCCGTCCGCCCCTAGAGGACCTGCAACATCATGAGCGAGGAGGGAGCAAAGCATAGAGCTATCAAGAAGCCCAGCACGGAGCGGCGAGTGAAGTAATGGTGGTTTAAACTTGAACGGTAGGAGAGAGAGTATGGACGGGATCGTCGGTTTGATTATCAGCTTGATCAGTGGTGCAGTGGGCGGCAATATCGCCGGTGCTTTCTGGCGGCGGCGGGCGAGCCGGACGCCGTTGAAAAACTGAAGAAAGGGCACCAGGCCAACGGCAAGACCTTCAAAGTCCACGTCATCGTTGATCGCAGGGGAGCCTGGCGCATGGCCTCCATACACGCCTTTCTGCTCATGCGTTTGGCACGTTCCGGCTTCTCCAGGCGGATGAGCAGGAAACGTCCTTCGGCCTGCTGCTGGATGTCAAAGACATCCCCCGGCCGGCCGGT
>CAZLYT010000065.1:0-1791 GCA_964563515.1 uncultured Candidatus Competibacteraceae bacterium | reverse complement strand
CCCCCGACAGAGCCAGGGGCTCTGGGTGTTCTCGAGGATCAAGCGGCCGCTCGCATCGAAGCTACACGCTCGATGGCCCGGTGGGCTTCACGCACGGCCGCATCCTTGGTCGCTTCGCCCATGCTGAGGCCCTCGGCGTAGATGAACTCCACGTCCTTCAGGCCAATGAAGGCCAGGAAGGTCTGCACATAGCTGGACTGGGAGTCGCGTTCCGTACCCGCGTAGACGCCTCCGCGGGCGGCCAGCAGGTAAACCTTCTTGTCCGCCAGCAACCCCACCGGCCCCTGATCCGTATAGCGAAAAGTCACACCGGCCCGGGCAATGTGGTCGAAATAGGCTTTCAACTGCGATGGCACGCCGAAGTTGTACATGGGCAGTCCGATCACCACCACGTCGGCGCGACGAAGCTCGTCGATCAGAGCATCAGAGAAGTCCACCACGGACTGCTGCGCCGGGTCCCGCTCTTCGGGCTCGGTCACAAAAGCGGTGAAGCGCGCACCGTCCAGGTGCGGCACCGGGTCGCCCGCCAGGTCTCGCACCGTGACCTGGGCTCGAGGATGGCGCCGACGTAGCGCAGACACCAGTTGGCTGGCGAGCGCGGTGGACTGGCCGCCCGCGGAGAACAGGCTGGTGTTGATCTGAAGTATGTTGGTCATGATTCAAACTCCATCCGGGTTCGGGATGGGGAGAGTTTCCGGTTCAATCATTCGATTGAAAAGCGGAAATTTTCGGCCACGTTTATCGAATGAATCGATAAGTACCCATTGCTGGAGGATACCCCGTGCACCCGAGGATCTCTTTGGGCCAGTGGCGGGCCCTGGTCGCGGTGGTCGAGGCCGGGGGCTATGGGCCAGCCGCCGAGCAATTGCACAAGGCACAGTCCACCGTCAGCTATTCCGTGCAGACCATCGAACGGCTCTTGGACGTGAAGCTTTTCGAGATGCACGGCCGGCGGGGGCGGCTGACGCCAGCCGGCCAAGTGCTCTACCGCAGAGCCCGGGCGCTGCTGGATGAGGCGCTGGCCTTGGAGCACGGCGCGGCCAGTGTCGCCGCGGGCTGGGAGCCCGAGCTGCGTATTGCCGTTGAGATCATCTTCCCTACCTGGTTGCTGCTGGAGTGCTTGCAGCGATTATCGGAGGAACGTCCGCAGACCCGCGTTGAGCTCTACGAGTCGGTGCTTGGCGGTACCGAGGAGCTGCTGCGGGCGCGGCAGGTAGACGTCGCCATCGCTTCCCAGCTCCCCTCGGGCTTCGCCGGCGACGCCATCATGCAGATTCGCTCGGTGGCCGTCGCCGCGCCCTCACATCCACTACACCATCTCGGGCGCGAGCTCAGTATTCAGGACCTGCGTCGCCACCGTCACCTGGTGATCCGTGACACCGGCAGCGAGCGGTCCCGTCAGGTTGGCTGGCAGGGGGCCGAGCAACGCCTCACGGTGAGCGACAAAGCCACTGCCATCGCAGCCGTCTGCGGGGGCCTGGGCTTCAGCTGGTTTCCGGAGGAGCTCATCCGCCGGGAGCTCGACGACGCTACCTTGGTGCCACTGCCGCTGCGGGAGGCGGCGGAGCTCTTCGGCACCCTCTATCTGGTCTTCGCCGATCCCGACTATCCCGGTCGCGCCGCCTCGCGTCTGGCCGCGATCATCCGCCAGCGGGTCAGCGAATGCGGGCTGCCGTGTGTCGAGGAACGCGGTCAATGACTCAATGCGGTCCTGGTCGCCGAAGGGCGGGAGCCGTCACGCCCCAGTGGGCGGGAATATCAGGAAGAACACCGACAACGTCAGCACCGAGA
>CAZLYT010000064.1:0-4147 GCA_964563515.1 uncultured Candidatus Competibacteraceae bacterium | reverse complement strand
GACCACGCTGGGGCTCGCCTTGGCGGGAGGCGGGCAAATAGCTCAGGCCGAGACATTGCGCCTGCTCACCTGGGGCAGCTATGCACCGGAGAACGTCATCGAGATGTTCGAGGAAAAGTACCCGGACATCGACGTGGAGGTCACCTTCTCCAATAACGAGGAGATGATTGCCAAGCTCCGGGCCACCGGTGGCGCCGGCTTCGATCTGGCCCAGCCCAGCCACGACCGGGTCTATGCCGCCCAGCTCGAGTACGACATTTACAAGCCGATGGATCTGTCGCAGATCGACACCTCGGTGATGGATCAGAGCCTGCTAGAAGGCGTCAAGGCCAACACCACCATCGACGGCGAGGTCTATTCTGTCCCGCACCAGTGGGGCACCTCGGGCCTGATGGCGGATCAGACCAAGGCGCCTGACGTGAACAGCTGGGACGACTTGTGCGACCCGCAGTACCAGGGCAAGACCTCCATGCGGCTGCGCCGCACGATCCTACTTGGCACCGCCTTCGCCATGGGCGAGGATCCCTTCGCCGCCTACAGCGATCTGGACAAGTATCAGAGCATCCTCGACCAGGTCGCCGAGAAGCTGATCTCCTGCAAGGAAAACGTGAAGGCCTACTGGCAGGGCGGTGACGACCTGGCCGCACTGATGCTCTCCGGTGAAGTGATCGTCGCCGAGACCTGGGATTCCACGGCCTTCAGGCTCTACGACCAGAACCCGGACATCGTCTTCGTGCCACCCGAGACCGGCGCCCTGGCCTGGATCGACACTTTCACCCTGCCGCGCAAGGGCGAGGCCGACGACGCCGCCTACAAGTGGATCAACTTCGTCATGCAGCCCGAGATTGTGACCTTGATGTCCGGCAGCACCGGCGCGATCTGCGCGGTCAAGGGGGGGCCAGACCTTCTCCCTGAGGATAAGAAAGCCGCCGTCAAAGCCGCCTTCACCGAGGAGGACATCGCCAACCTCAAGTTCTTCGCCAACATCCCGCCCGGCGTCGAAGACATGGAAGGCAAGACCCTGGAGCGCATCAAAGCCGCCACCGGCGGTTGAGTAGCAGTATCAAAGGGAGGGGCGCTCGCCCCTCCCAGCGTTCGGGACCATGTTCGATCTAGAGTGCGAGCACCTCAGCAAGCGATTCGGCGGCCTGCTGGCGGTCGACGACGTGTCTTTCCAGATTCCTAGCGGCTCCTTCTTCTCCATTCTCGGGCCTTCCGGCTGCGGCAAGACTACCCTGATGCGGATGATCGCCGGCTTCGAGGAGCCCTCCGCGGGCGATATTCGCCTCAAGGGTGAGTCGGTGGTGAACACGCCTCCCAACAAACGCAACGTGAAGATGGTGTTCCAACACCTGGCGCTGTTTCCGATGATGAACGTGGCCGAGAACATCGCCTATGGTCTGCGCTGCCGGGGAGACAGCAAGCACGAGATCAAGCGCCGGGTGGCCGACGTGCTGGAGCGGGTCGGGCTGCCAGAAGCCGCCAACAAGGAGATCAGCCAGCTTTCCGGCGGCCAGCGCCAGCGCATCGCCATCGCCCGCTGCATGGTGCTGGACCCGGACGTGCTGCTGCTGGACGAGCCCCTGGGCGCACTGGACCTGAAGCTTCGCGAGCGCATGAAGATCGAGCTCAAGCTGCTGCAGCACCAGTTCGACACCACCTTTCTCTACATCACCCACGACCAGTCCGAGGCGCTCGTCATGTCCGACCACGTAGCGGTGATGAACGCCGGCCGCTTCGAACAGGTAGGCACCCCGCAGGAGCTCTACGCCGCCCCTGAGAGCGCCTTCGTCGCCGGCTTCGTGGGGGACTCCAACCGCTGGCGCGGCCGCGTGCTCGCTGCCGCAGGCGCCGAGCTCCAGGTCGAGACCAAAGGGGCCACCTTCCACGCCGTTGCGGGTAACGGACAGGCACAATCTCCGGGCGCCATGGTGGAGGTCTTCGTGCGCCCGGAATGCATCACCATCGCCCGGGAAGGCAGTCAGCCGGCGGATGCGGCGGACGGCTCGAATCACTACTCGGGCACCGTCGACAGCCTGCTCTTCAATGGCGCCAACAGCCGCGTCCTGGTGCGCACCGGCAGCCAGGAGCTGATCGAGGTGGACCTGCCCCAGGCCGGCGTCCAGGCCGACCTCCGGCCCGGCGAGGCCGTGCGGCTCGGTTGGTCCCGCAGCCACACCCGGTGCTTTCCGGGGCCCGGCTCGGAGTAGCCCCCGGTGCTGCAGCAGGACGTCCGCAAGCTGTCTTTGATCCTGCTGCTGACACCGTTTGCGCTCTGGATTCTGCTCCTGATCATCCTGCCCCACTTCGGCATCGCGGCCATCTCGCTGCGGGAGAAGGTGGCGCCTCGCGAATACGTCTTCAGCTTCGCCAACTACATCGAGTTCTTCCAGGAGCCGATTTACTGGAACACGCTGCTGAGGACCGCGGTGATCTCCATCCTGGTCACCGTGCTGACACTCCTCATCGGTTTCCCGGTGGCCTACTACATCGCCAAGATCGCCCGGCAGCGGGCCCGCGGCGCGCTGTTTCTGCTGTGCCTGATCCCGCTCTGGGTCAGCGATCTGGTGCGGGCCTTCGGTTGGATCGTGCTGCTGCGCGAGACCGGCATCGGTTCCGGATTCCTGCAGCGGGTGGGCTTGGTGGATCGGCCGGTGGAGATGCTCTACAACGACGTCACCGTGGTGATCGGCCTGATCTACACCGTGGTGCTGTTCATGATCGTGCCCTTGGTCTCCACCCTGGATGGCATGGACAACAGCTTGATCGAGGCCGGCTACAACCTGGGGGGTGGGCGGCTCACCGTGCTGCGACGGATCGTCATTCCCTACGCCATGCCCGGCATCGTCGCCGGCTGCATCATCGTGTTCATGCTCACAGCCGGGAGCTACCTCACCCCCATCCTGCTCGGTGGCAAGAACAGCATGTGGTTCACCGAGCAGATCTACAACCAGTTCATCACCCGCTACAACTGGGAATCCGGGGCCGCCTTCGGGATGCTGCTGCTGGCATTCACCTCGCTAGTGGTGTGGCTGGGACTCCGCCTGACCGGGCAGCGACTATCCACCACCGTTGCCCGAGAGTGAGCGCCCAATGAACGTGGCCGCCCCGCAGACGCGCTTTCTCCGCTGGAGCTACAACAGCTACGTGGTGCTGTTCTTCCTATATCTGGCGGCGCCTTTGCTGGCCGCAGGCGTGTTCGCCTTCAACGACTCCCTGTTTCCCGCGCTGCCCTGGAACGGCTTCACCCTGGACTGGCTCTTCAACGACACCGAGCCCAAGCTCGGCATGTTCCACGACCGCCGGCTGCTGCGCGGTCTGCAAAACTCTTTCGTTATCGGACTGATGGTGTCGACCCTGTCGGTGCTGGTCGGCACCTCCAATGCCTTCCTGTTCGAGCGCAAGCACTTCCGCGGCAAGGAGCTCTTGTACGTGCTCATGGTGGTGCCGCTGGTGATCCCCGGCGTCATCATCGGCATCTCGATCCTGGTGTTCGCGAGCATGATCGCCAACGGCGCCGAGACGACACTAAACATCGACCTGGGCTTCCTGCGCCCGGGGATCTTTCTGGTGGTGTTGGGGCAGTTCTCCTTCATCACCACCATCACCACGCTGGTGATCGGAGCGAGGCTCCGCAAGTTCGACGTGGCCATGGAGGAGGCGGCGCTGAATCTCGGAGCCAGCCATGCTCGGGTGCTGGCCACGGTGACCCTGCCCTATCTGCGGCCCGCCTTGGTGGCCGCCTTCGTGGTGGCCTTTCTGGTGTCCTTCGAGAACTTCAACACCACCCTGATGCTGGTGGGCTCGGACGCGCCGCTCACCATCACCATGTACGACCGCATGGTCAAAGTGGGCTCCACCCCGGTGCTGAACGCGGTCTCGGTGTTCCTCATGATCGGCTCGGGCTCGCTGGCGCTCATCAGCGTCTTCGCCCAGCGGGAGAAGCAGGTGAAGCCCGCCGCCGAGGGGTGAGCCGCCCGTGGAGGGCGGCTACGACTACGTCATCGTGGGTGGGTGCTCGGCCGGCTGCGCGCTGGCCAATCGGCTGACCGCCAATGGTCGCTAGTCGGTGCTAGTGTTCGACACTGGGGGCAGCGACCGCCGGTTCTGGATTCGGATGCCCATCGACTACGGGCGCACCTTCTAC
>CAZLYT010000063.1:0-4397 GCA_964563515.1 uncultured Candidatus Competibacteraceae bacterium | reverse complement strand
CCGCAGTTCGCTGCCGACGAGTACCGCGAGCGTCGCGAGGAGATGGTGCGCGAGCAGATTCAGGATCGCGGCGTCGACGATGCCGCGGTGCTCGGTGCCATGCAGCGCGTTCCCCGGCACGAGTTCGTGCCGCCACAGCTCGAAGACCGCGCCTACGAGGACGGGCCGCTGCCCATCGGCCACGGACAGACCATTTCGCAACCCTACATCGTGGCGTATATGACCGAGATGCTGGAGCTCTCGCCGCAGGACCGGGTGCTGGAGGTCGGCACTGGCTCCGCCTACCAGGCCGCCATTCTCGCGGAGATCGTGGAACGGGTGGTCAGCATCGAGATCATCCGGCCGCTGGCCGTGAGCGCGGCGCAGCGGTTGCGGGCCCTCGGCTACGGCAACGTCACCGTGCTGGCTGGCGATGGCTACTACGGCCGCCCGGAGGGCGCTCCTTATGACGCCATCATCGTGACGGCGGCTGCCTCGCACGTGCCACCGCCGCTCACCGCACAGCTCAAGCCCGGCGGGCGCATGGCCATACCGGTTGGGGCCCATGCGTGGACCCAGAACCTGTTGCTGGTGGAGAAAGGGCGCGACGGGGACATCGCCACCCGCAACCTGTTACCGGTGGCTTTCGTGCCCTTGACCGGAGGGCACTGAGGGCCCATGACGGGGCGCGCGTCGCCCGCGAAGTTGCTGTGGTTTCGGCTAGGCGCTGACGACCCGCCGCCGGCGCAGCTGGCAGCATTGTTTGCGATGTCGGCGGCTGCCCTGGCCTTCGAGGTGCTGCTGCTGCGGTTGTTCGAATTCAGCCATTGGCACCACTTTGCGGGCTTTGCCATCGCGCTGGCGCTGCTTGGCTTCGGCGCCGCTGGCACCACCCTGGCGGTTCTAGGCGCCCGCTTGGCGCGGCTGGACGAGCGCTGGTTGCTGAGCTGCCTGATGGCCACCGGCGCGGGCCTGCTGGCGGTGCTGGTGGTCCATGCCCAGGTGGCGCTGAGACCGCTGTTCGCCGCCTGGGACATGGCGGAGCTCGCCCGCTTGCTGTTGGTGGACCTGCTCGCCTTCCTGCCGTTCTATGCCTCCGGGCTCGCCATTGGTCACGCGTTCGTGCGCTGGCCGGAGAGCGCTCGGACGGTGTACGCAGCAAACCTGCTGGGTTCCGGGATGGGCGCTGTGGGAGCCACCGGGCTTCTGATCGGTGCCCAGGTCGAGAGTGCCTTGGCCTGGGTCGCGGCACTGCTGCTCGGAATTGGCGTTGCGCTCGGCTTGCTGTGGCGGCGTTTCGCCTTGACCGGCGTGTGCCTGCTCCTGGCCACCCTCGGGGCGCTCCTGATCCTTCGCCCGCCGACACCCGCCGTGTCGGATTTCAAGGCACTGGCCCGATTGCTGGAACTGCCCGGGGTACAGGTGCTGGCCACCGAGCCCGGGCTTCACGGTCGGCTGACACTGTTGCGCTCCCAGAGCATACGTGTCGCCCCGGGGCTGAGCCTGGGCTGGCCTGAGCCGGTGCCGAGCACGGATGCACTGGTGATCGGCAGCGACCGAGTCATCCCGATGGCCCGATCCTACTCGGCGGCACCGGATTTCGGCATGGCGTCGTTGCCGGGCCTGCCCCTGCGCCTACGGCCCACCGGCCGAGTGTTGGTGCTGGGCTCGGGAAGCTGGCTGACACCGTGGATGGCGGTGGGGCGAACGCTGAGCTGGGTGGAGCCGGATCAGCGAATTCTGGACATCGCGGCGGCGCGCGGCGCCGGGCGTGGCGGGACACTGGTGGCCGACGCCCCCTATCGCTACCTGGGCGTGACCGACCAACGCTACTCGGTGATCACCCTCGATAGCGCCTACGACGGTGCCGATGCCTCCGCCGAGGACTACCTGCTGACCGAGGAAGGTCTAGTCCGCGCCGTGGGAGTGCTCGAGCCCGGGGGGCTGTTGGCACTACCGCTGGAGGCGAATTATCCACCCCGTCGTTTCGCCCGGGCCGTGGCCACCGTGGTGGGCGCGCTAGAGCGCCAGGGGGTGACCAACCCGAGCGAGCGCCTCGCGGTGTTACGCGGCCTGCAGGCGGTGCTGATCATGGTGTCTTCGAGCCCGCTCTCGACCGCCGACTTGGAGCAGATTCGAAGCTTCGCTGAACAATGGAGCTTCGACCTGGTCTGGCTACCCGGTTTGGAGGTTGGCGAGGCGAACCGCTTCCACCGACTGGAACAGCCCGCGTTCTTCCAGACCACTCGCGCGCTGCTGGCGCATGAGCCCCTGCCAGCCGTTGCTCGTTGGTTTGCAACCGCTCCAGCCGATCTGTCGCGACCCTACTTCTGGCGCTCGCTGGACTGGCACCGCCTGCCCGATCTGATCGCGAGCCTGGGTGCGCGGGCGATGAGCTATCTGGATTGGTCGCTGCTCCTGACTGCCGTCACCACCGCCCTGGTGACCGTGCTGGGCTTCGTGATGATCTTGTTGCCCCTGGGCCGGCTTCCCGCCATCGTCCGGCCTTTCCGCAGGCTCTCGGTGGCGGGTTATTTCGCGGCCCTCGGCCTCGGCTACATGCTGATCGAGATCGCCATCTTCCAGCGCGTCATCCTGCTGGTGGGCGAGCCGGTGCGGGCGGCGTCGTTGGTGTTCGCCATCTTTCTCATCGGCTCAGGTCTCGGCAGCGCCATGGCGCCGGTGGCAGGGCGCCCGCGGACGCTGGCGATGATCTACGGCAGTGTCGCCGTCGGGCTGGTGTTGGGGGTGACGGGGCTGTGGATGCTGGTCGATGCGCTGCTGTTACCGCCAATGCTGGGGCGTGTGGCCGCGTTGGTGCTGCTGCTGTTGCCCCTCACCTGGGCCATGGGTAGACCCTTCCCGTGGGCCTTGCACCAGCTTGCCAAGCAGCCCCGCTGGCTGCCCTGGGCCTGGGGGATCAACGGCTTCGCGTCGGTGGCCGCGGCCTCGGTCGCGCCGCTGGTCTCGGTGCACTACGGCCAACTGACCACGCTGGCGGCCGGGGCGCTGTGCTATGGCGTTGCGGTGACCATCGGGTGGCAATGGCTGCGCCAGGGTTGAGCGTAGGGCCGCTCACCGCCGCAGCACGCACTTGTCGTAGAGGTCCGGAAAGACGCCATCGGGGTCGTAGCGGGCCTTGATCTCCCGATAGTGGTCGCCGCCATAGCTGGCCCAGAACTCGTCGCGCTCGAAGTAGCTGTCGGAGTAGAGCGACTTGATGCCGCCGAGGCGCTGCACCTCGCGCTCGATGAGGCGGTTGTGGTGACCGGGCGCAAACGCGCTCGCGCGCTTGAGCACGTCCCAGAAGCCGAAGTTGAGGTAGAGCTTATCCGGCGTGAGCGGATAGAGCTTGAAGGCGCCCGAGCGCACGCCAATAGGGCAGATCCAGATCGGCAGCAGCCCGATCTCTCGCAGCAGAAACTCCAGGAACTCGGCGCAGCGCTCGAGGGGTATGTCCACGTCCTGGATGACCGACTCGGTGTGCTCGCCCCGCAGCCGCGACAGGATGCGGGTCAACCCCAGCCGCGCGTTGGTGCGCATGAGTCGGGCGTAGGTCACCGAATTCAGCCGCTTGCGGCCGAAGACCAGCCGTCGTAACAGGGGGTTCTGGGCGCCCACGTTCTTCGAGCACCAGAACCAGTCGGTATCCCAGCGCCACAGGTAATCGAGGGTGCTGAGATAGTCCTCGTTACGCGCCAGCAGCGAGCGATAGTAGATGTGCTCGAAGTGGTAGTCGCTGCTGTAGGGCGCCTGGTCGACGAAGCGACCGACGCTGAGCACCAAGCGATGGCCGTCGAACACCACACCGTCGACGAAATCGGCGTCGCCCGCACAGGTTTGCTGCAGATCCTTGAAGAACGCTTCAGGCCCCTCGTGCCGGCGATACTCCAGGTGCACGTAAGGCCGCACCGGCAGGGCCCGGGCGGTGACCCTGAGGGCATAGCCGAGAGTGCCGTAGGAGTTGGGGAAAGCGTGAAAGAGGTCGCGGTGCTCGTTGTCGGCACGGCATCGGAGCACCTCGCCAGATCCGGTCAGCACCTCAAGCTCCTCGACGGTCTCGTGCACCAGCCCTTGACGAAAGGAGCTGGACTCGATGGCGACACCTGCCACCGCACCGCCCAGGGTGATGGACTTGAGCTGGGGTACCACCGCGGGCATTACGCCGGCCGCCAGCGCCGCATCGACTAGAGTTGCGTAGGTGGTCATGCCTTCAGCGTCGATGCGGAGATTGTCGGCGTCGACCTCCAGCACTTGATTCAGGTCTCGTACGTCCAGGCGCCGCCGCGGCTGCGCCTCGCGTTCTCGAAACAGGTTGGAAGTCGTCTTCTTCAGCGCCACTGCGCCTTGCGACTCCCGCAGCGTATGGACCAGAGCCTCCACTCTGGTCGCGTGGTTGCTCGTGCTCATGCTGGATC
>CAZLYT010000062.1:0-5848 GCA_964563515.1 uncultured Candidatus Competibacteraceae bacterium | reverse complement strand
GTCAAGCGGAGGAAGCTGTGATGCGCCCGAAGGTAGCGCTTGCCTTGGCGGTGGCAACGCACACACTGGCGTTCGTTGGCGGGGCGATGGTGCTTTTCTACAGCTCCGCTGCGTGTGCGCAGACCCTTGCGACGCAGGATTCTGTCCCGCCGTCCGTGCGTGCCGAGATCGCGCATGTGAAGGAACTTATCACGCATCAGCGCGAGCTTGCCGAGTCCAACGACAGGCGCTACGAGCAGCGTTTCGTCGGTCAGGAGAAGGCGGTGAACGATGCGCTCGTTGCCCTTGAGAAAGCCACCGCACAGGCGCTCACTGCGGCGAAGGAGGCGGTGGTCAAGGCAGAGGCCGCTTCTGAGAAGCGCCTGGATTCGGTCAATGAGTTTCGGGATCAGTTGCGCGATCAGGCAAATACCTTCATCCGAGCGAGTGAAGCTAATTCTAAGTTTGAGTCGATGATTAAAGACATAAACCGCCTGCAAGAGCGAATCGACCTGAAGGAAGGCGCGGCCAAGGGAGCTGATTCTCTGTGGAACTACTTCGTCGCCGCTGTCGGGCTGATTATCGCGGTCACTGGCGCATTCGTGATTACTCGAAGGGTACGCGCCAGCGAGGAACCCCCGCACCTTAGCCGAAAGAATGGGACTGAGACTTAACTGAAAGGAGACTCACCATGAAAGCACTACCTGTAATTTGGCAAGCCGTGATCGGAGGCGTGCTCGGTTTCGTCACGAGTGCGTTTGTTCTGTCTGGACTGGCGATGGCTGCAAGCGTCGATGCCGGCGGTCTGGTGAACGCGGTTATCTACCTGATCATCCTCGGCATCGTGGTGGGCATCCTGCTATTCCTTGTACGCAGAGCGCCGTTTATTCCTGCGGAGGCCAAGACGATCATCGTGTACGTGATCTATTTCGTCTGCGCGATCTTCATCATCAACTGGCTGCTCGGCTTTACTTCTAACGGCCCGTTCTTGCGATTTTGATGGATGAAAAACTTCCCAAGCCAACAGTTGCTGCGCTCGAAGTGCTCATCGAACAGTACTGGGAGCGGTGGTGGGAGCACAACTGGGACAAGGGCGGAGGAGTACCCGGCGGGTACAGAGGCGGCTTTTACGACGGCTTTAATTTGGCGCTGAAGAAGCGCCGCAAGAAATAGGAGACGCCATGTTTCTGAAGGCATCTGCGGCGGTGATGGCGGTGACATCTGTAGTCGGACTCGGCTGGGGAGGCCACGGCTACCTGCACGGCACCTTCGCCGAGAAAGAGCCGGTGCTGGTGGCGGGCGCTCAGTTGGACTACATCCTCACGCAGCAGGAAGCAGGCATCGTGCGCGAGATCGCCGCGCTGGAACTGTTACAGCGCCGACGCAGGCTGACTCCCGTAGAGCTAGACACGCTCAAGGAGCGCCGCGAGGCGTTGAAGGAAGCGCGTCAAGTACGGAAGGGCAAGTAACCACAACGGAGGTGAACGATGAATCAGACCGTAGAAACTATTTTGAAAGCAATCCTAATCCTAGCCGGAGTATTCGTAGGAACGGAAACGCTCAAGATATTTGACGAGAAAACGGTCGCCACTGTCGCCGCCGCGCTCGCCGCGCTGGTAGCAGTTGGCACGGACGTGTACTCGACGTTCCGGCTGAAGAAGCAGGGCGTGGTGTCCACTAATCCCGTGGTCAACGCCGCCGAGCCCATGACCCCGGCCAAACTCGCTACCGAGGAAAAGGCGGAAGCGAAGGCCAAGTGACGCTTGGAGAGAAGCAGCGGCGGTTCACTGAGCTTGTAGGCAAGTTGATCGCGTTCGCCTACGACAGCGGATTCGAGCTTACCTTCGGTGACGCCTTCCGCTCTCCCGAGCAGGCGGCCGCGAACGCCAAGGCCGGCAGCGGCATCAGCAACAGCCTGCACACGAAGCGCCTGGCGGTGGATTTCAACCTGTTTCTCGATGGCGTCTATCTGACGGACTCAGCGGCCTACAAGCCGCTAGGAGACTACTGGAAAGCACTCGACCCTGACGCCGCTTGGGGCGGGGACTTCAAGAGCAAGGACGGCAACCACTTTTCACTTTCTCACGAAGGAGTACGTTAATGACCGCTATCCGCAGCACCTTCATGGCGCTAATCCTGGCGCTGACATCCTGCGCGCTGTTCACGACCAGCCCGGAGGAGCAAATCCGTACCGGGGCCAACACCGTGAGCTCCGGCGCAAAGCTCACGACCAGCCGGCTGGCGAACAAGAAGATCACGCCGGAGCAGGCGAACAACTACCGGGACATGCTGCGCACGGGGCAGGCCATGCTCCACACCGCAGACAAGGAACTGGTCGCTTGCCGCAAGGAAACCGGCAGCGTGTCCACGACCACGCCAGACCCATGCAAGCGCGGCGTCATCCTCGACATTGAACTGGCGACTTCCATCCTCAGCGAAGTCGAGGCAACCCTAAGAGCAAAGGAACAGCAATGAGCCCTCTTCTCACCCTAGTATCCGGAGTCAACGAAGGTCTAGCCCTGGTCAATGCGTTCATGCCGCTGTTGCGGCGGCAGCTTTCCGGCGGCGCCCCGGTGACGGAGGCAGAGGTAGTGGCTGCCAAGGAAGCCGCGCTCGCCACTATGGACGCCGACATGAAGAAGCTCGACGAGGAAATCGAGCGTCAGGGCGGCTAGGACGGCGCCCTAGGAAGCCGAGGGTCGGCTAGGAGGCCAAAATCGCTCCTAGGGCCGTTTTGGGCCTTCCTCGGGCATTTCTGAGGCATTGGAAACCCCCTGTATTCGGCTAGTTCGGCCCTAACCTATGCTGCGGCGCAATACTCCGCAGTCGGTGGTTGCAGCCATCAGGCTTCCAGTTGCCCGGTCTTGATCGCTTCCACTGCCTTGCGGCATAGGGCAACGTCGAACATCCCGATATGGCATTCCTTCTGCGGGATGCCGAGGATGCCAGCCAGCGCCTTGTAGCGACCGCCGCGAGCCATCGCCTTGGTGTAGGTAGGATCGGCGGCACGCTTGCGAGCGAGCCTTGCCTCCCACACCGGATCGAAATGGCGGTGGACGCGCATCTTCCACTGGCGCAGTTCCTTGTCGGCCAGCCTGCCAAGCGGCGTGTGCGTGTTCGGATGGCACCCTACCCACGCATCGCAGTCCAGGCACGCCCACACCGGGCCGTAGTCGCGCCCACGGTAGAACATGGCGCTCGACTTGAAAAGCCGAGACGCCTTGTTGCAGTACGGGCAATGCGGTGCTTTCATGCGTTCCTATCCAGAGCACTACGAAGGCGCTCAAGTTCTTTGCGGGCTTCCCATAGCGAGGCCAGAACTGCGTACAGCGACCCCGCACAATGCTGCGGCTCGTCTGAGAGCATCCCGTAGAAGCCATCCTCCGCCAAGCAGTCGGCCATCGTGTGAACATGACGGCTGGCTGGGCAGGTGTGCTTCGGGAAGTCCCGAACCTTGTTCACCCGGCGGCGCAGAGCCTTGAGTTCCTTGGTCAGCTTCACGGCTTCGCCCTATCTCGTAGACAGCGAAGCGGCCTGCGCCTCTTTTAGTTCTCCCTCTGCGCGCGACCATTCGTCGATTGCCTCGGCGTGAGCTTTTTCGACCTCCGCCACCCTCCGCTCAAGCTGGCGGGCAAGTTCTCGATATTCCTCCCAATGGGTCCAGTCCGGAATGATTGCATCCGTCCTCGGTGTATCGCTCATGGCTGCTCATCTCCCTTGGGGCGCGCTTCCTCGTAGGTTTCGAGGATGATGCGGACGACTTCCTCGAACGCGGCTTGATCAGTCAGGCCCTCCAGCTTGGCGGTGTAAAAACGCTTCCTCATGCCTTGCGCAAGTTGCGCGATCATCGGTGTTGGAAACACGGTCCTGCTCATGGAGTCTCCTTGCGTTGCACTGTGTCGTCCGGCGAAGCGTCTTCGACGCCAAGTATTTTCCAGAAGTCGTCGGCTTCGATAATGGCCCGCCCATCATTCAGGCGGTAGACGCGAATCTCCTGCCCCATGAAGTGCCAGATGCCCTTGTGCGTCGCGTATGGAAGCCCTGGACCATCGTGGGCATCCTGCGGGGCGTGCTCTGGTGCGGCCTCCCAGACGACACCCTTAAGCGCCATCTCGATAGGCGTGCTGGTGAGTCCCTTGCTCATTTGCGCTCCAATGGTGCGGACTGGCGCTTGAGGGCGCGGATTTGCGCGGCACAATACTCAGCAGCGTGCGCCCAACAGCCTTGCTCCTCCCAAAGCGATGAAGGCTGATTAGACGCAACGTTGCATAGATTTGCCGCCTCCTCCAGCACAGCGTCGCGCTGGTCAGCTTCAGTGGGGCGCTCGTATCTGACACGCAACTCCTGTCCGACATCTCGCCATAGCCCATCAGCGCATAGAACTATCATCACTTGCTCCTAGTGGAAGGTGCAGCGCTCGGCTGCGCGGTCGTGACGGTGAAGAACTTTTTGGTTTCGTCCTCGCAGGCTACGTGTACCCGGACTTCCTGACCATCATCCATCGTCTTGACCGCGCGAAAGAACAGCGGCTCGCGGCCAGCTACGCCACCTGGGCCAACGAGTGCTCCTCGGCACCACCAGCAGAACTTGGCGCTCATTCGTCGTCGCTGTCTTGGGCGATCAGGACACCGCGTTGCTCGCCCTCGGTGAATTCTCGGTGCTGCTTCGAGCCGCGCCGGTAGATATTGGCGTTGGGCACGTTCGGGTTCCACGCGCCTTGCATGTACGTCACCAGCCCCTGCTGGAAAGCATTGAGCATGTTGTACTCGGCGCGAGTCATTCGACGCTGCCCGCCGGGGTTATCGTTGGTCATCGTTCCTCCTTGGCGCTGCCACTCTCCATGGCAGCGTATCGAAGGCGATTCGGCCAGCAGTCGCAGCACCAGCCCTGCGCTGCCGCGCCTTCGTAGATGTGCGAAAAGCATCCAGGGCATTGAGCGCGCGGCAAAGGGTTGCCAAGAATCCGCCGTCGAATGCCGCTGACGTACACCTTCACGCGCTCAAACTCCTCTATCGCGGCGACGTTGCGCTCCAGCTCGTCGAGCGTAGTCGCGGGCTTCATTTTCGGAATCATCCTTGCCCCTTGCCGCTCGCTGTTCCGTCTATGGCAACGTATCGAACAACACGCCTCAAACCAAGCCACGCCAGAATAGGCCCGGCTGGTTGTCGCCTGCCCTGAAGCACTTCGTTGAGATACTGCCTAGAGCATCCCATGCGACGCGCAAGCTCGCTTTGCGTGATGTCCCCGGACGTGATGCGAAGTATCTTCTTGCGCACACCATCGGCTGTCATCTCCCCTTCCTCTCGCTGCCACTGGATAGTGCAGCCTTCACATACTCCGGCAGATCGCCTATCGGTGCGTCCTCCGGTGCGCCCACCGCCTCGTAGATCAAGCTGAGCACGGTATCCTGGGCCTTCACTGTTTCGGACAGCGCCCCACTTGCGGAGCGCAGCAAGGCAGCGGCCTTCATGCAGGTATCGTGGCTCGCCCGATACTCCGTCAGCAGACCGCGTGCGATAGCTTCAAGATCGTCAGCTAGTTGCTCCTTCTCTGACAACCGCTCGGCGTCTCTCCCCATGACTAAAGTAGCGGACAGTCCAGACGCTCCGGTGCTGGTCGTCACGGTCTCTGGCTGCGGTGGTAGCGGCAGCACTTGCACGATGGCCGCAGTCTCAGGCTGCGCGAGGAGGGCGTCCGTGCGCACCTCCAGGTCTTCGTGGCACGGCTTGCCGTTAGGGAAGGTGCTGCCGCCGTAGGTCTCTACCCACTCCCTCAGCAGCTTTCGCTCCGGCGACTCTAGCTTCTCGGCCTGCGCTTCCACGGCTTCCTCGGTCATCTTCAGCGCCTGCTTCATGCCTGGGTCGTTCAT
>CAZLYT010000061.1:0-3577 GCA_964563515.1 uncultured Candidatus Competibacteraceae bacterium | reverse complement strand
TCGTTTATGTTGAGAGGAGACCATGCCAATGCGGTCCAAAGCAGCCATTCTCGTCGAACCGAATACCCCGTTGGTCATTGATGAGGTGGAATTTCCCGACCCGGCGCCGGATCAGGTGCTGATCAAGCTCTTTGCGAGCGGCATCTGTCACTCGCAACTGCATCAGATCCATCGCACCCCGCAGACGGCGCATCGCGGCACCCCGGCGGTCTTTCCCTCTCTGCTGGGTCACGAAGCGACCGGGGTAGTGGTCGCCGCAGGCCGCGAGGTCAACCACGTGCACGAAGGCGATCACGTCATGACCACCTGGGTCGATCGCGGCGCGGTCGAGGGGGCGCCGCCACGCCCACCCGTATCGGTGCAGTGGAACGGGCAGACCGTGCCGGCGGGCACCGCCACATGGACGGAATACGCCCTGCTCTCCGAGCGGCTGGTGGTGCCGCTCGACTCAGCAGCCGCGACGGATGTCACGTCGATTATCGGTTGCGCCGTCCTCACCGGCTGCGGGGTCATTCTCAACACGCTGGAGGTTCGGGTGTCCGAATCGGTGGCGGTGTTTGGCGCGGGCGGCGTGGGGCTATGCGCCGTGGCCGCGGCCCATATCGTTGGGGCCTATCCCATTATTGCGGTGGACTTGAGTGACGACAAATTGGCCTTTGCCCAGCGGTTTGGGGCGACACATGGGGTCAATGCGGCGGCCGGTGACCCGGTCGAAGCGATCCATGCGCTCACCGGTGGCGGCGTGGACTACGCCATCGACGCCATTGGAGCGGCGCGCACGCAGGAGCAGATCTTGTATGCCGCCCGACCGGGCGGCATTGGTCTTAAAAAAGGGGGCACCGCCTGCCTGGTGGGAGCAGCCCAAGAACCGGGCTACATTGATGTCGAGGAACTGCGCATTACGCAGCGCACCTACACTGGAACCCGCGGCAGCCTGTGTCGCCCGGATCGGGATTTTCCCACCTTTGTGCGGTGGTATCAACAGGGTCAGCTCAACCTGGATGACCTGGTGACCCAGCGCTACACCCTGGATCAGATCAACGAGGCAGTGGAGGCTCTAGCGGCCGGGCGCATCCATGGACGCAGCATCATCGTGTATGATCAGTAACGCTTTTCCGCGGCTGACCCCGAGCGTTTGCCATCCGAGTCCGGAATGCGTCCCACCGCTGTGAGAGACGCTTCTCCGGACGGACCAGACTATTTTGCTGCACACGAGAGAGCTTTTCCGGCATTGCTCCCGGGTGAGGGTTGCATATAGACACGCAGCCAAAAGACGTTTAGACGTCCTTTCCGCGACGGCCTTCAAATTGGGCGATTTGGCCGGTAGGGGAAGCCGCTTCTCCGTATTTCACCGACAGCGCCCGCTGACTTCAGCCTTGTCCCACGCTTCACCCGCTGACGATAGTCGCACGGCAGCAAGGGGCTCCGGCTTCACAGGGCGGCCTTTCGCGTTTCATTATGAAACAATATTCTTCTCGTTTTGAGAGGATAAAAGCCTCTAAGCCGTGGATCTCCTAACGTGTCTCAACGGTCTTGCACCGCTTTTCTACACGGCGGCTGGCAGGACAGGCATACCGCGTGGTTGGCATGTTTTATGCTTCTTTCTGGGGAGTATACAATCAATTGCAATGAACCCTGGCGCGGTACCAGGCAAAAGGGGAAAGGTCACGATTGATCAGGAGATGGAGCTGGATCGTGCTCCGCTTGAACTCGGTTTGATGGCTAAAAGTAAGGATCTGCTGCACGAGGTCTGCCGCACGGTGCCCGGCGATGAGCACGCCCTGCAGATAACCCGGCATCACGTTGTCCTGTTCCATCTGCTGCATAGCCAGTTCGGCATAGCCCAGGATGGCTGCTCGAATGTTGTTGAAATCGTGGGCAATTCCCCCTGCCAGGGTGCCGATGGCTTGCATTTTGTGAGCCTGGTGCAGTTGGGATTCGAGACGCATGCGTTCGGTGATGCCGATATAGGCTTCCCGGATCACGGGTTCTCCATGCAACATCATCAGAGATGCCAGCGGTTGTTGAGAGGCAGAGTCAATAAGTTGACGAACCCCGCGGTTACCGGTATGCGCATCTCGGAAGCCCGGTCGTTACACCTCAAAGATCTCACGGCTGATGGCCTGATCAGTCAAGAATCTAAGTTCCACAAGAGCCGCTTACTTGCCATGCAAGGTGGTGCCGTGGTGTTCTGGAAAATAACCGTTGCAGCCGAGGCATCGGAATTATCCGCAGGGTTGGCGTACACGACCCGACGTTTCAGTGGCCTCCTGTTTACCCTATCTAATCCGGTTTAGGTCGAGTAAAATGGGACCCGCAAACAGATGCCGGCGATCGCAAAATATACCAAAGGTCGCGGACCTTTCAGGCTTGTTTTCAGCGAAACCTGCCAGGGAAGGGCAGATGCATCCAGGCGCGAAACCGCAATCAAATCACTGGACAGGGGAAAAAGGCTGCTGCTGTTTTCCTGAACGGCTCTGCCTGATGTCTAATGTTCTTGAACAAGTAGCGTGCGCCATCGGGCTGGCGCGGCGGCAACGCCGCGAGGACTGGAGCGATTCACGTGCCTCCGTGTCACCACTCTCTGAAGGAGGAGCGTCGTATGTCTCGCTGTACCCCCCGCGTCTGCTTTTCTCGTGCCTGGCTCCGCGGTCGGGAGCTCCGATCCCGCCTTGTCCTGCTGGTCCTCGCGACCCTGCTGCCCCTGGTGCTCTTCGCCGTGGCCCTGATCCTCCTATTCACCTACGAGGAGCGCCGCACCACTGAGCGGGGCATGCGGGACACGGCCCGGGCGCTAGCCCTGGCGATGGACCGCGAGGTCGCCAAAGTACACGCGGTGCTCGGGGTGCTCGCGCTGTCTCGCCCGCTCGCTGCCGGAGAGCTCGCTGGCTTCTATCAGCAGTGCCTGGAGGTCTTACAGGTGCTGCCGCCCGACGCCTGGCTGGCGCTCAGTGACCGCCAGGGACAGATGCTCATCAACACCCGCGCGCCGTATGGCACCCCGCTGCCCATGAAGGCCGCGCTCGACATGGTGCGGGTCGTCGTGGCCACGGGCCGCCCCAGCCAGTCAGACCTGGTGGTCGATGCGCTCACGCACCGGCCGGTGGTCACCCTCGATGTCCCTGTTGTGCGTGACGGCCAGGTGGATGCTGTGATTAGCCTGACTCGCCCGTCTGCCACCTTGGGGCGGCTTTTTAGCGAGCAGCGGCTGCCCCCGGGATGGATCGCGGCCATGCACGATCGACAGCACCGCATCTTGGCCCGGAGCAGCGAGCCCGAGCACTTCATCGGCACCCCGGTGACACCGCGCATGGCCGAGCGCAGTGCGGCTGCCGAAGAAGGGTGGTTTCCGAACATTTCCAAAGAGGGTACGCCGATCTATACGGCATTCAGCCGGATCCGGTCAACGGGGTGGACCCTGGTGTTGTTCGCGCCAGCGGCAGTCGTCGATGCTCCCGGGCGTCGGTTCGTGTGGTTTCTCGTCAGTGGTGCCCTCGTTCTCAGCGCCGTGGCGGTCGGGGTGGCGCTGCGGCTGGGCTGGCATCTGGCCGCGCCCATCCAGGGACTGGTGCCGGCC
>CAZLYT010000060.1:0-10949 GCA_964563515.1 uncultured Candidatus Competibacteraceae bacterium | reverse complement strand
CCACTGGAATGTGGTGATACTCCAGCCCGAGCCCCTGCGCGAGGCCAGCTTCATCCGGCAGGCAATACCGCGGATCGAGAACACCTAGATTGACCAAAACCTCAAAGCCCAGCTCGGCGACCTCGCGCAGCTGTGGCTCCGACGGTTGGCCGGCGGTGGCTAATCCCGGCATGGCCAAGACAAAGTTCCTTATGTGCTCGAGCGCCATACCTCGTCCCTTGGTACCTGTCCGTTCTTAGCAGCTTTCGCGGTAGGAATACCCGTTACCGGGCGCCCCCGCCCTACATTCCGCACATCGTGAGCGCAATTTAACGCGAATTAGCGCCTCAATTATTCTTTTCAGACAGAGGGTTAGCGATTCCTCTCGATTCGGGCTCCGGTGACGGCTTTGCCGTTTTGGGCGCCGATTTGCGCCAACTGGTGCCGATCGGTTGCGGTGCAGTTCGACTACCCGTGGCGGCCCGCAACATCAGTGTGCTTCTTTTCATCTCTAGCCGATCGTTGGCGCAAAGGCAATGGGTAGTTGAGGTGCCGACGACGATACCGGGGTCCGGGCTGGACATCTTCGTGGCGACCAGCCATGATGGCTTCCCAAGCTCTACCCGCTGCTGAGGAGGTTGGGCATGGCAGTCAGCTTCTGCGGGCACGCCGGCATGGTGGGGACGTTTGCGCTCATTGCCGAGCCCTTGGGCTCGTGCCGCGGCCTGCGCCGCGCGATGCACGACCACGCGCTCGAGGCGCTCGCCCTCCATCCCGAGGAGCGCAGGACGAATCGCCCCACCTGCGAACAGGTCTATTGTCTATTCACTCTCACCCAGCGCCAGGTGCCCACCCAGCGCGGCCAGCACGTCACCAACTTCGAACCCCAACTCACCGAACTTCAGCGCCAGCCGCCAGATCTGCTCAGTGTCCCGGAGAGCGCCTACACAGCCGAATCCTGAGCTTCGAACCACTGCCGCAAAATTGCCGAGAAATCACGTCTCAGAAGTGCGGAATGTTGGACCCGATTCCCCAGCCGTAGACCAAATCAAGGGGGCTGGCGCACAGTCACCAACTCGTGCTTCTTCGGGTGTCGCGGGAGGACAAGGGCACCGGCGTGAAGGAGCCACCCCACATTCGCGCAAAAGTTCACAGATCCGGAAACTAGCGCCCCCCAAAATCAAGCCTGCCCTGGTGCGCGGCAACGGAAGTTTGTCGCGCCAGCCGACCGCAGCCGCGTCGAGGCGTGATTTTTGGAGGACGCTGCATGTATCTGCGACCGCTCATGATCCTCGTCTTGGTGAGCTCACCCTTGGTTACCTCCCAGGCCGCGACCACGGTCCATCTCGACTTCGATGGGCACACCGACCCAAGCTATCCCGACGGCAGTGGGACCATCAGCATCACCGTGCCGGCCTTCAGCGGCTCGGCGACCGAGAAGGACGAGATCCAGGCCCGGCTGGAAGAGGACTTCGCTCCCTTCGATATCACCCTTACTCGTAATCCCCCGGCGGGCATCGACCAAGGCTTCGGCAGCGTCGATCATCGCCTCCGGATCGTGATCGGGGGCTCCCACCAAGATATCGGAAACCGCACCGGCCTCTCCACCAACCCCTACGCCCGCAATACCGTCTGGAGCACCGAGTACCATAGCGATGGCACCCCTCGGAGCCTCCGCGACATCGCCACCACCGCAGCTCACGAGGCAGGACATGCCTTCGGCCATGCGGCCGTGGCCGCGCGCCCCGAGTGGCCGACCCAAAGCTATGTGGCGCACTACATCGCCAAGCTCAATGCCAACGATCCCAATCCGCTGGCCCAGGAAAGCCACTACCTGCTGGGACAGGGCAAGACCGAGATCATGAACGGCCCGCGAGGCAACGTGCGGGATATCTGGTGGCGCGATGTGCGGGTGGCCAAGTCTCTGCGCCCAAGGCCTGCGGGGGCCGACCCACTACAGTGGGAGAGCGATCCCAACAACTGGATCTGGAGCAGCCAAGATGACATCCGCTCGATCACCGGCGCCGTCGGCGCACGCGCGACGGACGACCATCCAGATGCTCCCCAGAACGGTACCCCGATGACCCCTTTCAGCGGGCAGCTCCCCCAGTTCGCCACGCGTGTGACCGGCACTGGACTGGTCGAGATGAACGGCATCAGCTGGCCCGGCCTGTGCCCACCGGTGCCCCAATGGTTTCCCTGCGACTGCCCGGCGCCCACGCCCGGCAGTGCAGTGGCCGAAACCTGTGAAGGGCAAAGCGTGGTGCTGGCCCTGCAACGCGACTTCTTCCGCTTCGACGTCACCAACATCACCCAGCCGCTACCGGACCGGCGCGCCCGCCTCGAGCTGCGTGTGGACACGCTGGACGCGAGCGTGGCTGGCCCCCGTCCCGGCAACTTGGACGCAGACCTCGAGCTTTGGTTCGACAACAGCGTCGGGACGTGGAGCTCGAGCTGGGCCAATACGACCCCATCGTGGCAGGGCTGGATTCAGGTGACTGCCTGCGGGAGGCGCCTCGACGCCACGGGTGACGTGTGGGCGGGTTGGAGCGCTGAGGGCACCGGCAACAACTCGGTGTTGGTGCCGGGAAGCTACGCGGTAGCCGTGAAAAGTGCCGGAGGATACGGCGATCTCGGCCAATACCAGCTGCAGGCCAACGGTGTGGACGGGGTCGTGGTGGCGGCGACCCGATTCGGGGCGCGCCCGCCCCTTGGCCTGGATCCGGAGGCCGTGATCGCCGCCATCGAGGGCCTAGAGCTCGCCGTCGAGTTGACACCTCTGCTGGCAAGGCTCGCCGAGTTCGGCGTCGCGGGGCCAGAGCAGAAGTCGAAGTCGGGCACGCCCCCAGCCTCGAAGCTCGCTTTGAAACTGATCGAAGCCGCGATCCGACAGAGCTCGCCACTGCACTTGGTGTCATCCCTCATCGCCTGGGAAGGCCTCGATAAATACCAACAGGCTGCCACCTACCAGCGGCTGCGCGAGGCGTTGGAACGCATTGGAGTCCTTTCTGGCAAAGATCTCCGAGGCTGAGGGCAGTACAGAGTAGCGACCAGAGTGGCCTGGCCCCAATTCTCAGCCCCACCGTGCCATGGGTCATCGCGCAAACTTCTGCTCTACCGGTAGGTACAAACGAGTACAACCTGGTCGAGAGGAGTTCACCGGAGGCTCTTGCGGTGGCTGTTACAGACGCCCTGAGGGCCGGATGGCAACCTGTCGGAGGCGCCTCCGTTAACGACGGCCGCTATTTCCAAGCCATAGGCAGGTAGTCTTTGTGTTCTCTCCAGGCATGGCATGGCGAAGAAAAACCGAACGCCAAGCAGGCACCGGGAAATGCTTGGGGCGTCACTGCCGTGACGGGCCGGGCTTCATCGGTGTTTCATAGCAAGCCCTGAGCTCGGCCGCCTGAACATTCGCGAGCTGCGGTGCGCTGTGGCAGCGCCACACCGAGGCGTATCCGCACTTCGGTAGCACGCGCTCCAGGGGCTAGACTGGGAGCACGCTCAGAACGTCGCAGAGCTAGCCCGGCTCCGAAGCGACCAGCAGAGTCTCCATGGCCTCCACCGACAATGCGTCGCTCTTTCTCGATCGAGAGCTGCGAGTCCTCCGGTTCACGCCGACGCTCGGAGAGCGTTTAGACCTGCGGATGGCGGACCTGGGCAGTCCGCTCACGGAGTTGGTGGAGCGTCTAGGCGGCGACGAGCTGCGACGTGATGCCGAGCAGGTGCTGCGGGAACGGATCGCCATCGAGCGCATGGTGCAGTTGGAGGGTCGCTGGTACCGCGCCTGCACCCGCCCCAGCCGCGGCACCGCAGAGCAGCTCGAGCGCGTCGTGGTCACTCTCCTGGCGACCGAAGGCGACGGGCACTCGATAGAGCAGGAGGCCGCAACGACCGACGCGTTCGACGAGGCTGGCGAAAGCCTGGCGTCGGAGCTTCCGACCACCGAGCAACTACATGAGCTGGGTCCTCGTCTGCTAGCGGCGTCCGATCTTCCCGCTGCGTTGGACGAGGTATTGGCCGCCTCGATCGAAATCGGTGCTGCCAAGATGGGGAACGTACGGCTGTTCGACCCGGCAACGGGGAAGCTGGAGATCGTCGCCCAGCGTGGTTTGGATCCGAAACTCCTCGAACGCATTCGCGTGGTGGGCGCAGGCTCGGGCACGGCCTCCAGCCTGGCGATGCAGAACAGGCAGCGAGTGATCGTCGAGGACGTGCAAAGGGAGCAGGAATTCGAGCCACTCAAGGAGATGGCCGCCAAGGCGGGATTTCGAGCCGTGCAGGCGATGCCGTTGATCCGTGGTGACGGCGCGCTGTTGGGCGTCCTGTCCATTCACTTTGCCGAGCCCCATCGCCCCTCGGCCCGTGAACTTCGCGCGCTAGACCTCTACGCGCGGCAGGCGGCAGATCTCATCGAACGGGTGCGCAATGAAACGGCGCTGTGCGAGAGTGAGGAGCGTTACCGAATCTTGGTCGAAAGCGCCAGGGAGTACGCCATCCTCATGCTCGATTTGGACGGTCGAATCTCGTCCTGGAGCACGGGCGCCAAACGCATCTTCGGCTACACGGAGGCGGAAGCTCTCGGCCGGCCCGGCACCATCATCTTCACCCCGGAGGATCGCGCCCACGGTGTGCCCGAGGCCGAGATGCAGATAGCCGCGCGCGACGGCCACGCCTCCGACGACCGCTGGCAGCTCCGTAAGGACGGATCTCGCTTCTGGGCTTCAGGAGCCATGGAGGCGCTCGCCTGGCCGGACGGCAGCATTCGGGGCTTCGCCAAGGTGCTCCGCGACAACACCGAGCGTAAGGAGGCCGAGGAAGCGCTGCAGCGGTTGAACGAGACGCTGGAGGAGCGTGTTGAGGAGCGCACGCGGGAGGTTCGCCAACACGAGGAACGCTTCCGTAAGCTAATCGAGGCCTCGGCACTGACGGTTTGGTCCACCAATGCCGAGGGCCAGGTCGTGGACGACTCCCCCACGTGGCAGGCCTTCACAGGCCAGACCCTGGAGGACCAGCAGGCCGACGGTTGGGCCAATGCGGTCCACCCCGATGACCGGGCCTTGGCTTGCAAGAGCTGGTTCCAGTCACTGGCGACGGTGACCCCCTTGAACACCGAATACCGCATCTACCACGCGCCGACCGGCAAGTATCGCTGGACCGCCGCGCGGGCGGTCCCATTGCGTAACGAGGCCGGCGCCATTCGTGGCTGGATCGGCATGTATATCGACATCGAGGAGCTGAAGCAAGCCGAGGCACGAGTGAGGGACTTGGCTACCCGGCTCACGGCAGCGGAGCGGGAGGAGCGAAGCCGCATCGCGCAGATCCTCCACGACGATTTGCAACAGGTCCTTTCTGGGATCCAGATGAAGCTCAGCATGATCCACAGCGAAGTGCAGCAGATGAATCGTCCACAGTTGCAGGAAGACCTGAACGATGTACGTATCTGGACGCGCCAGGCCTTGGCGACGACTCGACAGCTTACGGTGGATCTCAGCCCGCCCGTCCTGCAGAAGGAGGGGCTAACCGATGCGCTTTCATGGCTGCGAACACAAATGAAGGAGCTGCATGGACTCGAGGTCACCGTGGAGGCCGAGCATGGCTGGTATGTCAGAAATGCCGACCTGCGCGTGCTGCTGTTTCAAATCGTGCAGGAGCTGCTCTTCAACGTGAAGAAGCACGCCGGTGTGGACCGAGCCACGGTTCGGCTAGACCAGCAAGAGGGGTATCTCGTCATTCACGTGATCGACGCCGGAAAGGGTTTCGACACCGATAAACTAGCCGGCATCGAGGACTACGCGGGTGGCTTCGGGCTCATTAGCGTTCGGGAGCGGCTCAATCTGCTGGGCGGGCGCCTGCGAGTCCAGTCGCAACCGGGCAAAGGCACGCACATCGAAGTGTATCCGCCGGTGCAGCTTGAAGTACCGCAGTAGCCGTTCCCGAGCTCGATCGATCCGCGAAAGCCTCTGCCCCCTACGGGCGAGTGAGCCGATGACGAGTCGGGTCCACCCACTGGTCATCTGCGACCCTGGGCCGGTGCCCGCGAGTTGATGAAACCGCTGGGGCGACGCTATGTTCAGTACATCAACCGTCGCTACCGCCTAAGCGGCACGCGCTGAGAAGGCCGTTCCCGGTGTCGCCCGGCTCGACCTGAGAATCCGGTCCTCGGCTGCAGTTACTGCATCGAGTCCCCAGGCTGGTACGACGGTACGTTGAAGACCGTAGCGGTCCTCGACCCCCAATCTCCCCGGGTGGCTCCGGGCAGCACCATGAGGTGAGACGCGCAGTGCCGAAAGTACCTCAAGGGGTTGGTCCGCGACATCCACAGGTCGTCGTCCTCGTGGGCGCCACCGGCGACCTTGCACGCCGCAAGCTCATCCCGGGCCTGTTCCATCTCTCGAGCGCTGGGTTTATTCCTGGCTGCCGGATCATCGGCATCTCGCTGGATGAGCTGGAGCCAGAGGCGTTCCGTCACTTCGCGCGCCAAGCGGTCGACGAGTTCTACACCCGCAAGGTGCCGGAGTCGGACTGGAATGCATTTGCCGAGGGTCTGGACTACGTGCCGCTGGCCGCAGGCGACGGGGTACTCAAGTCAGCGGTAGAGCGGGCGGAGCAGGTTTTCGACGGCGAGTCCCGCCGGTTGCACTACCTGAGCGTGCCCCCCAGTGCGGCGTTGCCGGCGGTACGCCTGCTCGGAGCGGCGAATCTGGTCGAGCGGGCCCGAATCGTCATGGAGAAACCGTTCGGCACCGACCTGGCGAGCGCGGTGTCGCTGAATACGAAAGTGCATGAGGTGTTCAGCGAGGATCAAGTCTTTCGCATCGACCATTTCCTGGGCAAGGAGCCGGCGCAAAACATACTCGCGTTCCGCTTCGCCAACGGGCTGTTCGAGCCGATCTGGAATCGCAACTTCATCGACCACGTGCAAATCGACGTGCCAGAGACCCTGGGACTTGGGGACCGTGCCGGCTTCTATGAGGTCACGGGGGCGTTCCGTGACATGGTGGTAACCCATCTGTTTCAGATCCTCGCGTTCATGGCGATGGAACCACCGACCGCGTTGGAACCCGCCTCCATCGGCGAGGAGAAGAACAAAGTCTTCCGCAGCATGCTGCCCATCGAGCCGGCCCATGTGGTGCGGGGACAATACACCGGGTACCGCTCCGAGAACGGTGTCGACCCGGAGTCGGAAACCGAAACCTTCATCGCGTTGAAGTGCGCCATCGACAACTGGCGCTGGGCCGACGTGCCGTTTTACCTACGCACCGGCAAACGGCTCGCCGAAGGGCAACGAATCATCTCAATTGCCTTCCGGGAGCCGCCCAAGAGCATGTTTCCGCCCGGCTCGGGTGTCGGTGCGCAGGGTCCGGACCACCTGACCTTCGACCTGGCGGACGCCGCCAAGATGTCGCTGTCGTTCTACGGCAAGCGGCCGGGGCCGGGCATGCGCTTGGACAAGCTGAGCCTGCAGTTCGCCATGCGCGACACCGGCTTCATCGGTGAGGTGCTGGAAGCCTATGAGCGCCTGATACTCGACGCCATGCGGGGCGATCACACATTGTTTACCACCGCCGAAGGCATCGAGCGGCTGTGGCAGGTCTCGGCCCCCTTGCTGGAAGCGCCTCCGCCGGTTCGCTTCTATGCGCCAGGCTCCTGGGGGCCAAACGCCATCCATCAGCTCGTCGCCCCCCATGCTTGGCGGCTGCCCTTCGAGCGATCCTGGCGAGCCCCAAACCAGTTGGGCAGCTGATTCGCTCGCTTGAGCTAGCGGTGGTCAGTTATCGATCCAGATTCCGCCTGCAAGAGTAGTCAAGCGGAGTATTGGATCACCGGCTCCACAGTGGGTCGGGAGATTGCGCCCCACCCTCGGCAGGCTGTCACGCAGAGCCTATTTGGCTGTAGGAGCTTCCGTCCAGCCGCCGGCCGCGCGCTTTCGCGGAGCTAACCGCGTTCCAGTTGTAGGAGCGATGCCAGTCGCGATGGCGCGCGCGAGCGCGCCCGTTTCCGCTCGGGGCATACAAGTGGCGCCTTGCGTCCCGATCACGGCGCGCGTCGCTCCAATCGAACGTTCCAGCAGAAGGCGTTTATTCGAGGAAACAAGTCCGTCTGCTTTCATGCCGCCGTCGCACTGCTCCCTGCAGTCCGCACGTGGGCTCCTTCGCGGGAATGACGAGAAGGAGAAGGTCTTGCCGCGGTGCTAGTGCGCGGCCTCATCAAACAGCCCGGCGCAGCCATCGGTGGTTAGTCGTGCAGGAGGGGCGTACCGCTTTGCACGCTGTTGGCTGCGCGGCAACGCACCACCAATTGGCAGGGAGTACACTCCCATCGAGCCTTCCACAGGCCGTTGGTTCACTTGATGTGAAGCGCGTCCCGCCGCGATGCCTTTCGCCGGCGCCCAAGCGCAGCCGCAGGCAGAGCGAAATCTCCCACAAAGAGAGGCCCCAGGCCGGGTGTAGGTATCCCAGAGGCGATCCGGAACGACCAGATACGGAATTCTTATTGCGAGCCGACGACGAAGCGTGACGACCCACGGTCGGAACTCTTTAGAGGCCGGCCAGGTCCAGACATGATCGACCAGATTGTCACGACCACGAACAAGAGCTACGTAATCGGTTGTGCGCGCTGTCGAGCGTGGGCTGCCGGCGCTCCGGACCACCTTGAAATCCAGTGCGCAGCGGGGGGTCGCAAGGAGAGGGAACCTAGAGGCTCAGGATCTGGTCGGTGGCGAGTGAATGAGGAGAACTCGTTCCGCTTGTTTTCTCTTTTCGGCCAATAAAATCGGAGTAAGCACATGAGCTTCGGCAACATTCTCGGACAGTTCATGCAGCAAGGCCTAGGCCAGCGGGCGCCGACGCGCACGCGGCTGGGCAACACTGCGCGCAACCTCGAGGGCACCGGCTCCGGGGTCGATAACATCCTCAACTCACTGCAGAACATGCTCGGCGGCGGTGGCGGTGCCTCCTCCTCAGGCGGTGGCGGTGCCTCCTCCTCAGGCCGTGGCGCCTTGGGCAGCGTCATCGACCGGGCCAAGGACTTCATGCGCAGCAACCAGGTCGGTGGCCTGTCGGGCGCCCAGGTGAGCGGCATTGGCGCCGCGGCCGGAGCCTTGCTTGGCGGCGGCCTCGGCGGTGCGGCCCGTGGCACGGCCATGGCGGTACTCGGTACCCTGGCCCTCGGCGCCCTCAAGGGCGGCCAGACCCGCGCAGCAGCCGGCGAGCCCGGCACCGATACGCCAACCGAGGCCGACAACCTGCAGGTCGATCCGGACGAGCTCTCCGCACTCACTTCCAAAGAGAACGAGCGGTTGCTGGTGAAAGCGATGATCAACGGCGCCAAGGCCGACGGTCAGATTGACAAGACCGAGATCGAGCAGATTCTCGGCAAGCTAGACTCCAGCTCGGCCACGGCCGAGGAAAGGCAATTCGTGCTCGACGAAATGCGTAGGCCCATCGACATCGACTCCATCGCGGTTGAGGTCAAGAGCCCCGTCCAAGCCGCGGAAGTTTACGCCGCCACGCTGCTAGCGATACACGTCGACACGGAAGAGGAGCGACAGTACTTGCGCGAGCTGGCGTCGGCGCTGCGGCTCGATCCGGGAACCATCCAGCGCCTCCACCAGATGACCGAGGCGCCTCCCGCCTGACGAGCGCCCAAGTGGCCGGTTCTCACATTCGGGAGCCGGCCCTGTCTCAAAAATCGTGGGGCCACTGCAATCCGAGGGGGCGCACCCGCTGCCGGGCTTTCGCATGCGCTCTCGTTGTTGAAGCTTGGAACGCGGCCGGCTGGCCCGAATCATTCACCCGGGTTAGCGACCGTTGTTCTTGCATTCGCCACGCGGTCGTTCCCGGAGTCGGAGAGCCACAGCGTGTCGTCCTTGATCTCGACGCCTTCGGGAGTTCTGACTTGACGGGACCCTTGCCTGCCCTGCCGTCGCCTATCACCAGCGCAAATGGTGGGTTGAGACATGGAAGACCACCAATCGGTCATCGACCGTTCCCGCGTGGCGCGCGATCCCGGTTCATAATGAGATGGCACAATGAGCGGCGCCAGCTAGTCGCTACTCCAGACTTCATTCAGTCAAAACGAAGGGGCAATGATGGGCACATTGGATTGGAAATGGATCGGCATCGGCATCGTTTTGATGATCGTCCTCAGTTTAATCGGCGGGCTACTTCTGGGGCTGATTCTGGGCCCCCAGCTCGAGGGCGTCACCAGCCCTGAAGAGATGCAATTGAGCGGCGGACAGATGGCCCTCGCTGCGGTGATCAACATTCTCGCCTTTGCGATCGGCGGCTTCATTGTCGGCCTCAAGTCGGCAGGGCGAACCATCTTGGAACCTGGGATTTCGGCGGCGATTGCGGTGGTCATCGTGCTGTTGATCTCGGGCAACATCTCCATCGCCAACATCATCGCCGGCGGCCTGGTGCCGTTTATCGCCGGCATACTGGGCGGCTGGCTGGGCGAGCGTCGGCAGGGAACAGCCTAGCCGTACCGAAAGAAGCCTTTGGGGGAACACTGGCGCCAGCGAGACGACGCGATGAAGTACACCCTGAGTGCGCCGGGGCGTGGTGACGACCCCGGCGCCGGTGGAGTGCTACCAGAGTCCAACGGCTTTGCCACCCCGATATACCCCGTAAGCGAGCAGAGCCGTTCCACCGATCGCGTTGCCATCGCCTCAGACGCAGCCCTGGGGTGGGCTGGTCGCACCGACAGTGGAGCGCTCCAGATCGAGCAGATATTGCTTCCGCCGCAGCCCTCCGCCATAGCCGCCAAGCTTGCCGTCCTTGTTCACCACCCGATGGCAGGGGATCAAGATGGCGACTCGGTTGAATCCGTTCGCGCGACCGACCGCCCTCACTGCGCTCTGCTGCCCCACCGCGACCGACAACTCCTGATAGGAGCGAGTCTCCCCGTAGGGAATCGCCAATAGCTGCTCCCAAACCCGCTGCTGGAACGGTGTGCCGGGGTAGATCAGC
>CAZLYT010000059.1:0-5864 GCA_964563515.1 uncultured Candidatus Competibacteraceae bacterium | reverse complement strand
GTGTACAAGTCACCGAACGACGACAACGGCTACGACATCAGCGACTACCAGGACATCATGGACGAGTTCGGCACCTTGGCCGACTGGGACGAGATGCTGGCAGAAATGCACCAGCGCGGCATGAAACTACTAATGGACCTGGTGGTGAACCACACTTCCGACGAGCACGCCTGGTTCGTCGAATCGCGCAAATCCAAAGACAATCCTTACCGCGACTATTACATCTGGCGCCCCGCCAAGGACGGGCGGGAGCCCAACAACTGGGCGTCGTTCTTCAGCGGCTCCGTTTGGCAATACGATGCCCAGACCGACGAGTATTACCTGCATCTGTTCTCCAAGAAGCAACCGGATCTGAATTGGGAGAATCCCACAGTCCGGCAGGAAGTCTTCGACATGATGTCCTGGTGGCTCGACAAGGGCATCGATGGATTCCGCATGGATGTGATCAACATGATATCGAAGGTGCCGGGTTTGCCGGATGCCCCGGTCGCGGGTCCCGGTCCCTATCAATGGGGCGGTGAGTATTTTCTCCACGGCCCACGTCTGCTCGAGTTCCTGGGAGAAATGAAGCAGAAGGTGCTGTCGCGCTACGACGTCCTGACGGTGGGCGAAACGCCCATGGTGACCACCGAGCACGCAGTGGATATTACCCATGAGGAGAGCGGACATCTGAACATGCTGTTCCAGTTCGAGCACGTGATGCTCGATCGGAACTTCACCAGTGCGCGCGGCAAATGGGAGCGAGTCCCTCTTCGCCTTATCGACATGAAACAGGTCATGACCCGTTGGCAGAAGGATCTGGAGCACAAGGGTTGGAACAGCTTCTATCTCTCCAATCACGATCAGCCGCGCTCGGTATCCCGCTTCGGCGACGACGGCCAGTACCGGGTCGAGTCGGCCAAGATGCTCGCCACCTTCCTGCACACCCTGCAGGGCACGCCCTATGTCTACCAGGGGGAAGAGATCGGCATGACCAACGTGCACTTTCCCTTCATAGATGAGTACCGGGATATCGAAACGCTGAACTTCTACCGCGACGTCGTCCAGGATGCCGGCGGTGATGCCAAAGAAGCCCTCGCGGCGATTCATATCTGCAGCCGTGACAACGCCCGTACGCCGTTACAGTGGGATGCCAGCGACAACGCCGGGTTCACCCAGGGTACGCCCTGGATCAAAGTCAATCCCAACTATCGTGAGATCAATGTGGAGCAGGCACTCGCCGATCCGGATTCCGTGTTCCACTACTACCGCAAATTGATCCAACTGCGACGAGAGCAGCCGATCATCGTTTACGGCACCTATGATCTACTGCTGGAATCCCATGAGGAGATCTATGCCTACACCCGAACATTGGGTCAGGACCGGCTGCTGGTGATTCTGAACTTCGGCCAAGGAGCGCCGGTGTTCGCGCTACCGACTCATGTGCCGGTAGCCGGCCACGAGCTTCTCATCAGCAACTACCCGGCGGAAACCGACCAGGACATCGAGCTCCTGACGCTGCGCCCTTATGAGGCCCGGGTGTATCGGCTGCAATAGTGCGCAACAGGCGGGGTGGGTTAGCGCAGTGTAACCCTCCGTCCAACTGCGGCACGGGACAGTGCATTATCGGATGGTGCATTTCGCTTCGCTAATGCACCCTCTCGCGCCGTCGCAGCCTCGCGCCCGACGAGCGAGGATCAGCTTGTCTCGAACAGCGCCCGATACGGGCCGAAGACCTTGGCCATGCCCACCAGTGCAGGATTGCGGGCACGAATCAGCAAGGTGGGTATGGCGGCCAGGTAAGCCTTGAAGCGGCCCTTCTCCTCGAAGCGTTGTCGAAACGGCGAACGGTCGAAGTATTCGCCCAGGCGCGGCACGATGCCGCCGCCGATGTAGACACCGCCGGTCGCCCCCAAGGTCAGGGCCAGGTTGCCGGCCACGGTACCGAGAATGGCGCAGAAGGCTTCCAGGGCTTCTGCACAGATCGGATCGGAACCGCTCTTGCCACGCTCGACAATATCGCCGGGCGCAAGAGGCTCGGGTTCCTGCCCCTCGAGCACACAAAGCGCGTGGTGCAGGTTCTGCAGCCCCATGCCGGAGACCAAGCGTTCGGCGGAGACGTGCTCGAAACGGCGCCAGCTCACTTCCAGGATGGCCGCCTCGCGCGCGTTGATGGGGCTGAAGCTGACGTGTCCGCCCTCCCCTTGCAGCGGCACCCAGCTACTTCCCACGCGGATCAGCCCCGACACCCCTAGACCCGTGCCAGGACCGAGCACACCGATGGGGCCATTGGGCGCAGCTGTGCCACCTCCGATCGGGTGCAGGTCCTCCTCCGCCAGCCATGGCAGGGACATGGCGAGAGCCGTGAAGTCGTTGACCAACAAAAAGCGGTCGAGCCCGAGAGTCTTGCGGCTCTGCTCGATAGAAAACTCCCAGCTGTGGTTGGTCATCTTCACCCAGTCGCCGGTGATGGGATTGGCGATGGCGAAAGCAGCCTCTCGCGGACGCAGCCCCCCAACCATGCCGAGATAGGCCTCGATGGCTGAGACGATGTCCGGGTAGTCGGCGCCGGGCAATACTCTTTCATCGCGCGGCAGCTGGTCGTCTCCCACCAGCGCGAAACGGGCGTTGGTGCCACCAATGTCGGCAATCAACCGAGGTCTGACAGCTGTCTCTGGCGTCATGGTCTTCACCTTGTATTCTTACGATGCGGACCCGAGCGCCCGCTGCTCGCGACCAATGGCTCCCACCGACGGGGCGATGATTGCGGAAGCACCCCTACCTGGCTTCGCGAGCCTCGACCGGCGCAAGGACTTACCGCTCAGCTTAGCAGCGGCCGGGCGCGGATCGAGGCGGCGGCCACCTGGACCTGACTGGGGGTCCACTACGCGGATGGCACACTGGCGTTGACCACAGACTTGAGAGCCTGGACATGAAGATCGAGCACATTGCTGTCTGGACCCCCGACCTGGAGAGGCTCAGGCACTTCTACGAGCGCTACTTCGGCGCCCAAGCCAATTCCCAGTACCACAACGAGAAGAAGCGGTTCCGTTCCTACTTTCTGACCTTCGAATCGGGCGCCAGGATGGAGCTGATGCAGCGACCAGACATAGCTGACCGGCCAGAGCGCGAGATGTTGGGTTACGCCCACCTGGCTTTGTCCCTGGGTTCCAAGGAGGCCGTGGACCGCCTGAGTCAGCGGCTACAGGTGGAGGGCCATTCCCTCATTGACGGCCCCCGAGTCACCGGAGACGGCTACTACGAGAGCGTGGTCTTGGATCCGGACGGCAACCGCATAGAGCTGACGAAATAGCCTTCAAGCCTGAAGAACTACCGCGCCGGCCATCCACTGGCAGTCGAACACCGAGCTCCCAGTCGAGTTGGCGGCCTACTGAGGGCCCGAGGAAATGGGCTAGCGTCAGGGCATGCGACGTCCCAGACGTGCCTCCAGCACGGAGTACCATTGGCGCCGGGTGAGTCGCACCTGGTAGGCGTCCGCGGCGCTACGGATTCGCTCCGGAGACTGAGACCCGATGATGGGTACGATGCCGGAGGGGTGGGCCAGCAGCCACGCCATGCCCACGGCATCTCGGGCCGCCCCAACGACCTCGGCGATCCGGTCGAGGGCACCGATGACGGCCGCGAAGCGCTCGCTCTGATCCGCGTGCACGATGCCGGTGGCCAGAGCGCCGCCCGCCAATGGTGACCAGGCCATGGGTGTCAGCGCGGCCTCCTGGGCGTAGTCCAGCGTGCCATCCAGTATTGCGTCGACGGTCCACGCGGAGATCTCGGGCTGGGTAGCCGCCAGCGGAAAATCGAGGAAATGCTGCAGTGCCCGGGTCTGCGCCACGGTGTAGTTGGACACCCCCGCCTCGCGGATCTTGCCAGTTTGCCGGAGGTTGGCTAGGGCGCGCGCCACCTCCTCGTGGGATGCGAGAAGATCGGGACGGTGAACGAGGTAGAGGTCCACCGCCTCGGTCTTGAGGCGACGAAGGGACGCCTCGCAGGCGCCAACCAGATAATTGTGTCGGGAGTCATAGGGGATCGGGGGCTGCACACCGCCTTTGGTGACCAGAACCAGTCGTTCCCGCAGACCCGGCGTGGCGGCGAGCAGGTCTCCCAGCCGCTCCTCCGCCTCCCCGAAACCGGTCGTTCCATAGCCGTAGACATCCGCCGTGTCGACCACGTTGGCGCCTACTTCGAGCGCCGCCTCGAGCTTGGCTCTCGCCTCTTCGACGCAGGTGCCGGCAAAGCGCCAGCAGCCATAGGCGAGGCGTCCGATCTCGAAGGGCCCCAGGCGCCGGGTGCGATCGATCTGCAGTATGTCGTTGGGGTGCATGCGGTGAGTGCCTCTGGCGTATGAGGTTTCCGGCGGGCGGGAGGCGGCGTCACCACGGCAGTGTAGGTCGCGGCAGCGCTGCCTTCCTGGCCATTCAGTCCCCCTGCTGGAAAGCGCGCTCTTTTGGACTCACACTTGGAGCTAGGCCTCAACGTGAGGGGTCAGCGAGATGAGCCAGGGTTGGGTCGTTCAATCTTCGGCACAACGGCTTTGTGGCGCACTGTTGATGCTGGTCTTGGGCGCTGCGTTGGTGACCGAGGGCAACAGCGCCGAGACGACAACTTCGGAGCCGCGGCTGGATGCGCTGCAACTCACGATGCCACAGCTCGGTCACAAGAAACGAATCTGGATCTACCTCCCTCCCCACTACGACCGCAGCTCGCACACACGCTACCCCGTGCTCTACATGCAGGACGGTCAAGACCTGTTCGATACCGCGGATAGATCTTCCTCCGACCCTTATATGCTCGAGTCCCTGCGACGCCAGCTCAGGGAGCTACTCGGCTGGTACGGGAGCTGGCGCGTTGAGCACAGCCTCGACCGCCTGATCGCAACTCAGCAGCTCGATGCGCTGATCGTGGTAGGCGTTTCCAGCGACGGGGATGACCGTACTACCCAATACTCCCCTTGGGCCTGGGCGGGCGCATCCGTCCCCAAGGGCGAAGCCTACGTGGAGTTCCTGGTCCACACGCTCAAGCCCTACATCGACCGACATTACCGCACCTTCAGCGGACGCGATCATACGGCCATCGCCGGCAGTTCCCTGGGGGGGTTGATCGCCCTCTACGCGGGCATGAAGCACCAGGAAACCTTCTCCAGGGTCGCTGCATTGTCGCCACTGCTGACGCCCCAGGCCCTGGGAGCGCCACTGGTGGATTACGTCCTGCGGCGAGGTAAGAGCCATCCCATGCGCATCTACGTGGATCTGGGGACCTCGGAGCAGAGCTTCGGGCCACTGGATCCACTGCGGGGAGCCCTACGGGCGGCAGGCTTCGCCGAGCAGGAGCTGGTGTTCCGCTACGTGGTGGGCGGCGAGCACCGGATCGATCATTGGAAGCAGCGATTCCCGGAGGTGATGCGTTGGCTATATGGTCACGATAGTGATCACCCCCGCTACGCTTTTACGTCTCGCCCCTGCTGCCCGCTGCCGAGCCCTGAACCGGGTCCAGCAAGCATCCCGTAAGCGTCTGATCAACGGGATATAGCAGTTTATCCAGGTGCGATGGCCTTGCCGACCACAGCCTCCGGATCGCGCCTGGGAGACGCCCTGCTCTGGCCCTTTGCTGCACAACAGCGCGCCGTCGGCGCTGTGAGGGATATGCTACGAAGAGTACTGGGGCGGCAGCTCTCAATCCAAATTTCAACCGCTGACGGATGCTTAGAGGATGTTCTTGGGTTCCGCCCACCGTACCCCGAGCCTGGGTTAGTTTTTCTTGCCAGCCGAACTAAGAAATCGTCTCTTGTTGCACCGCACCATCCATGGTCTCATGAGCCCCATCAAAGCCAGTCGGCTTTACACACGGCGGAGAAGCGCCGCCCGCCATGC
>CAZLYT010000058.1:0-2890 GCA_964563515.1 uncultured Candidatus Competibacteraceae bacterium | reverse complement strand
CCTATCATCTGACGGGGCAATGCGTTTGGCGAGCTTCCGATAGCATTCGAGCTCGGGTCGATCGAGTGTTTTCCTTCGCATTGCGCGGCAAGCACGGCAACACGGGGAACGACCAACCGACGATAGTAAGATGTGCGGCGTGAGAGCAATGCCGCCGAGGGAGGTTGAGGATTGTGTTTCCCTGGCTTTTTTTCTGGACGCCCGTATTCCGCTATCCCTATAGCGGCTCCGTGAATCAACACATCCAGCCCCAGACCGACTGGTTCGTCAACAACGTACG
The DNA here is from genome assembly GCA_964563515.1 of uncultured Candidatus Competibacteraceae bacterium. Taxonomy (GTDB): domain Bacteria; phylum Pseudomonadota; class Gammaproteobacteria; order Competibacterales; family JAHEDQ01; genus CAZLYT01. Next base: position 2,610 of record CAZLYT010000058.1, on the reverse strand, counting down.
CCCGGGTGCCGGTGTTCCTGACATCGAACGCGCGGTGGTCAGGCGGGTGGCAAGCTATGGCACCCAGCTCGGAAAACTAACCGACGCGGTGCTGGTGCTGGCCGAGCAGTTGCCGAGCGGTGCGGACGCCACCCAAAAGGAAGCCGTGGAGGATCTCCGGCAACTGCAGGCCCAGGTCAAGACCGTGAAGGAAGAGGTGCGATCCGATCACACCACCTGGGCTCGCGAGGCGCTGAGTCGATTGGCCGAGGATAATCCCAAGGCCTTGGCGGCGCTGCTGGCGGAATTCCGCGAGGGCTGAGGGTCCGCTGGCGCCGGGGGCGCACCACTGTCCAAAGTTCCGGATCGGCGTCCACGGTTCTGCCCGCGGCTGCGTACATCGGCACCCTTTAGAGGCTCCGTTCACGAGCTCGTCTAACACATCAAGATATTGTTTTATAACATATAATCAGCTTCACCGCACTGCGACAAAGAGTTGGTGCAACGGTTGCTCGAGGCCCCTGGAAGCCCACCAGAGCGCAGTCGAGACCATCGGAGGGAACGCAAGCGCCGCGGCAATCCCGACCACGATCCTGGAGGAGGAGCGAGATGAGGATAAGAGTCGAGGCGGTGCTGCCAGCATCGCTGCTGGGAGCATTTTTGTTCAGTGTCGTCCCTGTTGCCGGAGCGGGCGAGGATCTCCGGCGCACTTTCCGCGCCGGCGACTGGCCAGGCTCCAAAGACCGTCAGTACATCGTCCACCTACCCGACGACTACCAGCCAGGGCGCAGCCTGCCACTGGTGATGGTGCTGCATGGATGCAAACAAACCCATGAGACCATTCAACGGGAGGCCCGCTTCGATTCGGTGGCCGACCAAGAGGGTTTCATGGTCGTCTACCCCTTCATCACCCGCTACGACGGACTGCGCGACTCCAACTGTTGGGGCTTCTGGTTTGCGGACGAGATCCAGGCCGGGGCCGGCGAGGTCGAGGATCTCTGGGCCATCATAGAGGCGGTGGACGAGGAGTTCTCTGTGAACCGCCAGCGCATACACGTCACCGGTCTGTCCTCCGGAGGCGCCATGGCGGTAGCGGTGATGGTGGCGCACTCCGAGCGTATCGCCTCAGGCGCCAGCACCGCCGGCCTGCCCTATGGAGAGACTGCAGCCTCGGTGCCCAGGCAGTGCAACGCGACCGGGCTGCTGCGAGGACCGGCCGCCGGTGCCGCATCCATGAACGCAGAGATGGGCGCCGGTAAACGCGAGGTGCCGATCTTCATCGTGCATTCCGAGGACGACTGCACGGTGAGCATCCAGGCCGCCCGGGACATGCGAGACGCCTGGGGTCAGGCGTTCTCGGCCGATACCCGCAAGGCCGTGTCCCGGAAAAGCGGCGTCACCCAAGGTACCCCTTGGATCTTAGAACGCTACCTGGGCAACGAGGGGCGCACCCTGGTGGAAACACTGTTCCTGGAAGGTCTCAGCCATGGTTGGTACGGCGGTACCGATGGCCAATACGCCTTCGCCAATGCACCCGATAGCGCACGGCTCATGTGGGACTTTTTCGCCAGCCACCCCCTTAGCGCAAACCAAGCCCCGAGCGTGACCCTCGATGCCAGCATGGTGGAAGACACCTGTCTGACGCTCACCGGCAGCGCCACGGATCCGGACGGCGAGGTGGATCAGGTGGCAGTGGCCCTCGACGGCGCCATAGCGCGCGAGGCCAAGGCCGCAGAGCTCAGCGGGTCGAGCTGGTCCTGGCAGGATTGCGACCTCAGCGATGACAGCCGCTATGTCCCAGTGGTGACCGTTCGAGACGACCTCGGGGCGGAGACGACGCTGCGAGGCGCAGCCGTGGACATCGGCACCCCGCCGGCGGATCAGCCCCCTGAGCTGGCGCTCGACAGTGCCGAGGTGGACGGTCGCTGCATCCGCCTGGCCGGCAGCGCCATCGACGACATGGCCGGGCTTGAAGTGCAGGCGCGCATCGGCGAGGGGTGGCTGAAGGCCTCTCTGGAGGGCGAAGACTGGCAGGCGGAGCGCTGCAGCTTGGCGGCCGGTGACTATGCAACCGGTGCCCGGGCCATCGACTCAGCCGCCCAGATCAGCGCAGTCACCGGGCCCGAGCTCAGCGTGGAGGTAAGCTACGAGCAAGTGGTCACCAGTGACCTCAGCACCCATGTGGCCGCGCAGCGAGTGCGGCTCTACGCCGGAGGATTCGGCGCGGCCGACGAGAACTACAACACGCTTCTGGCGGAGCATGGCGTCTCCGGGGCGTTCCCGCTCTATCTCGCGGCGGGGGCCTGGTATGCCGACCCGAATAGCATTCCCGCGGGCGAGCCCGGCGGCCCCGGCTCCGGTGACTGCCAGGAAACCAGCGCCAGCACCTACGCCCACGTCAACGCCGGACGGGCGCAGCTCTGCGGGCTGTTGCAGGCCTGCGCGGTGGGCAGCGGGAATGCGCTGGGGGCTTGGAGCACCCTCAACGTCGTGACCCTCGCGGAGACCGCACGCGGCTACTACGAGGTTGTCGCCTGCCCCTAGTCGGACGTCGCGCAGCTAACGAGTTTCGGAGCGGAGGGTGGGTTAGCGAAGCGTAACCCACCAATCGACTGCGACTGGGGCCGCGCG
>CAZLYT010000057.1:0-3372 GCA_964563515.1 uncultured Candidatus Competibacteraceae bacterium | reverse complement strand
ACCATCAAATAAATCAAACAGTTAGTGATTTTCTGAAATTATTAGGGAATTTCGAAACCCCAGTAATTCCGCGGGTTTCAGGAAAATGCCTAATTTAGAGCCTGCTCTGTATCGGGAGTAACTCCTTATTTTTCAATGATTATTTCTCGGACAGCCTCCTAGGCATTGAATAGGGCTATGAACCAATTCCCCATCGTCTGATGTCAGTTCGGACTGTCGCAAGCTATCGTATAACAAGAAGCGCACGACGCACCCTCTCCTCCTCCATAGTCATGCCTACGCACGGCTCGCTTTCCTATCCCGCTTTAGGCAAGGAAAGCGAGGGGAATGGCTCCCGGAGCCGACGTACAGTCGGCAATGCCCTGTGCGTCATAATAAGTAGACCACGGCGGGTATCAAGAGAAGATAAAGAGTGTAGGCAAATGTATCAAGAAAGCATTAAAATCCCACGATAGGGTGCGGATATGTCCCTTTTCGGCGTTGTCGATCTTGGCTCAGGAATTCGATGGCATACTTCTCCTTCCGCGGGAGTATGGGTATCCACTGAGGAAAAACCGTCCTGTAGGCACGACATGTTTTGCGATGGGGAAGGTTCCGTTCATATCTGATGCAGTGGCTTATCTGTCATTTACCAGTCTCCTGGCACATCTGGGCGCACTGTGGCAGTGGAGCGTGATGCGCGTGCGCGTTATCCCCTAAGTGCCTCCAACAACGCCTTGGCCTCCTGGAGGTCCACCGTGTCCAAACCCTCGGTAAACCAGCCATAGACCGGCGCAAGCACCTGCCGGGCCGCCTCCCGCTTGCCCTGCTGCTGCCACAACCGGCTCAGGCTCAGCGTGGCGCGCAGCTCCAAGGCCTTCGCTTGCTGGCGACGGGCGACGTCCAGCGCCTGCTGGAAACGGACCTCCGCCTGGCCGACATCGGGAAGGCGGAGCTGGAGGATCAACGCCCCCCGGAGCCGAGGCACCTCCGCCTCCCACCACCGCTCCTCGGTCGCGGCTACCCGTGTCAAGGCTTCCGTCACGACTGTCACCCCCGCCTCCGCCGCCGCTGCAAACGTTTCGCCCACCACACTGGCCGCCTCCAATACCCGCCGGGCCTCGGGTGCGAGGGCCTCGATGCGCCGCAGGAGCAACTCCCGCAAGCCCTCCGGCAGACCCGCCCTCAGCGCCTCGGTGTTCTCCTGGAGCGTCCACTGCCCCGCCCGCCGCACCACCACGCCCTGCTGCACCAGATGCTCGACGATAGTCACCATGAACCAGTCATTGCCGTCCGTGCGTGCATATAAGAATGCCGTGAGCGGGTCCGCCACCGGCCCGCCCCGCCGCCCCGCCGCATATGCTGCCACGTCCGCAGCGGTCAGGAACTCCAGCCGCAGCTCGCTCCCCTGTCCCCGTCCACACAGCTCCTGCATCGTGCCGCGCAGGGGATGCCCCTGGAGCAGCACCTCTACCGGCCGATACGTCCCCAGCACCAGCAGCCACGCCGGTTCGCGCCGCTGCGCCAGGTAGGCCAGGGTCTCGACCGTCGAGCGGTCACTCTACTGCAAGTCTTCCAGGACCAGTACCAGCACCCGGTCGGTCGTCAGCACCTCGAGCGCCTCAGTGAGTTCGCGCAGCATGCGAGCCGGTGTCGTCCCGTGCAGGCGGCTCTGGAGCCGCTCTACCACCTCAACGCGGAGGACGAACCCGAGCATCCGGACTACTTCAAGGATCCCGAGATGCGCAAGCGCTATGCGACGCGCGGCGTGATCCACAGTTGGGCCAACCCGGACGGCACGCAGAAGATCGACCTGACCGGCCCCCTGACCAAGAAGCGCATGGAAACGGTGGACGAGGAATTTACCCGCGAGGCCATCCGTTTCATGGAGGAGTCGAAGAAGGAGGACAAGCCGTTCTTGCTGTGGGTGAACTCGACCCGCATGCACATCTGGACGCGGCTCAAGGCGCAATCGCAGGGCAAGACCGGCCTCGGCATTTATCCCGATGGCATGGTCGAGCACGACGCGCTGGTGGGGCAGTTGCTCGACAAGCTCAAGGAGCTGGGCCTCGAAGACACCACCATCGTGATGTATTCCACGGACAACGGCGCCGAGAAGTTTACCTGGCCCGACGGCGGCCAGTCGCCGTTCAGAGGGGAGAAGAACACTAATTGGGAGGGCGGCTACCGCGTGCCTTGCGCCATCCGCTGGCCCGGCGTGATCAAGCCTGGCATGGTCCTCAACGACATCTTCGCGCATGAGGACATGCTCCCCACGCTGCTGGCGGCGGCGGGTGACCCGGACGTGAAAGGGCAGCTCTTACAAGGCGTGAAGGTCGGTGACAAAACCTTCAAGGTGCATCTGGACGGGTACAATCTCACGGACGCCCTAGCCGGGAAAACACCGAGTCCGCGCCACGAGTTCTTCTACTTCAATGATGACGGCTCGCTCGTTGGCCTGCGCTATGACCAGTGGAAAGTCGTCTTCGCCGAGCAACGGGCGCATGGCTTTGACGTCTGGCAAGAGCCGTTCGTGCCACTGCGCTTCCCGAAGCTCTTCAACCTGCGCTCGGATCCCTTCGAAACCGCCGACCATGAGGGTATGGATTATGAACGTTGGCGCGCGGAACACGCCTTCGTGCTCTTGCCGGCGCAGGAGTATGTCGGACAATTCCTTGCCACCTTCAAGGCGTTCCCGCCGAGCCAGAAGCCCGGCAGCTTCAGCATCGATCAGGTGCTGGAGTCGCTCCAGAGCGGTGCGCAAGGTGGAAGCCGGTAGGTTGTCGTGCAGCGGGCTAGCTAACCCAGGTATGGAGCCGACGCGCGGGAGCGGGCGATTTCAAAGAGGCGATGTGAACGACACAATCAGCCTTCATTACTATTCACCGAGAGAGGGAGAAACACATGCAGCGAGTGACAGCCTTTGCAGTGCTTGGCCTCGCGCTGACCATCGCCGCCACGACCGTTTCAGCGCAGGAGAAGCTCGATCGCACGGTCCTACCGATCGCGGAGCCCAAACCACCGACTTACAAGGAACTTGACGCGCGTCAGGCGAAGCCACCGGCGCGCTTCGAGGTCAAGGCGCCCGCAGGAGCCCCCAATGTCGTGATCGTGCTGATCGACGACATCGGCTTCGGCGGGCCCAGCACGTTCGGCGGTCCCATCCGTACGCCAACCATGGACCAGCTTGCCCAGTCTGGCCTGCGCTTCAACAACTTAAAACGCCCGGCCAGATAGCCGACTTCATCCTGCGGTGGAGAAACCGGTAGGCTTTGAGCATGGTATCCTGAACCAAATCCTGGGCCTGTGATGCCTCACGGGTCAACTGCAAAGCCAGGGCGGATAGAGGCAGGCGATTTTCTGCGCCAGAGCAAGCATGTCGAGCAGTTTGGC
>CAZLYT010000056.1:0-9085 GCA_964563515.1 uncultured Candidatus Competibacteraceae bacterium | reverse complement strand
TAAGGGTTTCGCAAATGACATCGAGCGTACGTCCATGTGGCTTGTTGATCTCGCCTCGCTCGATCCGTGCGATTGTCTTTTGGGACACTCCGGCGAAATCATCGCGTCCTAACTTTCGCAGGATTCGCAAACGACGCAACGAAGCCCCGAATCCCTGATCGTCTGCACGACGTTTTGCATTTGCTCGCCTTCTGAAGTCAGCGTCGCTCTCATAAAGGACAGAATCAGCAGCCGCTTCGTAATCGCCGAACCGAATGGTGTGGCCGTAATCATCCAGTTCAAATTGATCGAAGTCAGGAACGGCGCTTCTTGTATCACGAAAGAGAGACAAAGGAGCAACCACACGTTCAAGAGTCCCACGAACCAATGCTAGGGTTCGACTGCGCTTGTCAACAACGCCACCGATAAAAAGATCTTGGGATTCTTCTCTTGGGGCCGAGAGGACCTCTGCCAACTGATCGGGTGGAAGGGTCTTGAAGGATAAGTCCTGACCTATCACGTTGCCGAAGACAGCGTAAAGCATTGGCAGCAATTCGGTCCTTGGAGGATGCAGCATGAGAATGTCGCCGACAGGAATCTTGAGGTCACGCCGCGTGATGATGCGCTCGCTTATCAAACGGATCAGCTTGTCAAGACTTTTCGCTTTTGAGGCCACCCACAGCGGATTAGTGCTGGCTAGCCGTGCCGCATCATCGATTCGATCCAGTTTAGAGTTCAGGACAATCGCATCAGGAAACCGCCGCTGCCAAGCGTTGGGCAGGTCAAGCAAAATAAAACGGGGCATTGCTTTGCCTTTTGCTTTCTTTCTTCGTCTTGCTTTCTTCTTGGTCGTCTTACTCATTGCTTTCGCTCGAAATCGGGTTGTGAGGGTGCATGCGATTCCAGGCGGCTTGCAGCTCCTCCCAGGCCTCTTTCTTTTCGACTGCCTCCCGCACCTCACTAACGATCTGACTCCACTTGTCCCCCTCGTCCAAGAATGTGCGTGTCCGCAGAGACAGCCTCCATTTCCTCCGCTTTCGGAGGAGGGTCACATGCGGTTCTTCTGGCCCCTCCCGATCAAATATCTTGACCTTCCAACCCGCCTGCTTAAGGCCCGGTGGTAATCGAATCTCGTAGGGCATTCGCTCTCCGTACCTTAACCTCCTCGCGCAAGTATATGTCCTGTTATGAGTAGTGTCAAGAAAGGACAGTTGTGGCCCTATAAGAGTAAGCGCGCACGACCACCATTCTTGGCCGGTCGGCTATCCTGGCTGCCAGCGATCTGAATCCTCACAGCCCAGGAGAGCCCCGTGTCCCACCCCGTGCCCCGTTATTCCAGTGATGCGACGCGTCGCCTGTGGTGCACCGTCTGGACCGGTTCGAACGCGCCGGCGTGTCGGTGGCTCGGTTCTGTGCACGGGAAGGCGTCTCGGTGGCGTCGTTCTACAAGTGGCGCAAGAAGCTTGGGGCGCCGGATGTCGGGCGGCGCCGCTCTCGTGATCGCCGTGCCTTCCAACCGGTCACGATCGTGCCGCCGGCGTCGGGCGTGTCGATCCATTTGACCTGCGGGCACGGATCGACGTTCGGACCGAGGATCTCGACGCGGTCCGCGCGGGTGGTCAAGGAAGTGGTCAGCGCCCAGCGTGATCAGCAGTCCGATGACGCCTAATGCTGAACATCCCCTCGAACATCCCGATCTTCCGGTACACGCCGCTGGCGGATCTGCGCAACGGTTGTGACGGCCTGTCCGGGATGGTGCGCAGCGAGTTCGCCGCGGACCCGCTGGACGGCAGCCTGTTCCGGTTCGTGAACCGCCGGCGCGACCGCATCAAGATCCTGCGCTTCGACGGCAGCGGCTATTGGCTGTATTACACCAATGACCCGTACCCGCTGCGGCTGGATCTCAAGGACACGGACGAAGCCGCCGACGCCGCGGAGGGACTGGCCCAGGCGGTGGAAGCGTCCGGGCAGCCGATACGAGCCCACCTGCGACGGCGTCGCTGTCAGGGATCGGGCAGCGAGGCATTGCCGGAGCACCTGCCGCGTTACGAAGTCGAAGCGCAGGTGCCCGAAGCGCTCAAGCATTGCCCGGAGCACGGGGTATCGACCGATCAGGTGAGGGGAATCGCGACAACTGCTTGCCAGTCTGCTACGACGGCCATGGGCAGCTCAGCCACTATGAGCCCAGACAACCGCGGGGGCGCAAGTATTCTCATGACGAGTTGAAAAAGCGGCGGCAGCAGATCTACGAGAGCCACACCCGTTCACTCGTTCCGCCGACGCAGTTCAGAGTGATGCCGCATCCTGATGGATTGCGCAAAGCCTGACGGGCCTTCTTCATCAGTCGCTCCCTGCCGCATGACCCCTGAGCGTCTTCACAACTCATGCCCACCGGCCGGCGAACACGAGGAATCCTGACTGCCGGACAGCCCGGCCATCTTCACCATGCCGAAGCCTCCGTCAGTTACTTCGTCGTCGCCGCCGCTTTCAGCTTGTCGAGTTTCGTCTCATGGCCGGTCTTCTGGACCGCCTGCGCCTTGTCGTAGCTTTCCATCAGCGCCCGATAGCCGGGAATGACGTGTTCCGCGAAAATCGCCGCGAAGTCCATCGCGTCGGGCCGGTTCCAAGTGCTTTGAAGTTCGGTCAAAACCGCAAACGTGTCGATCGGCATGGCGCCGGCTTGAACGACGCGGGCCAGCGTCAGTTCGGTCGCCATCTTGGACCAGTTGCCGGACGCGTCCACAATGCAAAAAGCCTTGTAGCCGGCCTCGACCGCGCTCAGTGCCGGAAATGCCATGCAGACGCTGGTGAGCGTCCCGGCGATGAGGAGCGTCTTGCGCCCGGTTTTCTCGATCGCCTCCACCCACGCGGGGTTGTCCCATGCGTTGATCTGGCCGGTCCGCGGGATGTACACCGCTTCGGGGTTGTACTCGTGGATTTCCGGGATGAGTGGTCCGTTCGGACCGTCCGGAACCGAAGCCGTAGTGAACGTCGGGACCTTGGCGAGGCGGGACACCTTCGCCAACGCGATGACGTTGGACCGCAGGACCGGAAGCTCGATGTCTTTGACCAGTTGGAACAGCCCGCTCTGATGGTCGATCAGGAGCATAACGGCGTCGTTGGGATCGATCATCCATTTGTTGGCATCTGACACGTTTGGCCTCCTTTTTGTGACGAGGTGCGTCTTTGCGGAACTCCCAAGCGGGTCCGCACTTGACTTGTATTGCTCGGCGGACAAAAAATCAAGTATGGTCTTTTTTGTGAGTAGGTAACATTAGAGATAGTGTTATGTCTAATAGGGCCACTCGCAAGAACGGCAAGAAATCCGTGAGCTGTCCGGTCGAAACAACGATCGCGGCGATCGGCGGGCGCTGGAAGGTTCTGGTGATTCACCTGCTCGAAGGCAAGAAGCGTTTCGGCGAATTGACAAGGCTGGTGGGCGGCGTCTCTGCCAGAACACTCACGCGCCAGCTCCGCGAGTTGGAAGCGTGCGGCATCATCGATCGCTACATCCATCAACAGATCCCGCCCAAAGTGGAATACTCGCTGACGCCGCTCGGCCGCGAGCTTGAGCCGGTGCGCTACGCCATGCACGCCTGGGGAGAGACACTCGAAAGCACAACGGGGGCACGCAGGCGATGATTCGACCCCGGTCCCGGTCACTACCCTCTGTATGACAACCGGCTGCCCGCAGTGCTCGAGGAGCGGGCCGTCGCGATCAGCTATTACTGCCGCGGAGTGCTGGTGCTCATGTTCATCCTGGCAAGTCTGCGCTAACCAGGACCCAGGAGCACGGAAGCGGCCGGCAGCAGAGCGGATCAGGAGCTGCTGCGGGTCAAAGGCACGGTCCCTGGGAACCCGGCAGCAAGCAGGAAATCCGCTGTGCGCTCCGGCCGATTTTAGTCCCGGCGGCACCGTCGAGCATTCAGCGGACTGCTCATGGATCGGCAGCCGCACCCAGCGCGGGGTGTCAGGGGTAGCCCGCTGACAGAATCCACGTCGGGACTGGTGAAGATCACGCCGCAGCAGCCATGCGGTTCCGGCGGGATAAGGACCGCGTCGAACGTGACCAAAACGCTGGCATAGGCACCGGGCACGGCACACAGCGTTGCTTACCAGAACCAAGCGAGCCAAGAGCCTGCTCGAGCACATCGGTTGCTTCTTCGATAGCGGCCAACACCAGCGACCATGGGCCGCAGCGCTGAAGCCCACGTTCCCGACTGATCTTGAGGACCACAGATTCTGTGAAAGATTGACGCCCCGTTTGCAAAGACTCTTCAGATCATCATTGTCGGCGTTCGCCGTGGCGTAGCAGCGAATCCGACCAGGTTTCTAAAGTGTGCTAGCGAAGCAACGTATGTTCTCACTTGAACACCTGATTGCAACTGCTGGTTCCATGTGGTGGCCTGTAGCACTGTCGCGGCTTCGAAGGCCCCGGGTCTGCAAGACCTGTTAGACCGACGGGTTGTCGGCCAAGCCAATGCAGGCCACATGTGTGTGTCGGCCGTGTCGCTGCGAATGGAGTCAATGGTTTTCTGTAGACAAAAGGAGCTGACCATGAGTTGGAAGACCACATTACGGAGTTGGAGCGTAGTTGCAGTGCTAGCAGCACTTAGCAGCGAAGTGTGGGCCCAAGGCTTGCCCTCTTCCGGAGAGCGCGAAGCCACGGTGAAAGCAATCTCCAATTTTGATCCTGCGGCGTGCGACTTCTCCGACGTACCCGCTGCGGATGATTGGGCGGACGCATGGATGGATGAAATCACCAACACGTCGTCAATTGGCGGACACTGGACCAGTGCCTGGTCCCATGACACTTATCACCTCAACGGGACTATCGGCGAGAGTGATTTCACCGACGTCCCGGACTGGGGAGAAGATGATTTGGCTGGCAACATCGACGAGGCCGACGCCGCTTTCGTCATTACTCATGGGACGCACTTTACGGATGACGGTTGTTATGCACTGTGCGTGCGGGCCGATGAAAGCGGTGAACCGAATTGCTACGTGCACCAACAAGATATGTTCTTGGGGGACACGGATCTAGAATTCCTGGTGCTGTTCACGTGCCACAGTATGTGCCAGGCGAACTGGTGGGGCGCTTGCGGTTGGGGCGATCAGTTCGACCGATTGCACCAACTTCTTGGCTTCCACGGTGTCACCTACATTTCCGTGTCTACGGCTGGTCGGGTCAGAGACTTTGTTGACGATTCGTTCTATGGGCCGCTGGCGTCCGCTTGGCTAGATCAAATGTATGACATCCCAAGCGGCTCGAACAATGACCGCTGTCCCGTCGCACGGGGCATCGGGAGTAGCGCGAGCGACGTCAAAACTCGCCAAAGCAATGAAGAGTACGACAAGGTGTACTCCGACCCTCCCGCACATGGTACACCAGGTAGAAGCCCGCGAGTCCTGTACGTGACTCCATGCAATCCTATAGGTGAGCCAAGCCTCTAACGGGTAAGGAGAACAAGCATGATCAACAAGACCAGAAATTCAAATTGGTTCAACATCGCCGGCCTGCTGTTACTGGCAGGTAGCGCTCGAGCCGACGATCAAGGTGCTCCAAATCCCCCGGAGCCGCCGCCCGCGGGATGGGTTCTGCAGGATTACCTCGAGGCGGTCACTGCAGCTATGCCGCAATACGGCCCGCAAGTGATTGTGCCAGCCGGGCCGGACTGGATCATTGGACTGGACGTTCAGAATGTGGCCCAAGCGGTGGGCGATAGTGTGCCGGAACAGATTGCACAGCAAGGATCCCTGGTTGTCGGTCGCAATGCTGAAGAAACATTGTATTACAAGATCGACAGTGACCGCGGTTATGTCCGTTACATCGGTCTGGCCAGGCAATTTGACGTGGGCTCGCCCACCGTGGCCATTCCCCAAGAGGTCGCGGCAGACATGGCGACTGCGGCGATGCAAGCGTTGGATCTGCCCGAAGGCGAGCTGGGCGAGATCCAGGTCGCGACCATCATGGGGCGGATTGGTAATCCGCCAAGTCCTCCTGAAGAGGTGGAGCGCCTGGTCACCGTTCAGCGTGCGGTAAACAACATTCCCGTGTATGGCGAATTTTGTCGCATTGCGGTCAGCAACACCGGCCAGATCGCACGTTTGCTGGTGGCTGATTGGCGCTCGCCGTTCCGCCTGCCTTCCAATCCCATAATGCGGCCGCCTGGTGCGGTGATCTCGGAGCTGGCTCAAGAGATTTTTGAACGCATGCACGGGATCCAGGTCGAGCTTCAGATTACAGTTGAATACGTTGCTGTAGGGGATCTCCACTATCCGGCGGCCGTGGCACTCGTGACCGATCCGACCACTACCTTGATCGGCCAGGTCATTCCGGCGCTCCTGCTGCAACACGAACCCGATGAGGATTTTGACGGAGTAGATGATTCGACGGACAACTGCCCGGAAGATCCCAATGCCACACAGGCGGACGCTGATGGTGACGGCTTGGGTGATGCTTGCGACAACTGTCCACAGAACGTCAATCCGTTGCAGGTCGATAGCAACGATGACGGCATCGGCGATGCCTGCCAGATCCCGGCTGGCGCTTGCTGCACATCGCAAGGTGAATCGTTCGGTTGCGAGATCATAACCGCTGAGCAATGTTCTGCCGATGGTGGAATGTACTTGGGTGACGCTCAGCAATGTTTGGCAGACACCAACGCGGACGGAATTGATGATGCTTGCGGGACCTGCAACTGCGAGGCCGATGTCAACGGGGACTGTCAGGTTAATGCCGCTGATTTAGGGGTTCTCCTCGGCTCATGGGGCATTTGTCCATCTGGCGGGGACTGTCCTACAGATTTCAACGGAGACGGCCACGTCAACGCCGCAGACCTAGGAGTGTTGCTCGGTGCCTGGGGAGCCTGCTAAACGAAGGGAGATGATCGTGAAGTGGAAGGCCAAAATACAGTACGGCAGTGGCGTTATGGTGCTGGTTGCAGCGGTAAGCAGCGGGTGGGCCCAAAGCCTGCCTTCCACGTCGGAGCGCGAAGCGACGGCGAAGGCGGTCACCAACTGGCTAGCCGGCGGATGCGGCGCCTGGGGCGGGCCCATCCCATTGGCAAACAACCTCGCCGGTGCCTGGATGGCGGAAATCACCAATTCCGCGCTCATGCCGTTCGGGCACGGATTTCGCGCTTGGTCGTTCGACACCTTCCACGTGAATGGCGCTATCGGCGAGAGTGATTTCACCGATGCAGGGGTTGTTCCATGGGGCGGAGATCATTCCCCAGGGAATATCGATGAGGCTGATGCATCCTTCGTCTGCAGCCATGGGAACCATTTCCCGGATACCTGTTATGGTCTACATGTGCGGATGAACGAAGCCGGATTCGCGGACTGCTTTGTTCATCAACAGGATATGTTCTTGGGCAACTCCGATCTGGAATTCCTGGTGCTGTTTACGTGCCACAGTATGTGCCAGGTGAACTGGTGGGGCGCCTGCGGGTGGGGCGACGAATTCGACCGCTTGCACCAATTGCTGGGGTTCCACGGTTCTACCTATGCATCCTTGGCCACGGTTGGCGGGATCAGAGACTTCGTCGACGATGCCTTCAATGGGCCGCTGGCAATCACTTGGCTTGATCACATGTACTACGCGCCATTTGGTCCGAACAACGACCGTTGTCCGGTTGCTAGGGCGATTGGTGATAGCGCCAGCGACGTCACAACCCGCCAGAGCAACGAGGAGTACGACAGTGTGTACCCCGATCCGCCCGTTCATGGTGCGCCGGGCAGGTCACCTCGAGTGTTGTATATGATTCCCTGCAACCCCAACGGAGAGGCAGGCCTCTAATCCCTATGACTTGACTCAACGGGAAGCCGCCCCCTGGGCCTGCCATGGCCTGGAGGGTGGCCCCGCCCTGTCCGCCGTGATGATGAAGCGCCCGATCCTGGAGGTGCGGACACGGCGTTCCAGGCTGCGGCGGCCGCGCTCTGCTTCTTCATAACCGATGAGCGTTTCGATCCAGGGCTGGTCACGGAGGTCGACGGTTCATGGCGACAAGCGCTGGCGGACGACTCCCCTGCAAAACCGAGGATGGCGAACGAGGAAGATCGAGCCCTGATCCTAACAGGAACCGGAGCAGGTGTGCCGCCAACGCTGGCCGGGCCACAACTTCGACCATGGAGTCCTTAAAAACAAACAAGTGATGGCTGTGCCGATCCCAGTATGCCTCCTGGAATTCGGTATCGCTACCCAGCGCCACTTCGACTGACTGGCAATTTGGGAACGAGGGCCCCGTCGTACAACTTGTTGGACCATGCGTGAAAGATCCCGGCGCTGATCCGCTAACTCTTCTTGAGGAAAGACGAAATGAGGTTCACCGCAGCTCGCGTTGGGTAGCGGATCCTCAAACCGCTGCGGGTGACCCCGCGGCACAACGTAAGGAGAACAGCATGTCTGGAATCAAGAATTGGAAGACGGTGGCAGCGGGGTTGGCCCTTGGCCTCGCAGGGGCCTGGCCAGGCGTAGCCCAGGCATCGGACGGGTGCGTGGCGGGGGCGAATACCGTCGACTACCTTACCTTCACTGCAAACGACCTCGCGTGGGTCGATTACACCATCTGCGGCGAAGGATCAGGAAGCAATGAGCTGGACGTCAAGATTCAGCAACAGAGATCGGGCGGCGGCTGGACCACGTTGGTACACTTCGAACTCAATATGCCGTCCGATTGCCAGTCGGGTAACTTCTTCGTGCTCGACGAATTCGACTCATCGACCGAGCTGCTCCGTGTTCGGCTCAGCCGGAAGATCGGTACGAAGAAAATCTGTTACGAAGTTGACCTGAGCTATTGAGGTGCTGCAAGTCTGCATACTCGAACTGCGCGTGGCCACGGCTGGAAGAACCGCCGTGGCCACCTGCTTGGGATTGTTCACCTGACCCACCAACGAAGTCTATTTCGCGTTAGCGCCCGATTGGGGTTGAATCAGGAGACCGAAGGTTATCGGCGTCGAACAAGCTAGCCCGCATATTTCATGAGTATTACGAAGAATTGACAAAAGAAAAGCCTCTCGGCCTTGTATGATTGCGTTTAACTAGAACCAATCGACAAAGCAGGGAGGCTTATTCTATGACAGACTGTAACCACACCGGGCTGTT
>CAZLYT010000055.1:0-2777 GCA_964563515.1 uncultured Candidatus Competibacteraceae bacterium | reverse complement strand
TCGCCCATTGCTCCTTTTGACCGGGGAGACTTCGACGACGTAGGTGTTGACGATGGCACCTGGAGCCCCTGGTTCGGACACGGCAAGGTAGATGCTCTCGCTGCGCTGCGGGAAGTCAGCGCGGCCGCCCGGCAAGCCGGTAGGGCGCGTTCGCGCCGCAGTCCGGCCCGATCCGGCCGTTCCAAGCGCTCGGTGAAGGAGCCATCGGCGAAGTAGCCGGGATCGAACAGGACGAATAGCTGCCCCACCGGGGGTGGCGACGCCATCCACCTTTCTGCTCAGAGCCTGCTCGGCATGGAACGATAGCCGCGAGACGCCATGCGAGGCGAGTACATTCGCATCGGCGGCAACCAGCGCACGGGCCACAGAGCGTGCATGGGGCTCGGCGGACTTCGACGCAACGAGCGCGGCGGTGGCGAGCGTCTCCAGATCGGGAGTGGAGATGAGGTGGGTCATGGGCGTGGCTGAGCCAAGGCGCGACGCACGATATCGGCGGTGAGGCGACTAACCAGAACGTTGCCCCGGCCGCTCGCGGGCGACAGGTGAGTTTCCTTGCTTGCATCAGTGGGCAGCAGGGTCGCGACCAGGCCTTAGAGGGCAGCGAATAGAGTTTTCCACAGATGGGGTTGTCAAGCTGTGGATAAGTCGCTGGAAAACTTGCGCAAGTGATTGCGCGGGCAAGACTTCCCGACACTTGGGTAGGAACTGCTCAGCACAGGAAAATCCTTGTATAGCAGCAAGTTGGGAATGATGGGCCACTCCTGTAACAGGTGTACCTGAGCTGATACAAGGGCGCTTCCAATCGACGCCTGCCTGTGCATAACTGAAATAGTCAATGGCATCATGCTTACCGATGCCAGAAAACTCGCCGCTCTTGCTTATGCCAAATCCCAGCGTGGCGCTATGCTGGCCGGGCCAGGCCAGGCATTTTTGGCTCGCGCTTCGACGCCCCCTGGGGCACTGTCGCGCCCTCTCCATCTCCGGCCCCGTGGGGCGGTCCCTGGCGCCGGTTCCTGACACTGCTATCTTTGAAAATTGGATGACGCGCGAAAACGTCCTGACACGGGCACTACCACAATCACGCGCGCGCCAAAAGAGGGGGTGACGGAGATGAAACAGGTCGCAATTCTGCGTCCCAGGTCGACTCGCGCACTGATCCTGACGGCCGCATTCTGCGGCAGCTGGGGCACCGCCGAGGCGGCGCAAGAAACCGAAACCGGCACGCTGTACGGGGACATGAACACCGTGACCCAGGATCTCCTGGATCACGCCCACGGCGACGCCAACAACTTCCTTCATACCAACGGCAACTACGACCAGACTCGCTACTACCCGGCCCAGCAGATCAACCGCGGCAACGTGCACAGGCTGGAGCCAGCCTGGACCTTCAAGACCGAGGTCGTGGAATCCATGGAAACCACACCCATCGTGATCAATGGCGTGATGTACATCACCACCGCTTTCAACCATGTGTACGCCTTGCACGCCGAGACCGGCGAGCAGCTGTGGCACTTCAAGCACCAGATGGGCCCCATCACCACCTATTGTTGCGGGCCCAATAACCGAGGGGTGTTCGCCTACGGGGACAAGCTCTACATGGGTACCCTCGACGCCAAGCTGGTGGCCCTGAACGCCAAGACCGGCGAGCTGGCATGGGAGAGCGAGATCGCCGACCCGGAGCTCGGCTACAGCGAGACCATGGCCCCGGTAGCCGTGGACGGCAAGATCCTCATCGGCACCAACGGCGGTGAGTACGGCATTCGCGGCTTCGTGAAAGCCTACGATGCCGAGACCGGCGAGGTGCTCTGGACCTTCCATTCGATCCCGGAGGATTCGAAAGGCGTCTGGGCCACCCACGATGCCACCGGTCTCGACATGCACCGGGACATCGAGGCGGAGAAGGCTGCCTACGAGCAGAACGGTGACCCGTATGAGACGCTGGGCGGTGGTGTCTGGCAGAGCATGGCGGTCGATCGCGAGACCGGCATGGTCTATTTCGTGGTCGGCAACCCGTCTCCGGATCTCTACGGCGCTATCCGTCCCGGTGACAACCTTTATACCGACTCGCTGGTTGCGGTGGACCTTGAGAACGGCGAATACCAATGCCACTTCCAGTACATCCCCCACGACGTCTGGGAT
Source organism: uncultured Candidatus Competibacteraceae bacterium (assembly GCA_964563515.1). Lineage (GTDB taxonomy): Bacteria > Pseudomonadota > Gammaproteobacteria > Competibacterales > JAHEDQ01 > CAZLYT01. The sequence continues at coordinate 638 of CAZLYT010000055.1, read as the reverse complement.
TTGGACGCAGTCAGCCCGCCGATCATCACCACCGTCATGGATGAGGAGGGCAGCTCGGTCAAGGGCATCCTCCACGGCGGCAAGACCGGTTACGTCTACGTGAATCGGGCAGAGGACTGCAGCCTGATCCGCTTCTCCGAGCCCATGGTGAGCCAGGAAGGCCGCTGGACGCTGCCCACCAAGGAGGGGGCGCGCATGCTGCCGGGTGCCAATGGCGGCGTGGAGTGGTCGCCCATGGCCATCGACCCTACTCAGCATTTGGTCTACGCCATCAACCTGCATCAGCCCATGACCTACCACGTGGAAGAGACGCCCTATCCGGGCGGCAAGCTGTGGCTGGGCGGTGCTTTCAAGGTGATTCCCACCGAGCAGCAGTGGGGCAACATCACCGCAGTGGACTACAACAGCGGCGAGATTCGCTGGAAGGTGAGAACCGACCGGCCCATGATCGGCGGAATCCTGGCCACGGCGGGTGGACTGGTGTTCACCGGCGAGGGTAACGGCTGGTTCCGTGCCTACGACTCCACCAGCGGCGAGCTGTTGTGGCAGCACCAGGCGGATGCCGGGGTCAACGCGCCACCAGCCGCTTACAACGTGGGCGGTACCCAGTACATCGTGGTGGCCGCCGGCGGCAATGC
>CAZLYT010000054.1:0-3086 GCA_964563515.1 uncultured Candidatus Competibacteraceae bacterium | reverse complement strand
GGCCCACAGGCGACGCGAACGTTCATCGAGCACCCCGCTGAGCGCCACGTACTTCTGGCGTATCACCGCGACATCTGGCATACTCCATGTATCGTACGCGCTTGCTTATTTACTTTACGTTATTTCTTGACGAGCCCTAAGACGAGGCCGATAGAGCCCCGCTGAGCGATTCTCTCCGGTCGGATAGTGCTTGGATACCCCCCCGGATCAGAGTGCGCGCCTACGGTGCCGAAGCAAGAGTTTCGCGACCGAGTCCCCTCCGGGGGGGGGGGCCCCGAAATCCGCGGGCCAGGATAACCCCCCGGTCAAGAATGGTTCTCGTGTGCGCTCACCGGCGGTCGACCGGATTCGTTCCAGTACCACGCCCTGCGGAAGCGGCAGTTCCGGGTGATCGTCGATCGCCTGGTGCAGCGTGTGGTCTCGGCCTTAACTCGTTGGAAGTGCCCGCTTTGCAGCAGGACGTCCACGCAGTATCCGGAGTTCGCGTTGCCGCACAAGCGTTACGCCCGGCCGGACGTCTGCCGGCTCGCGAACCGCTACGTGAGCGCTGACGGCGTGAGCTACCGCGGGGGCGTTCAGGTCCGCCGGATGGCGGTGTGCTATGGCGACGGCGGGGGCGACGTCCAGGCGATCGACGACCGCGTGCTGTGGCCTTCGACGCTGCATCGCTGGATCAGCTTCGTGGGCGGCCTCCGGGACACCCTGCAGCGGGCCTGGCGGCTGATCCGGGCCAAGTCGCCGGCCTGCGACCTCTTCCGCAGCCCGGTGGTCGTGCCCTGTTGGAAGTACCGCAGCGCAGAGCGCCGGGAGGTGCTGCAGACCTGCGGCCGGGTGCTGGGGATCGACCGGGCGTTCCAGGCGCGCTTCGGCGTCTCCATTTTCACCCACTTGGCAACGCGGTGTTCGTGGCGTTAAGCGATGATCGCTACCGGCCGGTGTGCCGGAGGCGATGATGAGACGTCAGGACGAGGAATGGGCGGTCTTCTGGTGCTCTTTGCTTCACCCGGTGCTCTTCGGGGACGTAGATCCTGCGGACACCCGGCACTACTTGAAGACGCTCACCCAGCAAGAGTGTGTGTTCCCCAACGGGGTGCGCAAGAAGCTGTCGCTGTCCACGCTTCGGCGCAAGCTGCGGCAGTACCGCACGGCAGGATTCGAGGGCCTGGCCCGCAAGCGCCGATCCGATCGCGGCCGATCGCGGGCCCACCAGCAGGAGATCATCGAACAAGCCATCGCCATCAAACGCGACCAGCCGAAACGGTCCGACGAGACCATCAACAAGTTCCTGGAAACCTCGCACGGTAAGACCATCCCGAAGTCGACGCTGTATCGGCTGCTGAAGCAGGCCGGCGCCACGCGCATCAAACTGGGCGATGACGACCAGCCCGTGCGGCGGCGCTGGACGCGAGATCGAACCCACGCCCTGTGGGTCGGGGACTTCGAGGAGGGTCCGTTCGTCCTGCACGAAGGCCAGGTTGTGCCCACACACCTCAGTGCCTGGATCGACTGCCACAGCCGCTTCCTGGTGGAAGGGCGTTACTACTATCGCCAGAACCTCGACATCCTCATGGACTCGTTGTTGCGCGCCTGGGCGGCGCACGGCGCCTCCTCCGAGCTCCATGTCGACAACGCCAAGATCTACCACTCCCGTGCGCTGAAGGCGGCGTGCTACCGGCTCAAGATCCGGTTGCTGCACCGGCAGCGCCGGCCAGTCATGAACTGCTGACCCAACTCGCCCAGCGCGGGGCGAATCTCGGTCATGCCACGGTGCAGTTGCTGCGCCTGCTGGATGGTGAACCCTAAATCGTCTCCTAGGTGTGATCCGTGTTTTGTCAAATCCCCAGAACTTTGCTTTAGCTTTGACGCGCGTCATGACACCCGCTCATCAATGTACTGGGTGCCGTGGATTAACTGCTGTTGCGTTGTACTGAAGTGCATCCTGGGATGATGTATTAGCCGGCGGATCAGACACTACTGCTCCCCTGACAACCACGTCGCGCATTAATGAGAGTGACAATAGGAAATAAATAAAGCAAACACAACGCACTTACTACTGGAACTAGGAACGTCACATAAAACACAGCGACAGGCCTTTGCGAGCCGCTCACGGGACTTGTCGAAGAATGAAATGGTGACAACATACTAGGATACTCGACTAGCCCGAGGGTCGACCACAGAAGCCATAACATGTGAATATTCAGAAACACAACCAAACCATAAATTGTACTCCGCCAAAATGGTCGCAACATAAGCGGGTGCCGAGCTGCTAGGAGAAAGCCCGTCACGATTACAAGGACACCACCAGCGACGACAATGAAGCTTATTCGATACTGTGCCTGTCGCAGCAGCCACGGTAGTGAATAAAATTCCCGGTAATCGCACGCCATTGAAGCAAGCACGGCTGTCGCCAAGGCGAACAACACGACTATGACAGGGTGTCGTGTTTGAATGTCGGATAAGGGCACTCGACCAGGATGCATTACAAGGGTGCTAAACGAAAACACATATCGTGGCGCAGTGATGAGCATCTTCAATAGCGACAATCGTTCCCATCGTAATGCTTGCAAGACAGATCGGTAATGCGTAAGATCTTTCTTTGTAAGGAGGGCCCCACATTCAGAGCACCTCCCGACATTCGTAAGGTAACCACAATGCTGGCAGCGCCCATCCGGTTCTTTCATCCGCGACTAGCCTCGGCAGTTCGATTGTTCGATTAACCCCCCGGAAAACAATTCGCGTTACCAGCCCCTGCAGGAGGGGCCTCGATGCAACCATAATTTCCCGGACTGGCTCCACCAGGCGGAGTATTGCAACCCCCGCAACCGCGGGGCTCCAACACCATGGCAACCGCACGTTGCAGAACCTTGTCCTCGAATGTCGGGATGCCGATCGGCCGCGTCTGCGTGCCGTCCCCCTTGGGGATATGGACGCGCTTGACCGGCGGTGCCTTGTAGGTCCCAGATTTGGCACGGTCCAGCAGCGACTCCAGATTCTCCTCCAGGTTCGCCGCATAGTCCGCCGCCGTCTGGGCATCCACACCGGCAGCCCCGTCCTTACGCGTCAACCGATAGGCATGCCTCAACCAC
>CAZLYT010000053.1:0-3795 GCA_964563515.1 uncultured Candidatus Competibacteraceae bacterium | reverse complement strand
CGCTATTCCGCCCTACGTGGTGGGCTTGGCATCCGCATCCGGGTAGGGTGGACCCGGCCGGCAGGCCGTAATCCACCGCTCCAAGCTTTCTCGAAGCCGCTGACGCCTTGGAACTGGGCACGGCGGAATACCACTCGCCATTTCGCCCTGCGCTCCAACTCCTTATTGGCTGGAGCGTTTGTAGAAGCGATGGGTCTCGGCCAACGCCGATTGGTAGCGGCCGGTAAGCTCGAAGAGTCGCAGACCCCGTTAAGGTGCGGCCACTGGGAGCGGAATTGCGCCGCCACCAGGGCGGCGCAGTCTGCGGTGAGACCCAGCCCGCATGCTACATGGGGCTAGGGCGCTTTGTGGATGTCGTCGGTCCAGTAGACCGACTCGGGCTTCTCCACGGCGTCGATATCCAGATTCACCACCACCGGTTCCTGTCCGGAGCGAACGAGCACGCACTCCAGTATCTCGCCCGGGTTGGCATTGATTTCCTGGTGAGGCACAAAAGGCGGCACGTAGATGAAGTCTCCGGCACCGGCCTCTGCCACGTACTCGAGGCGCTCACCCCATCGCATTCGGGCGCGGCCTTTGACCACATAGATGATGCTCTCGAGCGCACCATGGTGATGGGCCCCGGTCTTGGCGTCCGGCTCCACAGTGACGGTTCCGGCCCAGAGCTTCTCGGCGCCAGTGCGAGCGTGGGTGATGGCAGCGGCTCGACTCATGCCAGGCGTTTGATGCGTATTGGGATCCAGATCGGCACCAGGAATGATCTTGACCCCGTGCTCGCGCCAATCGGTCATGGTTCGCTCCCCCTTCACCCCCGGTGCCGAAGACTCAACCCTTTGGCCTCGGCAGAGGCTGTCATGGACTCAGCATAGTGCGGGGCCGCAACTGGGGCGAGGCCAGCGACCCGCAGCGGTTGTCGCGTTCAGTCCGGACAGATGGGGGACGCGTTGCGCCCCCGGCCGAAGCGGCCGGGGGCTCCTGTTCGAGCCGTCTGGCTCGTGGCCGAAGCGATGTTTCAGTCCACCAGCTCGCCTTCGATGACATCTTCGTCGGTGGCTTCTGGTTGGACCGGGCCTTGGGTGAAGATCAAACCCTCTTCGCCCAGATCCACTTTGACGCAGTCTCCCGGACCAAATCGGCCGGCGAGGATGGACTGGGCCAGCGGATTTTCCAGCTGCTGCTGGATGGCCCGCTTCAGCGGGCGGGCGCCGTAGACCGGGTCGAAGCCCGCCTCACCCAGCCGATCCAGGGCTGCCTCGGTGACCACCATCTGCATGTCGCGCTCCGCCAGGCGCCGGCGTAGATAACCGAGCTGGATATCGGCGATGGCGCGGATCTGATCGCGACCCAAGGGGTGGAACACCACCACCTCGTCCACCCGATTGATGAACTCGGGGCGGAAATGGTGACCCACGATCTCCATCACCGCACTTTTCATGGCGGCGTAGTTCTCCTCACCCGCCATCTCCTGGATCACCTGGGAGCCCAGGTTGGAAGTCATGACGATGACCGTATTGCGAAAATCCACTGTGCGGCCATGGCCATCGGTAAGGCGGCCGTCGTCCAGCACCTGCAGCAGAACGTTGAACACATCCTGATGGGCCTTCTCGATCTCGTCCAGCAGCACCACCGAGTAGGGCTTGCGGCGCACCGCCTCGGTGAGATAGCCGCCTTCCTCGTAGCCAACGTAGCCCGGGGGCGCCCCTATCAGCCGCGCCACCGAGTGCTTCTCCATGAACTCCGACATGTCGATGCGGATCATGGCCTCGTCGGTGTCGAACAAAAACGCCGCCAGGGTCTTGCAGAGCTCCGTCTTGCCGACGCCGGTTGGCCCCAGGAACAGGAACGAGCCGTTGGGTCGATTCGGATCGGAGAGCCCGGCTCGTGAGCGACGGATGGCATCGGAAACGGCTTTGACTGCCTCGTCCTGCCCAACCACCCGGCGACGCAGCGCTTGCTCCATCTGCAATAGCTTGTCGCGCTCGCTCTCCAACATCTTGGATACCGGAATTCCGGTCCACTTGGAGACCACCTCGGCGATCTCCTCGTCTGTCACCTTGTTGCGCAGCAGGGTCTGCTCTCGCTGCTCGGCGTGGGTGGCCGCCTCGAGCTGCTTCTCCAGCTCCGGGATGCGCCCATACTGCAGCTCCGACATGCGCCCGAGATCTCCCGCTCGGCGCGCGGTCTCGAGCTCGAGCCGGGCCTGCTCCAGGGCCTCGCGGATGTGTGCCGAGCCCTCCACGGCCGCTTTCTCCGCTTTCCACACCTCCTCCAGGTCGGCGTACTCGCGCTCGGCGGCGGAGATCTCTTTCTCCAGCGCCTCCAAGCGCTTACGGGAGGCCTCGTCGGTCTCCTTCTTCATCGCCTCGCGCTCGATCTTGAGCTGAATCAGACGTCGGTCCAGGCGGTCCATCTGCTCGGGCTTGGAGTCGAGCTCCATGCGGATGCGCGAGGCCGCCTCGTCGACCAGGTCGATGGCTTTGTCCGGCAGCTGCCGGTCGGTGATGTAGCGGTGCGACAGGGTGGCCGCCGCGACGATGGCGGGGTCGGTGATATCGACGCCGTGGTGCACCTGATAGCGGTCTTTGAGGCCGCGCAGTATGGCGATGGTATCCTCCACCGATGGCTCGTCCACCAGCACCTTCTGGAAGCGCCGCTCCAGGGCGGCATCCTTCTCGATGTACTTGCGATACTCGTCCACGGTGGTGGCGCCGATACAGTGGAGCTCGCCGCGAGCCAGCGCGGGTTTGAGCATGTTGCCCGCGTCCATGGCCCCCTCGGCCTTGCCGGCACCGACCATGGTATGGAGCTCGTCGATAAAAAGGATGATGTTGCCTTCCTGCTTGGCAATGTCGTTCAGCACCGCCTTCAGGCGCTCCTCGAACTCGCCCCGGTACTTGGCACCGGCGATCAACGCCGCCATATCCAGCGCCAGCAGCCGTTTGGTCTTGAGCCCCTCCGGAACCTCACCGTCGATGATGCGCTGGGCCAGACCCTCGGCGATGGCGGTCTTACCGACGCCGGGCTCACCGATCAGCACCGGGTTGTTCTTGGTCCGGCGGGCCAGAATCTGCACCACCCGGCGGATCTCGTCGTCGCGACCGATGACCGGATCGAGCTTGCCCTGCTCGGCACGCTCCGTCAGGTCGATGGTGTAGCGCTCCAGGGCCTGGCGCTGCTCTTCGGCGTTGGGGTCGTCGACGCTCTGCCCGCCCCGCACGCGCTGGATCGCCTGCTCCAGCATGCCCTTGGTGGCGCCGGCCCTGCGCAGGATATCGCCGATCTCGCTCTTGTCCTCCACCGCCGCGAGCAGGAACAGCTCGGAGGAGATGTAGGCATCCTTGCGCTGCTGGGCCAGCTTGTCGGTGACCGTGAGCAGCCGCTGCATGTCGCGGGAGATGTAGACCTCGCCGGGGGTTCCGCCAGAGACGGTGGGCAGCCGGTCGAGCGCCCGACCGAGCTCGGAACGCAGGGCGTTGACATTGACCTCGGCCTGCGCGAGCAGCGGTCGTACGCTGCCGCCTTCCTGGTCCAGCAGCGCCACCATCAGGTGAGTCGGCTCGATCTGCTGGTGATCGCGGCCCACGGCCAGGCTCTGGGCCTCGGCCAGCGCCATCTGGAACTTGCTGGTCAGTTTGTCCATCCGCATGAGGCATCCCCCTTGGAGGCGGTTGTCAGCTTCGTGATGACCCCAAAATTGGGGCGGTTATGGGGGAATCAAGTGCTCCCGCCGGCCTGCCCGGCCTCGGATCTTCGCTCCTTGCGTCGCCGTCGAGTCTCGGACCGCAGCATTCTGCG
>CAZLYT010000052.1:0-2743 GCA_964563515.1 uncultured Candidatus Competibacteraceae bacterium | reverse complement strand
GCAAGTTATCGCAAAATCGAGCAGCTGCGTGCAAGAGGGTAGGTCGGCACTACACACCAAAACACGGCGAAAACGGCCCTCCCGCATACCCCAGCCCCGACCGACGCCCAAAGTTTTCCGCAATCTGCGAAAGTTGGGCTACACTCGGGAGATCAACCGCTCGATCAGGGCCAAGACCTGCAGCGGTCGGCTTTGTGGAGGTGCACACTTCGTGCGCCTGGTTGAGTCCAGAACGCGGAGCGCGTTGACGCCGATAAAACCCCGGACCGAAAGCGCTCACACGGTAATTGTGGTTTGTGTCCCCCGAACTGTACCCTGCTTCTCCCGGAGACCTTCAGGGACCCGGTTCGGGCTGTTCTTGGGGCGCGACAACGGGAGCTGGGTCGTCCTGATCAGATTTGGTGGGCGTGGCGCCTGAGTCCTGAGATGCGCGCCTTTCACGGCGGCGAAGGACGGCACGGACCATGTCATCTAACTGGCCTACGGCTCCCTGAGCGCGCTCGCGCAATCCCGGATCGGCTTCGCCGGTCGCCAGTTCTTTAATAGCGGCTTCGAATTCCGGGTTGATCCGATAGTCACCAGGCGACTTCTCGATGACCAGTTCTTCACCAAAGGAAATCGGAAGGGCTTCGAACGCTCCGGAGCGAACCTGCAGATCCTCGCTCTTCAGCCCCTTGAGGACGAACTGCCGAACTGGTACTAGAGCTTCACGAAATTCCAACGGCACCTTGTGATTGTAGCGTTCGAACTGCTCAACGATAAACCGAGCCAAGGGGCCCATTACAACTTTCTCGTCGGGGGGCGCCAAACCCTGAAATTGGCGAAGAGAATATTCGAGCCCTGCGATGCGCAGCATGGAGTAGGCAGCATGACCTCGGAGCCTCTGGTTGCCTTTCCTCTGGCGAATTCAATAAAGCAGCAGCACAGTATCCCCGGACCCTGGAATCACCAAGACAAGCCACGAATTGTTGGTATCCGATCTCCGTCTGGACCGCATTATGGCTCTCAAGTGCGATGTAAGCCAGCGTTGGCCAACCTCCCCTGGATTCTTGAAGCCGCGGATTATTCGCCAGCTGCTCGATCAGGGCTGGAATCGCCTCCTCAGAGGGCAACACGATCAGTTCCCTCTGTGCCTGCTCGTAGGTGAGAGATCCGGCCTCGAGCTGCGAAAAGATCGTTGCGACATCCTTCGAGACGTCAGAAGGCCCGCTGCCGACTGCCTGCTCTCCGCTCACAGCCCACGCGACGAATAGGGCACAGCCGCACACCGATGCCCAACCACCTTGCCGAAACTTAGCAAGAGCCATGAGTAACACTCCTTACATCAAGATCCGTCGCCCGGGACCGGCTGCCAATGGGAGAGCTGAGTCACGCCATCCAACAGAAGCGGATGACACGAATCCTGTTGGAACTCCCACTCCGTCGCCGGAGGGAAGAGGGCCCCTGGCCCATCCCCAACAGGATATGAGCGTCGATGGCCGGCGCCTCGATATGAGCGTCTCTGGGTGATTGATGCCCTCTCCGCCGGGGGAGGGGAAAGAAGCCAGAAATCATCGACCTTCTGCGCTGCGGCCGCGCGGCTCTGGCGCCTCCTCGGCGCCGGGTTGATCGTCCAGAGACCGCAGTGCGGCCGAGACCTTTTCTCGCAGCTTCTGATCCGGATCGGATCGTGCCATTTCGAGCAGAATCGGCTCCAGCTCGCGATCGAATCGCCTGCCCTGCGGGCAAGCGACGACCAGGTCATCCCCCCACACGCCCCCCGCGGCCTCGAACGCCGTTTCGCGCGTTCTGGCGGCCTCGTGGGTCAACCCGTTCAGGACCATCTGCCTGATCTCGGCTTTCAGAACGGGGTTCGCCCCGAAAACCTCGTGGGTCTTTTCGCGAAAGGGAAATCCACCCAGCGCGGTGAGCGCAGCTCGCTGGCCCACGGGGTCGACGTTTCGAAACTGGGTCATGGCCCTGTCCAGGCCTGCGATCTGCAACACCGCTACGGCTGCAGAAGTACGAATCTGCTCTGCGATCTCTTGGTGCGCGTACAACGCCTCAACGCGCCCCAGCACCGGACTGGCGCGCGTGCCAAAGCGGGCAAGCGTTTTCAGGGCAGTGGTCGTGGCCTGCGCTTGCGCATCGGGGTCGTCCAGGAGGTGGCCGAGCGCGGCGACAGCAAAGTCGAGTCTCTCGGGCGGCGTAAGGAGCAAGGCCCGGGCGCATTCAGTCTGGCCAGCGCTGTCTTTCAAACCTCGAATGATCTGATCGAAGCCTTCGGGAATGCGGGCGGCGCTCAGATTGTAGAGCACATGGTAGGCGAGGTAGCGAGTTTCAGCTTCTTGGTACCCTGGGTGTGTGGCCAGTGCGTCGACGAGTGCCCGCACCGTGTCCTCGGGCGGCAGGCTTTCAAGCACAGACTTGGCTTGGAGTCGACTGGGCCCGTTCGCCAAGGCATCTACCGCCGCACTGAGCCTGTCCCTCCCGGTTTCCCCGATGGAATGCGTAGCCCACACAATAAGCACCCCGGTACCCAACAGCCCAAAAGTAACCGCATGTCCGGTTCTCGCCATGGCGTCATTCCTCCCACTGGATCCATGGGGTATTATGTAGGACATCATCATTCGGGGCGAGCAATGCGTAGCCGTCTGTCAACAACAGGCACGGATCAACGAGTGAATAAACCAGCCCATTGATGATCAACTCGTGCCATGGAAATGCGTCGCTCGCACGGTCCACTCTGAAGTAGAGAGGACCC
>CAZLYT010000051.1:0-6360 GCA_964563515.1 uncultured Candidatus Competibacteraceae bacterium | reverse complement strand
GAAGGCTGGTAGTCACTGTTGATGGCGAACAGATGCGGCTTGGCCCTGAGTAGCAGCTCCTCGGCGTCTGCCAACTCCTGCTAGGCCACGGAATTGAACGTCTAGAGATGGGGCCGTGCCGCCGTTCAAGCTTGGATTGTTTCCCAGAGGCAGATTTCAGCCCCGCCTCAAGCACTGGATCACGCGCTGCCGCGACAATGGCGACGGCTTCGGTCCAGGCCATGAGAATAACCAAATCCGGTCGGCCTGAGCGCTCCCCGCTGCCCAGTGCGTACAGCGATCCCCCCTCCCGATCAGCGGGAGGCGCTGGGGGAACCTACACGTGCAGGTGGGGATCGCACCTGGATTACCGGCGAGCCGGTGCAGGAGGCCGGGCACGAGCCTCGAAATGCCCGTCAGCCAGCATGTCCGCCCGCCTCGCCCCAAAGCGCCTTCAAGCGCTCGTCGCGGCCGCAGCTCCAACGGTAGAAGGTGTAGGAGAGCTTGTTCTTGCGGTAGTAGTCCTGGTGGTAGTCCTCAGCGGCATAGAAAGGACCCGCGGGCACAATCTCCGTCACGATGGGAGCTTCGATCTGGACTCCCTGTTCGAGCTCGGCCTTGGTAGCCTCCGCCAGCCGGCGCTGCTCGTTGTCGTGGTAGAAGATCGCCGTGCGGTACTGATTGCCGCGGTCGCAGAACTGGCCCCCGGCGTCGGTGGGATCGACGTTTTGCCAGAACACATCGAGCAGCGTCTGGTAGCTTACCTTGCTCGGGTCGTAGCTTACTTGCACGGCTTCCGCGTGCCCGGTGCCGCCAGCGGACACCTGCTCGTAGGAGGGGCTAGCAACGTCGCCGCCGATGTATCCGGAAGTCGTCTCGGTGACACCTTCCAGCTTGTCGTAGGGCGGCTCCATGCACCAGAAGCAGCCGCCGGCGAAAGTGGCGGTCGCGAGCTCTGCGCTGGGGGTACGCTCGGCATTGTCCTCGCCATCTTGGGCGGCGGCCATCATGGCCGTGCCGATCGTCAAGGCCAGCACAGCCGCAGTCGTGCCCGCCGTTCGCCCACTCAGGGGCCGAATTACGCTCATCATTGCCCTCACTTCACAGTCGTGGATGTTCAGACTTGTTACGCTGCACTACGGTTTTCCGATGAAACAGGCCCGCAGCACTGTGTGCACGTTGCAGACAGCACAAGGCGGCTGTGGTTTCCAGCGGTGAGCGGAGGAGCTCCCGACCGTGGTACACAACGGTCATAAGGGGCTATTGAGCCCGACTTGCTTCAGTCCGGCGGCTGAGCAGAATAAGGGCCCGATTCTGCAGGTGCTGCGCTGGGCGCTGCCGAGCCGTGGCCAGGTGATCGAGATCGCCAGTGGCACCGGCCAGCACGTGGTGCATTTCGCCAAGGCTCTGCCACACCTGCAATGGCAGCCCACGGAGCGCGATGCGCGGCTGCTACAGGCGATCGCGGAGCGTATGGCGACCGAAAGACTCGACAACGTTCGCCCGCCAGTGCCGCTGGACGTATTCGAGGTGTCTTGGCCGGCTCACCGATTTAATGCGGCGCTCTGCATCAACCTCCTGCACATCGCGCCGGAGGCAGCCACGACAGCACTATTTCGAGGAGCCGCCTCGGTGCTGGAAGCGAACGGTTGCGTCGTGGTCTACGGTCCATTCAAGCGTGAGGGCCGGCACACCGCCCCCAGCAATGCCCGCTTCGATGCCGACCTGCGCTGGCAGAATCCCGCCTGGGGTGTTCGCGACCTGGAGACGGTGGCGACGGCGGCCGGGGTTGTCGAATTCAAGCTCGAAGACGCGGTGGCGATGCCCGCCAACAACCTCACGCTGATTTTTCGGCGACTGGGCTCCCCATCCTGAGTGGCGGGTCTGGGCTCGCCGAGTGCACCATGTACCATTGGTCGCGGCAGCAACAGCACTGATGAGGATGTCGTGAGACTCAGTGTCGACGAGCTGCGGCGTTGGCCGAAAAAGGCCGTTACGCTGCTGGGAATGTCCGGGGTGGGCAAGACTCGCCTCGCCACCGTGTTGCGGCGCGCTCACTGGTTCCACTACTCGGGTGATTACCGCATCGGTACCCGCTACATGGGAGAGGCCATCCTCGACAACGTCAAGCAGCAGGCAATGCAGGTGCCCTTCCTGCGAGCATTGCTGCGCTCCGACTCGATCCAGATCCGCAACAACATCGATGTGGACAATTTGACTCCCATCTCCAGCTTTCTCGGCAAGCTGGGGAATCCGGAGCTTGGGGGGCTGTCGCTGCGGGAGTTCAAGCGCCGCCAGGCGCTGCATCACGAGGCCGAAGTGGGCGCCATGCGAGACGTACCCGATTTCATCAAGCGGGCCCAGGTCATCTACGGCTACGACCATTTCGTGAACGATGTCGGCGGCAGTCTGTGCGAGCTGGAAGCGCCGGATGTCGTAAAGCTGTTGGCTCAGCACACACTGATCCTGCATATTCGCGCCACGGAGGCCGACGAGGCGGAGCTGATCCGGCGGGCAGAGGCGGACCCGAAGCCGCTCTACTATCGGGAAGCCTTCCTGGACCTGCAGCTCGCCGAGTACATGCGGGAGCGCAGCATTCCCTACATCGCGCTCATCGAGCCCGATGACTTCGTGCGCTGGGTGTTCCCACGCCTGTACCGGGCCCGTACCCCGCGCTATGAGGCGATCGCAGCCAGCTATGGCTACAGCGTGAGCTCGGCGGAGTTGCACAGCGTGCGAGACCAGGCGGACTTCTTCGCCCTGCTGGAAACTGCCGTGGCGCGAAATTGAGGACTTCCCCATGCCATTGGTCGCCCACTCTGGACTGCCAACCTTTCATTGGCTCAATCAGCACGGCATGACCGTGCTGAAGCCGCAACGGGCCCGGGAGCAGTACATCCGCGAGCTGCACATCGGCCTGCTGAACATGATGCCGGACGCGGCTTTGGAGGCCACCGAGCGTCAGTTCCTGCGCCTGGTCGGCGAGAGCAATCCCATCGCCCAGTTCTACGTGCACCCGTTCACGCTTCCCGAGCTGCCCCGTGGACCGGCGGCCGGCAGGCATATCGCCTCGCACTACGAGCCCTTCGAGCGGTTGCAGGAGAAAGGTTTGGATGCCCTCATCATCACCGGCGCCAACGTCACCCAACCGGACCTGACTGCCGAGGACTTCTGGCAGCCGTTGATTCGGGTGGTGGACTGGGCTTGGCACAACGTGACCTCGACCTTGTGCTCGTGCCTGGCTACCCATGCGGTGCTGCAGTTCCGTTATGGGCAGCGGCGGCATCGACGGGAAAGCAAGCGCTGGGGCGTGTACAGCCATCGCGTGGTCGACGCCCGACACCCACTGGTGATTGACGTCAACACCATCTTCGATGTCCCCCACTCTCGCTTCAACGAGGTCGCACGTGACCAGTTCGAGGCGGCAGGTCTCAGGATACTGGTAGAGAGCGAGATCTCGAATGTGCACCTGGCAGTCAGTGCCGACGGCCTCCGCACGGTGTTCTTTCAAGGCCATCCAGAGTACGACACCATCAGCCTGTTGAAGGAGTACAAGCGTGAGGTGGGGCGCTTTGCCCGCGGCGAGACCGAAGACTATCCGCCGTTTCCGGACAACTACTTCCGGATTCGAGACCGGGCAATCCTGGAGGAGCACGCCGAGCAGGTGCGGCGGGCCCGGGAACGCGCCTTGGCGGCCCCGGAATTCCCGGAAGCGCTGGTTGCGCCGGGCCTCGCCAATACCTGGCACGATACCGCCGAAGCCCTGGTAGGCAACTGGATTGGCCTCGTATACCAGCTCACTCATCGGGATCGCCGGCTGCCCTTCATGGAAGGGGTCGACCCGAACGACCCGCTGGCCAACCTATGAACGTCACCTAGAACCAGCGGCAACCCAACTGGCGAGAGGGCGGCCGCGGGCCCGCCAGCTACATGCTCAGATCCGGAGCTTGGATGCGTCGGTGGGTGGCTTCGATCAAGCTATAGACACCAAAAGCGGCTAGTCCCAGCGCGACGACGCCGAGGAGTATCGGGCCATAGGCTTGCGCTTCCAGGGTATCAAGGGCGCCTTTCAGGCCCTTGGCTTCCCCGGAATTGAAGTGCCAGGCAGCGATGATGAAAAATGTCCCTATGATGCCAGACACCACCCCGCGCGCGATGAGACCGAACTGACACAGCGGCCGGGCCCAGCGCATATGCTCCTCGTCGAGGGTCAAGTAGCGCTCGAAACCCGCGGTTGCTCCCTTGTAGATGTGGGCGCAGCCGGCACCAATGACCACGACGCCCACGACAATCACCAGCCAGCGGCCGAAGCTCTGACCCAGCAGCTTCGCCGTCCAATCTTCGGCGCCGTTGCCACCACCAGTGCCCAGCCCAAAGATCAGGCTCACGGCGAAGAAAGCCAGGGCCGCGTGGGTGATGGCGCTCACCAGCAAGCCGCCTCGCACCGTCAAGCCCTTGAAATCGGTGCCATGGTTGTCGGCATCTGCCCCGGCTTGGATCAGGCGCCAAAGTGCGTGGCCTACCAGGCCGAGTGCCACTAGCCCCAGCAGCACTTTGCCAAATGGCTGTCCCAATATGGTCTCCAGGGCACCTTTGCTGTCCACCGATTCCTGGCCCGCAGCACCTACCGCGTCTAGCACGGCCAATGCCCCCACCACCAGGTAGACCATGCCCCGAGCGCCGTAGCCCAGCCTGGCCAAGCCGCGCAAGACATCTGTTCGTTGGCGTAATCTGGTCACTTCAATCTCCGATCCGGAATCGGTGGCGCCAGCTGTCTTCGGAGGCGGCGCGCGATGCCGGGTGTAACCGCAACTTACTGAGGCAATAGTGCGACATAGCGAACTGCTCGTTCTCGTTGGAGCCATTTTAGTGCTGGTGCTGGTATGGCGATTGGCCTGGTGGCTGACCGAAGCCAGCCGCCGAGGCGCCATCCAGCTCGGCGGGCGTCTACAGCAATCGGAGGTATGGACACGAACCCGCCCGATAACCACGCTTCTTCAACAACGGCATCCCCGCCTGTACGGTTCCATCGCCAAGCGGCTCGATCCACGAAGCTTTAGCGGCTTGCCCCTCACTCTGCTGGTCGGCGCAGCCCTCTATGTGGCGTCCCTGGTGGCGGGCCTGGCAGAGGAGCTGCTCGAGGACCAGGAGATGCTGAGCCTCGACCGCAGCATCAATGACTTCTTCCAGCCCTACCGCGACGGCGTCCTGGTGGACGTATTCAGCTGGCTCACCGACGTGGGCGGCAGCGCCGGCCTGCTCGGAGTGGCGATCGTGGCCTCGGGATTCCTGTGGTCTCACGGGCGCACAAAACTGGTGGCACCTCTGTGGGTCAGCTTCGGCGGCGCCGAGCTCACGACCTGGGCAGGCAAGTTTGCATTCGCCCGCGAACGACCGGACTTCGTCACCGAGGTAACTGCGCTGTCACCCTCATTTCCCAGCGCGCATGCCACTGGGACGATGGCGGTGTACGGATTCGTGGCCTATGCCATTGTCCGCGACCTGGATTCCACACGTAAGCGCTTCGAAGTGGTCTTCTGGAGTCTTGCGGTGGTGCTACTGGTGGGTTTCAGTCGCGTCTTCCTGAGCGTGCACTACGCCAGCGACGTGGTCACCGGTTTCCTGGTAGGCCTGTTCTGGCTGCTGGTGGGTTTCACCCTCAGCGAGCATGGACGCTCACGCGGCGGATGAGGTGGCCGTGACCCGGGCGCCAGTCGGCCCAGACCACGCCAGAAATCACGCTGCCTTGTTTCGGGGTGGGGCGCTGGCTTGCACCCGGGTATCCGGTGTGTCTGTGAGCACTGCAGCCACCTCGGCTCCTAGGGTGCCGTTAGCGCCCGATTCGGCCCGCCAGGGCCAGTACTCGGGGCCTTTCTTGACCAGCTCGGCCGAAAGCCCCATCCGCTGCAGCGTGTGATCGCTCAGCAACTTGAGCTCTGCCCAGGCCCGCAGCCGGCCAACCCCTTCGAAGTACTCGAAAATCGCATTCAGAATGCGCATCGTTCGCTTGAACATGCTCTCGTCTCCTTGCATCGGACTGGGGGCTGGCCACCCAGCCAACCCCGCATGCCGCATTCGAGCACAGCGTGCTGCGGCGCAGCAATCGACTTAATCTAGGAGAAGAGGGCAAGAAAAGCTCACCGATGAACGGGCGGCAAGTGGACAAGTCAGTCTTGCCAGTCGATCCTCAATCGGCCTCGGCGCCCACATCCAGCACCCGTTGGTCCCGCACTTTCATCAACTCCAGCACCCGCTCCAGGTGCTTCACCAGCATTGCCTCTGGCGGGCCATGCGCTATTCGTCTCCGGTCAATATGACCATCAAGCGGTCCAGCCCCGACTCCGGACACCACACCTCACCTTGCCGACCGTGGATCTGGCG
>CAZLYT010000050.1:0-2660 GCA_964563515.1 uncultured Candidatus Competibacteraceae bacterium | reverse complement strand
CGGGCCCAGGCCTGCTGGCTCAGGTGGTCACGTCCAAGCTCTCTGATCATCTCCCGCTCAATCGCCAGGAAGACATCCTGGCCCGCTGCGGCATCCATCTTCGTCGCAGTACATTGTGCAACTGGATGGCACAGTGCGCGGCGTTGACGCTTCCACTCTACGCATTGCTGTTTCGCCGCGTGCTTCGCTCGCACGTCCTGGGCGTTGACGACACCACCGTCGATGTCCGCGACCCGAACCTGAAGAGCACGCGGCAGGCCTACTTCTGGGAGTACTACGGGGATGATTCACACCCCTATGTGTGCTTTGACTTCACGACCAGTCGTGCGCGGGCCGGACCGGAGAAGATCTTGGATAAGTTCAAAGGAACTCTTCAGGGTGACGGCTATTGGGAGGATATCAAGAATGTGCTGCGTAGACTGGCGGGATTCGCCGGCTGCATGGCGCACGCGCGCCGCTACTTCGAGCAGGCCCGCGACAAGGCGCCCGATCGTGACGTGCACACGGCGCTGACCTTCATCCAGCGGCTGTACGATGTGGAGGACCAGGCGCGCAGCATGACGGCCGAGCAGCGGCTGGCGCTGCGACAGGAGAAGTCCGTGGCGATCCTCGATTCCTTCAAGAAGTGGCTGGATGCCAAGAAGCGCTCCCTGCTTCCCAGCGGTGCGCTCGCAGAGGCAGTCACCTATGCAACCAACCAGTGGGATTCGCTGGTGGTGTACACCACGGACGGCAATGTGCCCATCGACAACAACCGCGTGGAGGGCATGATGCGCTACCCGGTTCTGGGACGCTGCAACTGGCTGTTCCTGGGAAGCGACAACGGCGGACGCACCGCCGCCGTGCTCTACAGCCTGGTGATCACGTGCAAGCGCCTGCGTATCGATCCGTGGGCCTATCTCCGTGATTTGTTCACGCGTCTGCCGTCGGCCAGCGCGCTGGACCTTCGGCAACTGCTGCCCGACCGCTGGATCAAGCAGCATCCGGAGCATCGCCTGCTGCATCGTGAGCAGGAAGCCGACGCGACCGCGCGGCGGAAACGCGCACGGCGTGAGAAGCGTCGGCGTGAACTCGCGGCCGCTCTCGCCGAGTAACGCGTTATCCCTCGCCGGCCGTTCGACCTCGGGGGCCGGCGAGGCTCGGATGCGCAGGGTCCGCCTCCGCTCTCCACAGCCGCAGATCCAACCGTCCAACCCGGGCACCCCACCAGTCCGACCAGGGCCGAGGCCGGCCTCCCATGCCCCGACCAGTCAGGTTGCGCCACACGGGGTTCACAGGACGGCTACGATTCAGCCGAAAGATCAGAAGCCCTGTCCTCAGCGCATCTTAGCGACAGCCGGCCAATTGGCAAGTTTTCGCGTTTTGACGCATTCTGACGCACTGATTCGCGGTAATCGGGGCGCAAAACGGTAGTCCGGTATTGCTACCGTCACACTTACACGCCGCTGGAAGACAGGGAATGCGACGGTCAGACGTGCGCACTATGGGGTCGATAGCGCAGTTCCATGGCGTAGGCCCCCTTCAGCAACCATGGCGGATTCGACCGCGCGAACAGCCTGGCGAGCAACCGCTCAATCATGAGCTTCAGTCCGACCGTACTCAGTGGCACGCTGCGATCAGCAGCGAGGTTCTTGAGCCGCTGCTGAAGAGCCTGTCGAAACGCAGCACCGCCGCGCCGGTTCCGAAGTCCACCTGCGCCTGCTCTCCCGGAGCGCATTCCATTCGCCGGAAGGGCAACGGCCGGCTGAGCTGCAGTTGGCCGGACGAACCGCTGGACCGACTGGTAACCGTCGGCGAAGCCATGCTCGTCCCGCAGATCCCGCCAGATGCGCTGGGCACTCAGCCCCTGAGCGAACTTCCCGAGGATGATCTCACGGTAGGCGCACACCGGCTGCGCGGCCGGGGACTGTTGGAAATGGGCGCCAGCTCCGCGTCCGCCGATCCCGCCGACCCGGCAATCGCAAACCGGAGCTCGATCTGATTCAGCCAGGAGCCGTGTGTGGACATATAATGAAACCGGAAGCGGCTGCCTTGGTGTTTGTTCCATTGGCTTACGAAATGTTCCCGGGCAGCTTCAGCTTCGTAATGTCATCGCTGTATTTGATTACTGTCTTTGCGGCAAGGGGGGAACGTCTTTTCAGGCAATACCCCACCTCACTCCGAAGGGGGTCCGCAAGCTCAATCGTCCGAGGCCTCTATTCTTGGTCTTGAGTACTCCTTTCCGCGATATTCCCTAGGGGCAGGCCGCACATTTGCACCACAACAGATGATATTGACTCCTTCAAGGTCTTCACGCTTTCCCCACCCGCGCATCGATGAACTGGCCAACACAATATGCCTTACGCACCTGGCAGAATCTGTAGCCACCCCAAGTGCTTCTAGTCTCGAAATCCACCGCAATCGCTCAGCACTGCCTTCATCTTCATATACGCTGTATACTTCAACGGGGATCTCAGGACAATCACTACTGCCGAGACCAGTAGTCTCGAATTCTACTCTCAGCACGCCCGTGAACTCGATTAGGGCGCGCTCAAAAATAACCTGAACAAGTTTGTTTCATCTTGGTGAGATAGTATAGTTCCAATCGCCATGAAATGAATGTGGTTTCAGGCACACATCGGCAAGTTGTTCATCGGTCACTTTCACTCCAGCATCATATT
>CAZLYT010000049.1:0-4586 GCA_964563515.1 uncultured Candidatus Competibacteraceae bacterium | reverse complement strand
CTTTAGCGCCCGCTCGATGTCCACCGGGTGGGTATCGTGGCCCTCGATCAGGTTGCTGTAGTAGCAGTTCATCGCTCGGACCAGGTGGGCGAGGGAAGTCAGCACACCCGGAAGCAGGCTGCGGCGGAATCCCGCGGACCGTGCAGCCAGTTCGACCACCAGATCGGTCAGGGCGACCCGATGCCTCGAGCCTTCCGCAATCAACAAGGGCTCCATCAGGGCTACCGATTCGTCTCGGTCCGCTGCTTCAACGGCCGCTTGATTGGCCGGATTGGTGTCCGATTTAAAGGTCGTCATGGAACTATATCTATCATGGGCTTATGGCGTCGTACAGCCCAGATTCGGCCACTCGGATGGCCGGTTGTGATTCCGCTAGTAGCCAGTGAGACGGCTGCTCTCGAATCTTGCGAGTGATGTTGGTGGCGGGCCCATCAGCAGAGCGCTCTCCAACTGAGCCTACACTCCAGCCTTCCGCTGACTCCGACGAATAGGAGCCTGCCGTGCATTGAAGCTGCCTGGCCGGTGCTTTGACTCTGCCGGTCCTGGGGCGCAGCTCCGATGTTGTTGGTGCCAGTGGCTCCTCGCCACGCGCCCCGCGAAGGTGAGGCGCCTCCGGGACAGCTCACCCACGAGTACGTCCAGGACGGCGAGAAGCTCAATGGCGCACACCCAAACCCGGCCCTAGTGCGAGACGCGGACTCCTCAATACGCGGCGCTGGTGGACGCCCTCCAGTGCCAGGAGGGGCGGGTGATTGAGGGGCCGCCCGGCACCGGCTAGTCGCAAACCATCATCAACCTCATCGCGGCCGCGCTCGAGGCGGGAAAGTCCGTTCTGTTCGTGGCGGAGAAGATGGCGGCGTTGGAGGTGGTGAGCAAGCGCCTCGGCGAGTCCTGCTTGGGCGATTTCTGTCTCGAACTCCATGGGCTGAAGACCAGCCGGAAGGAGCTACTGGCAAAGCTACAGCACCGTGCCAACCTGGAGACCTGGAGCGCCGTCGGCGCGAGCTGGAACTCGGGCGCAAGGATCTGGTGGCCCTGTCCTCAGCGCTCAGGCAGCCCCTGGGTCCGGAGGGATTGCCGGTGCAACAGGCGGTGTGGCGACTGGAACGCTTGCGAACCGAGCTGCCGGAGGGTTTCGGCTCTCGTCGCGGTGTCTTTCGCGACTGCTGGCCTGAGATCGCGACTGGAGTCGCTCCTACAGGAGAGGTCGTGCTCGTGGGCCCGTCGATGTGGGAGCGGCTCCAGCCGCGATGGCTTTCGTCTCCGCTGAGCCTGATCGCGACTGGAGTCGCTCCTACGGTGGGAGGGGCGCGTCAGCCCGGTCCGGGGTTGTCGGCCGGCTCGGCCGGCGTGGCAGCAGCATTGCTGGCGGCGGGTTTGGAGCCGCCGAGCACGCCGCCGAGCACGGTGGCCGAGCCGGCGCCGGCCTTGCGGGCGGCGATGGCGGTCACGGCGGCCTTGGCGAGCTCGCTGTTGGCGAGGCCGACGGTGAAGTCCTGCAGGTTCTTCTGGGTCTGCACCGCCTGCTCGCCTGCGCTCTGGGCGCCAGCCTGGGTGGCGGCCGTTTGCGCGGCCAGCAGCGCCTGCAGCTCGGCGCTGCCGCTCACGTCGCGGAAACCTTCCTTGACCTTGCCGATGATGCCGTCCAGGTCGATGCCTTCGCGCAGCGCCGGTTCCAGGATCTGCGCCAGGGCGGCATCGAGGTCGACACGGGTGAAGTCCAGCCCGCGGGCGCGGCTCGCCAGGTCGATGGGCTGCATCGAGGGCGGCAGGATCGGGATCGGGGAATCCTGCCAGTTCCAGAACCGGGTCAGGTCGATCTTTTCGGCGGCAATGGCCTCGCCGAGCACGGCCTCGCCGAACACGCCGCCGCTCGGCAGCGCCAGGAAATCCGTCGGCACGCTGGCGTCGCCGGTCTGATGGACGTAGCGTTTGGCGAAGGCGGCATCGCCGCCGGGCGTGGCGTGGGGCAGGCGGAAGGAAACGTAGTTGCCGAAGACGCCGAGCGGCCGCGGGTCCATGAGGTGGCCGAGCGGCGTGCTGTCGAACGAGTAATTGGCCACCAGGCGCTGGTAGCGGGCAGCGTCCATCTGCATCCACAGCACCTGGTTGAAGAACTGCTGATAGGCAGCAAAGAACTCGACGATCCGCAGCGCCTCCTCGAGCACGCGGCGCTCGCCCTTGAAAGCCTCGTACTCCTGCCTGGCCCGGTCCAGCAGCGCCTTCAGGTTCTCCAGCGTCGGGTCCATCGCGGTCAAGCGTGCGTCCCGAGCCTCGAGCAGCCGTTTCGATTCGGCAAAGAAGGTCTCGATCTGCCACTCGATCGGCGGCGAGGTCTGTAGCGGCGAGGTCCACTCCATGGCGGTGGCGGCTTCCGCCAGCGCCACCTCGAAAACCGTCGCCTGGTTGTCGACATTGCGCTGCAGGCGCGCGGTGTCGGTGCGCAGGAAATTCTCCAGGCTCTCCACCCGGGCCTGGCTGTCCTTGCTGCCGTCGCTGGTGAGCGCCTTGAGGATGGCCAGCAGTTGTCGTGAGTGCGCCCGCACGGTCGCGTCGGTGAAGGCGAGCGGGCGCATGGGCAGGAACACCACCCGCTCGGCGTCGGTGACCCGGGTGCTGAGCTCGAAGATCTGCACCACCTCGAAGAACATCATGGTCAGCGCGTGCATGTGGTTGTAGTTGGCGATTACGCGGGTGGTCGCCGTCTGGGTTTCGGTCTCGCTGACCTCGCGCACCTGGGTGGCGCGCCGCGAGCGCACGGCCTGGCTCTTGGCGACAGTCGATTGCTGCATCTGCCGCGCGCCCTGGGCCGCGATCTGCGAGCTGGAGGCGCTGGTGGAGGCCGCTACGCCGAAGCCCATGTTGAGCGCGGTCGAGGCCGAGCCGCTGACGAACAGCCCGCCGCCGCTGATGGCCGCCTGCGACTGGCTCGACAGGCTCGACTGCGACGAGGTGCCGCGCTGCGCTTCCTCGGCCACTGACGTTCGTACTTCGTGCTCGGCGGTGCCCTGCTGGGTGCCAGAGGTCACGCCCTCCTCGGCAGTGACGCCCTCCACGCTGATGCCCGAGGTCCGGCGGCTGAAATCGATCACCGCGATCTTGGTGACCTCGCCCGGCGCCAGGCAGAGGGAGTGCAGCAGGCGGCCGAGCGCCAGGCCCTTCTGCCGCCAGGCCTGCTCGTAGGTGAGCAGCACACCCTGCAGCGGCCGTTGCGGGGCGGTGCTCTCGTCGAGCACGGCGAACGGGTCCAGCGCGGCTTCCAGCTCCGCGATGCCCGCGAGCTCGGTGCGTGGATCGAGAATCTTGAGCTGCTGGAAGTAGGCCGGGTCGGAGACGGGGTATTGATCCATCTTCGGGATCAGGTTGTCGGGCGTCTCGTGGCCGAAGACGGTCGGGTCGAAAACGAACGGTGCGGCCACGCCGCCATTGGCGCCATTTCGCGCCGGGCTGTCGTTACCCATGATGTTCCCCCCTTGCTGTTGTGACCCAAGCGTAGGCCAGATTCGCCCGCATCACGCCCCCGAGACGCCGCTCCGTCGATTCCGCAGCGACTGGCGCGGCAGGGTCGGATCGGGCCAGATTCCGGCTGCGCGACCCTGGCCGCCCGGAAGCTCGCGCGTCCTGGCCCACCTCTCACTGCCGCGCCAGCCGCTCCCGTTGCCAGTCGTCGGTGGCCTCGTTCAAGGGCAGCGCGAGCTCGATGGTGCCGTCCTCGACGCTGAGCCGAGTGCCGAAGCCGAGCCGGGTGGCCAGGCACAGCATGGGTTTGTTGTCGCGCAGCAGGGTGCCACGCAGCACCAGAATGCCGCGGCGGCGGGCGTAGTCGATCATCTTCGCGAGCAGCAGGCGGCCGAGCCCCTCGCCCCGGCAGGCGTCGTCCACGATGATGGCGAACTCGGCGCCGACGTTGTCCGGATCGATCCAGGTCCGCACCACGCCCAGGGTCTCGACCTGGCCTTCGCTGTTTTCGGTGGTCGCGATGAAGGCCATCTCCCGCGCGTAGTCGATCTGCGTGGCCTGGGCGAGCTCGAGGCGGGTGAAGCCCGAGCGGGGCTGGAAGAATCGATAGCGGATCGCCTGCGGGCTGAGCCGTCCGATGAAGGCGGCGTGAGCCGGGGCATCCTCGCCCCGGATCGGCCGCAGCAGGACCTCGCTGCCGGAGCGTGGCAAAGTCGCGTGCTCCTCGAGCTCGCCGGGGTAGGGCGTCAGCGCCGTCTCGACGGGTTCGCCGAGGGCGATCTTGGCGTCGAGGGCGACGAGGCCCTCACGGCTCAGGATCAGCATATTGATCTCCAGCGCGGCGACGGCGGCGACGTCGACCACGAGCTCGCCGAGCCGCACCAGCAGTCCGGCCAACGCAGTCCGGTCACGGGCCACGTGGGCGCTGACATCGGCGAGCGCCCGCCCCGCGACCGTAGACTCGATCAGCAACTGCGCCAGGGGCAGATTGAGGGGCGGCAGCTCCGCCCGCCGGTCTGCCAGCGCGCTGGTCGGATTGCCGCCGGCGCCGAAGAAGATCAGCGGCCCGAAAACCGGATCCCGCGTCACTCCCAGGCTGAGCTGCAGCGCATCGAGCCCGCGGTCGA
>CAZLYT010000048.1:0-17571 GCA_964563515.1 uncultured Candidatus Competibacteraceae bacterium | reverse complement strand
TGTCGCTTCGAATCGACGGTAACGGGCGCCGTATCCGCTGTCGCGAGCCTTCCGGGGACAGCAGCGTTGTAGATTGCCACCACCTCATCCAGATCATCGGGTCTCGCCAAACGGATCTCCATCGCGCCTCCATGCCCTCACGGCCGGTCAAAAAGTGCCCACAATACTAGTCGTCAACCTGGCCACCGTCGGCGCAACGAGTTCGGCTGCGACCTTGCGACGCCGGCGCCAAGCAATGGGTTCCCGCATTGTTGAGTCGGGGGCGGCGACCGGGTCCGATTCCAAGGGTTGATCGCAGCTTTGACACGGCGTAGCGCCAATTGGTGCACCTTTCTGGTGCGAGCGGATGGTGCGCTGCACCATGGGGCTTCTGGTCGACGATGGCGGCGCCCGCCGCCAGATCAAACGAGCGTGACACAGTTCACTGACACCGCCAGCCCCTCACCGCAGCGTAGGCCGGAAGTTCCTGAATTTCTCCCCTTGGCCGGGAACTTGCGTGAGGCCAGGCGTATTGCCAACGGATCGGCACCGCGGAGGAGAACACGAACCGACCCCACGGTCGGTCACAGCGGCGAGCCATGCCACGTCAGCGGGCGCAGCGAACCCGGCGGCGATAGCAGGCTTACCGCGACTACCGTGCGAGGTATGCCCGATGAATCTTTGTGCCGTTCTCCTGTCCTGGGTCTTCAATCTCTCCGATTACGAGCGTGTCGCAGGCTGTCCGACCATGCAGACCGTGCCTCACGAGTGGCTGGAGGAGCAAGCTTGCAGCGGACGCAAGTGCCGCGTGCTGGGTTGGTATCCGGGTCGCGGCGACGTGGTGTATCTGGACGAGAGCATGGACATCCAGAACAACCTCTTGCACACCAGCATCGCCCTGCACGAGATCGCGCACTGGGTGCAAGGCAAGGCCGGGTCGCTGCTGCAGGACTGTGAAACCAGCCTGCTGGCGGAGCGTGAGGCCTATCACATCCAGGCGAAATTCCTGCAGGCCTATGGCACCTACCAGCCGGTCGGCTCCGTGCTACCGATGATCCACTGCAAGGCCACCCACGTTGCAGAGGTGGCTCATCCCGACCAGCCGAACCCGCCAACTCCCACGGTGGCAGCAACCGCGCAGTGATCGGAGCAACGCTATTGCGCCCCTCGGGAGCAGACGCTGAAAGGTCAGCCTGTAGACGAAGCGCGAATTTGAGCTCTTCGCCATGTGCAGCGGCTGAGCTTGGCGGTGGGCCAGGGAACGGAATCCCCGAAGGGGTGTTCCGCCGCATTGCCCGTCCGTCCCATAGCCGTGCCAAAGGGTCTCCACGGGGCCGACGAGATCACGTCAGGCTCAGCTCTGGCGCCTGCCACTCGGCAGTGACCACTCGGTAGACCAACACCAGCTGCTGCCGGCCCCGGATCGGCACTTGGCCGACAGCCCCCAAGGGGGCCGCGATGGCGGCGGTCGCTGTGGACTCGGCAACCAGCACCAAGGTGCCGTAGCACTTGTTGAGCTCCTCGATGCGGGCCGAAGCGGGCCCGCGGGCCGCTGGCCAGGACGAGTTGCTCACCCTCGGGGTGTGGCCGGATCTCCCTTCGATGCCAGCGGGCGTTGGGGGTGGCGCTTCGATCAGCTTTCCAGCGGACGGCTCTCGAGCCCTCCGCTCTGGATCAGGAAGCTGGCGATGTCGGCCACACCCTCACCGGACTTGAGGTTGGTGAATAGGAACGGGCGCTCCGCACGCATCCGGCGCGCATCCCGGTCCATGACCTCCAGGCTGGCACCGACCAGGGGAGCCAGATCGATCTTGTTGATCACCAGCAGGTCGGAACGAGTAATACCCGGTCCACCCTTGCGGGGAATTTTGTCGCCCGCGGCCACATCGATCACGTAGACGCTAAGGTCGGCGAGCTCGGGGCTGAAGGTGGCGGCGAGGTTGTCGCCGCCGGACTCAATGAAGACGATCTCCAAATCTGAGAAACGCTGGCACAACTCCTCCACTGCCGCCAGGTTCATGGAGGCATCCTCCCGGATCGCCGTATGTGGGCAACCACCGGTTTCGACCCCGACTATGCGCTCCGGCGCCAAAGCACCCGAGCGCGTCAGAAATTCGGCATCCTCGCGGGTGTAGATATCGTTGGTGATGGCGGCGACCCGGTAGTGATCGCGCAACCGCTTGCAGAGTCGGTCGAGCAGCGCAGTCTTGCCGGACCCCACCGGCCCGCCGATGCCTACCCTCAAGGGGGAGCTCATGTGCGGAACAACCTCGTGTATTGGGTTTCGTGCGCCATGGAGCTCCAATCCGCAGTCGGCGTGGCGGTTCCGGGCCACTCGTCGTCGTTGCTGGCGTCGCTGGCAGGCGTCGCCAGCGTGATCTCGATCAATGCCAGCAAATTCGACTCCAGCGCTGCCATGATCCGCTGTCCATCGGTCTGCCCCAGCGGCACCAAGCGTACCGCTGCCGAGACCAGATTCGCAGTGAAAGCATGCAGGTAGGCGGTCAAGGCGTCGGCCACCGGGACCCGGTGTGCGGCTGCGGCCACCGCTACCGCGATGGGATAGATCGCCCGTCGGCCGCTGCTTTCGAGAAGTTGCACATAGGCGTCGATGGTGGGCTCGGGCCAGACTTCCCGCACGATGGACAAGAATGCTCCGCCCTGGGCCCGACTCTCCAGCGCCAACTCGGCGGTCGGGCGTAGTGCCTCGCCAAGCTCACTGAGTGCGGCCAAGCGCGGCAAGTCGCGATCCAAGGTAGCGCGATGGCCTCTGGCCAGCAGCCAGGCATCTTGCCTACCACTGCCCTGGGTGAGCAAGCTTCGAAACCACGCTTCGCAGGTGTGGCGGTCTTTAACCAGCCCAGCTTCCACCGTGGCCTCCAGGCCATGAGAGTAGCTGTAGCTGCCCACGGGGAACGAGGGCGATAGCCAAGATAGGACCAAAAGCAGCTCACGCTCAGCCATGGCTCTCCTCCTCGTGGTCGTGGTGGTGGTGTCGTGGCCCTCCTCCGAGCCCGGCGTAGGCGCCGGTTTCGGGGCTGAATGGCGCCACGACCCGGGACACGCTCGCTCCCAAACCCGCCAGCATCTGCTCCAGCACGTGATCGCGTCGAATTCGCAACGCGAAGCCATCCAGGATCTGCACGGGGATGTGCCGATTGCCCAGGTGCCAGGCCAGTCGAGCCAGGTGAATGGCATCCTGGGCACCGATCTCGGCGACAGGCTCGAGCGCTGCCTGCACCCGCAGCCAGCCGCCGTGCTCCAATTCCAGTCCGTCTCCGTGCTCCAGCTGAGTGGCCCGCTCCAGATCCAACAGAAACGGCTCGCCGGCATCGTCACTCAAGCGTACGCGGCGCCGATGGCGAGCGTCGTAGGTCAGCGTCACGGTCCCCACTTGGGCAGACTCTGGCCACTTCCCCGCCGTCTGGACCCGGGTCGTCCGCCGCATCAGAATAAGAAGTAGCGTTGTGCCATTGGCAGCACTTTGGCGGGCTCGCAGGTCAACAGCCGACCGTCGGCCCGCACCTCGTAGGTCTCGGGATCCACATCGATCCGTGGCGTGGCGGCGTTGAGAATCATATCCGCCTTCCGCACCGAACGGGTACCTCGCACCGCCAGCATCGGTCGGGACAGCTTCAGCCGCTCGCCCAGGCCATCGTCCAGTCCCGCCGCCGACACAAAGGTGACGGCGCTCTCGGTTAGGGCGCGGCCGAAGCCCGCGAACATGGGCCGATAGTGCACCGGCTGCGGGGTCGGGATTGAGGCGTTGGGATCTCCCATAAGCGCGGCGGCGATGCTGCCACACTTCAGCACCAGGTCTGGCTTGACGCCGAAGAACATGGGCTTCCACAGCACCAAGTCGGCCAGCTTGCCGACCTCTACGGAACCCACATGCTCGGCGATGCCGTGGGTGATGGCCGGGTTGATGGTGTACTTGGCGAGGTAGCGGCGAACGCGGTAGTTGTCGCTGTCGCCCTGCTCCTCCGGGAGCGGTCCACGCTGACGCTTCATCTTGTCCGCGGTCTGCCAGCTGCGCACGATCACCTCGCCGACGCGGCCCATGGCCTGACTGTCGGAGGCGATCATGCTGAAGGCACCCAGGTCGTGGAGGATGTCCTCGGCGGCGATGGTCTCGCGGCGGATGCGGCTCTCGGCGAAAGCCACGTCTTCGGGGATTCGCGGGTCCAAGTGGTGACACACCATGAGCATGTCCAGGTGCTCGTCGACGGTGTTCACGGTGTAGGGTCGAGTGGGGTTGGTGGAGGAGGGCAGCACGTTGGCCTCGCCGCAGACCCGGATGATGTCCGGGGCATGGCCGCCGCCGGCGCCTTCGGTGTGGAAGGCGTGGATGGTGCGCCCCTTGAAGGCAGCCACCGTGTTCTCCACGAAACCGGATTCGTTGAGGGTGTCGGTGTGAATCGCCACCTGCACGTCCAGCTCGTCGGCCACGGCCAGACAGCAGTCGATGGCGGCCGGCGTGGTGCCCCAATCCTCGTGCAGCTTGAGGCCGCACGCACCGGCCCGCACCTGCTCGCGCAGAGCGGCCGGCAATGCGGCATTGCCCTTGCCGAAGAAGCCCAGGTTCATGGGCAGCCCCTCAGCGGCCTGCAGCATGCGCCCCAGATGCCAAGGCCCGGGCGTGCAGGTGGTGGCGTTGGTGCCGTCGGCGGGCCCGGTACCACCCCCCAGCATGGTGGTGATCCCGGAGTACAGCGCGTCCTCCACCTGTTGCGGGCAAACCCAATGGATGTGGGCGTCGATGCCACCGGCGGTGACTATCCGCCCCTCCCCGGCGATGGCCTCGGTCCCCGGACCGACGATGATATCCACGCCGGGTTGCACATCCGGATTCCCGGCCTTGCCGATGCCGGCGATACGACCGTCCAGAATGCCGATGTCGGCCTTGACGATGCCCCAATGGTCGACGATCAAGGCGTTGGTGATGACAGTGTCCACGGCACCGTCGATACGACTGTGCTGCGACTGCCCCATGCCGTCGCGGATCACCTTGCCACCGCCGAACTTGATCTCTTCGCCGTAGAGGGTGCGATCAGCCTCCACTTCAATCACCAGCTCGGTGTCGGCGAGCCGCACCCGGTCGCCGGTGGTGGGACCGTACATGGCCGCATATTCGGCGCGACTGATGCGGTAACTCATGGCAACGCCCCCTGCACCTTGGCGTTGAAGCCATAGACCTTGCGGTCGCCGGCGAATGCCACCAGGGTCACCTCCCGCGCCTGCCCGGGCTCGAAGCGCACGGCAGTGCCAGCGGGGATGTCCAGCCGTCGGCCCAGGGCCTGATCGCGGTCGAACACCAGCGCGGCATTGGTCTCGAAGAAATGGTAGTGGGAGCCGACCTGAATTGGCCGGTCGCCGCTATTCTCCACCCGCAGGGTGACCACTTCCCGGCCCGCGTTCAGCTCGATGTCGCCGGCGGCAACCGTGAGTTCACCAGGGATCATGCCTCGCCTCTCATTGGATTGGTTCGTGGACGGTGACCAACTTAGTGCCATCGGGGAAGGTGGCTTCCACCTGCACCTCATGGATCATCTCGGGGATCCCTTCCATGACCTGTTCGCGGCGCAGCACCTGAGCGCCCTCGCTCATCAAATCGGCCACGCTCCGACCGTCCCGGGCACCTTCCACCACGTAGTCGGTGATCAGTGCCACCGCCTCCGGGTAGTTGAGCTTGACACCCCGTTCCAGGCGTTTGCGCGCCACGATGGCCGCCATGGCGACCAAAAGCTTGTCCTTCTCTCTTGGTGACAGATTCACGTCAGTCCTCCCGTGGGGCCGGGCCTGCAGCTGCAGCGTGGCCGGCACCGGCTCGAATGCCCGCCCGCGGCAGATGGCTCACACATGCCACAATCGGGGCAGCCGCGCCGGCAGCCCCACGGCCGCTCGCAGGGCCGTCCATACCGCCGCGTAGCTGCGTCGCAAAGTCAGCGGATCCAGCGCCAACCAACGCACCAATAACAGGCCTTGAAGCAGGGTGGCACCCGCCCGCAGTGTTGGTACGGCCGCCAGGGCCTCGCGTGCCAGCTCCAGTCGCTCAGCGGCCCGCGGCGACCAGTGCAGCAGAGTGGCGCTGGCCGCAGCCCCACCGAATCCAGCGGCGGCGCGAAGATCCGCTTCCGAGCTCACCTGGAGCGTCAGGGCATCGGCCCATAGCAGGCGGCCGCCCACGCTGACGCGCCAGCTCTCGCGCACGCAGCCCCGGTGGAAGCGTTCACCGGAGTGCACCCGGCCCAGCACCAGCAGCTCCCCCGCCAGGCCCTCGGCACTGGGGGCCAGCCGCAAACAGGTGTCTCGACTCAGTCGAGCGCCGTCGAAGAGGATGGTCTCCTGAGGCAGCCACTCCAGCCAGGCGCCGTCGCCGACCTGCAGCTCGATCGATACGTCGACAGCGGGGCCCGTCGAGCGGTACACCTTCTCCGCCGCCTGGGCCACCACCATCGCGCTACTGCCGGGAGCTGCGGCGATGGACGTCTGCAGCCGGTCGCCGCCTACCAAGCCCCCAGATGTGGTGACTAAAACCGCTGTCAGCGGGTCACCCGGGGCAGGATATGGCCGTAACACCCGCAGCGGGTCGCGCTGATACAACTGCGCCAACCGAGTGCTGCCGCTGGCCGCAGTGAGCTCCAGGCGCGCGATCCCGTGCACGTCCTGCAGGTGGGGTGGCCGCCCCCCCACCAATCGCAGCCGACCGCCAAGGTGCTGCTGCATCGCGACCCCCTCGCCGGTATTCACACCGTGAGGTACTCGCGGATCAAGTCGTCGTTCAGCTCGGTCATCGCGCCTGCTGCCATGGCCCGGCCTCGGTCCAGGACGCAGAATCGGTCCGCCACCTTGCGGGCGAACGGCAGCTTCTGCTCCACCAGCAGCACTGTCAGCCCTACCTCCCGGTTCAGGCGTCGGATCACCTCGCCGATCTCGGCCACGATACTGGGCTGGATGCCCTCGGTGGGCTCATCCAGGACCAGCAGCCTGGGCTCCACCACCAGGGCTCGGCCGAGGGCCAGCTGCTGCTGTTGACCGCCGGAGAGATCTCCACCGCGGCGCCCGAGCATCTCTCCCAACACCGGGAACAGCTCCAGGATCAGCTTTGGAATCCGCCGTGAGCGATCGCGCCGAGCCGGCAGCCCAATTCGCAGATTCTCTTCCACCGTCAACAGCGGAAAAATCTGCCGCCCCTGGGGCACATAGCCAATGCCGAGCCGAGGCCGACGGTCTGCGGTGAACCGCAGCAAGTCCTGATCTTGAAATCTGACCTCACCGGAACGAACCGGCAGCAGCCCCATCACGCATTTCAGCAGCGTAGTCTTGCCGACACCATTGCGGCCCATCAGGCAGGTGCACTGACCCTCCGGCACCTGCAGGTCCAGATCCCAGAGGGTATGGCTCTGTCCGTAGTACTGATTGAGGCCGCTCACCGTCAGCACCGAGTCACTCCTCCCCGCCCAGGTAGACTTCGATCACTCGCGGGTCGGCCTGAATCTGGTCCATGGTGCCCTCTGCCAGCACGCTGCCTTGGTGCAGCACGGTAACCCGGTTGGCGATGGCGCGCACGAAGTCCATGTCGTGCTCCACCACCACCACCGAGTGGCGGCCGGCGAGGGAGGTCAGGAGCTCGGCAGTGCGATCCATCTCCTGGTGGGTCATGCCGGCTACCGGCTCGTCCACCAGCAACAGCTTGGGGTCTTGCATCAGCAACATGCCGATTTCCAACCACTGCTTCTGACCGTGAGAGAGGAAGGCAGCCCGGGTGCTGGCGTGCTCGCGCAGACCCACCACGCCCAGCACCTCATCGATCCGGTCGCGTTGCTCGCCGGACAACAGGGTCGTCAACGTGGGCCACACCCGCCTGTCGCCCGTGCTGGAAAGCTCCAGGTTTTGCAGCACGGTCAAGGGTTCGAACACGGTCGGCTTCTGGAACTTGCGGCCGATTCCGGCTTCGGCGATCTCCGGCTCGGTGAGCTCCAGCAGGTTGATGCGCTGGCCGAACCACGCACTGCCCTGGTCGGGCCGGGTCTTGCCGGTGATGATGTCCATCATCGTAGTCTTGCCGGCACCGTTGGGGCCGATGATGCAGCGCAGCTCGCCGGCGTCCACGTAGAGCGTGAGCCCGTTGATGGCCTTGAAGCCGTCGAAGCTGACCGAGAGATCCTCCAGATACAGCACCGTACCGTGACTCAGGTCGATCACTGGCGGCGGCCGTAAGAAGTGGAACACTCGGTCCCGGCGCATGCCCTCGCGAACGCTGTCGAGGGTGTGCATCAGGCGCTGCCCCGACGCAACAGGCCCACTAGGCCTCGAGGCAGGAGCAAGGTCACCAGCACGAACAGCGCCCCCAGGGCAAACAGCCAGCCTTCCGGCAGCGCGGCGGTGAACCAGGTCTTGCTGTAGTTCACCAGCAGCGCACCCACGGCGGCGCCATACAGCGTGCCGCGGCCCCCGACCGCCACCCAGACCACGATCTCAATGGAATTCAAGGGCGAGAACTCGCCGGGATTGATGATTCCCACTTGGGGCACGTAGAGGGCGCCGGCGATACCCGCCAACACCGCCGAAAAGGTGAACAGGGCGACTTTCACCCGTTCCACCCGATAGCCCAGGAAGCGGGCCCGGCTCTCCGAGTCGCGGATTGCGACGGCGAGGCGCCCCAGCCGCGAGGAGACTACATACCGGCACCCCAGATAGCCGAGGGCCAAGGCCAAGGCACTGGCCAGAAACAGGCCCAGCCGGGTGGCATCGGATTGCAGGTTGAAGCCCAGAATGTCCTTGAAGTCGGTGAGCCCGTTGTTGCCGCCGAATCCCATTTCATTGCGGAAGAAGGCGAGCATGAGGGCAAAGGTCAGGGCCTGCGTGATAATGGAGAGGTACACCCCCGTGACCCGCGAACGGAAGGCGAACCAGCCGAACACGAAAGCCAATAGTCCCGGCACCGCCATCACCATCAGCGCCGCGAACCAGAAGCTGTCGAAGCTGTACCAGTACCAGGGAAGCTCCTGCCAATTGAGAAACACCATGAAGTCGGGAAGCTCGGGATGGCCGTAGACACCGCGGGAACCGATCTGGCGCATCAGGTACATGCCCATGGCGTAGCCGCCCAGGGCGAAGAACGCGCCATGCCCCAGGCTGAGTATTCCGAGATAACCCCAGACCAGATCGACGCTCAGGGCGAGCAGCGCATAGCAGAGATACTTGCCCAGCAGCGTGACGGTGTAGGTGCCGAGATGGGCCGGATGACCCGCTGGAACCGCCAGATTCAGCACCACCACGAGGGCACAGGCCAGCGCCAGCACGGCCAGAAAGATCTGCCCGCCCCGGTCACCTCGAAGGAGGTCGACCACGCCCATGACGCTACCCCTCCACCGCCCGGCCCTTCTCGGGGAACAAGCCCCGGGGGCGCTTCTGGATGAACAGGATGATGAACACCAACACCAGGATCTTGGCCAGCACGGCCCCGGACCAGGGTTCCAGGAACTTGTTGATCACCCCCAGGGACATGCCGGCCACCAGGGTGCCCCAAAGATTCCCCACACCGCCGAAGACCACCACCATGAACGAATCGATGATGTAGGACTGGCCCAGATTGGGCCCCACGTTGGTGAGCTGCGACAGCGCGACCCCGGCGACCCCGGCAATACCCGAGCCGAGGCCGAAGGTGAGGGCATCGACCCGGGCCGAGCGGACCCCCATGGCGCGCGCCATGGCCCGATTTTGTGCCACGGCCCGCACCTCCAATCCCAGCCGCGTGCGCCTCATCACGGCCAACAGCAGGGCGAACACGATCAGACAGAAGGCGATGATGTAGAGCCGGTTGAGGGTCAAGGTCAGGGCCGGGTTGAGCTCCAGCGACCCACTCATCCAACTAGGATTGGACACGGGGACGTTCTGCGGCGAGATCAAGGTACGCACCAGCTGCTGCAGGATCAGGCTGATCCCGAAAGTAGCCAGCAAAGTCTCCAGGGGCCGGCCGTAGAGAAAGCGGATCACCCCGCGCTCGATGGCAATCCCCACCAGTCCCGACACCACGAAGGCAGCCGGCACCGCCAATGCCAGGCTCCACTCGATCTGGCGCGGCAGGAGCTGTTGAATCAGATAGGTGGTGTAGGCACCGAGCATGATGAGCTCGCCATGGGCCATATTGATCACGCCCATGACGCCGAAGGTGATGGCGAGGCCGATGGCGGCCAGCACCAGCACCGCGCCCAGCCCAAGTCCGAAGAACACGGTCTCCACCCAGTCGTAGAGCTGGAACTTGAACTCGATGTGGCGCACCGCAGCGGCTGCGATCTGGCGCAGGTCCTGTTCCGGGTCGTTGAGAGCCAGCCGGTTGAGGGCGTTGCGCACCGAGGACTCCAACGAACCGGCGAGCACCTCAATGGCTTGCTGTCGTAGCTCCGGATCGGACGACTCCAGCTCCACCAACGCTATCGCGGTCGCGAGGGCCTCGCGAACCCGGCGGTCATCCTCTCGCTCCAGGGCGGCGCGCAACGCATCGGCAAGCTCCGGGTCCGGGCGATCGATGAGCTCGTCCACCGATGCCAAGCGGACCGCTGGCATAGGCGCGCTCAAATTAAGCTCGGCGATGGTGGCTCGCAGGCGCGCCCGTAGCTGGTTGTTGACCACGATCTTGCTGAGCTCACGGCTGGTGAGCATTCCCAAGTCTTCGCCGCTGATCGGGTCGGTGACCTGATAGCGACGGCCATCGCGGCGCGCCACTACCACCCTGCCGTCGCTCTTGCGAGCGTACAGGTCGCCCTCCAGCATGGCCCGCAAGATCGCCGGCACCCGCTGGTCGCTGATGACCGTCAGATTGCCCACAGCGACCTCCTTGTCGCTGAAGCTCCTGGCATCGAGTCCCTGCACGGCGTCTTCGAATAAGTCGGCAATAGCCGCCAGCGGCATCAGCAAGAGCGCTGTGAACAGCGCCAGATGGCGGAAACTGAACATCGGGTGCTGTTCCGGTCGGCTGGGCCACCGCCGAGACGGTGGCCCAGGATCGAGGTCGTGGCTCAGTAGTTCTGACCCGAGCACTTGCCGGTGCTGACGTTGTAGTTGCCGCAGGCGAGGGGGTCACGCCAGTCTGCGATCAGATACTTGGAGCCCTCCAGGTAATCCGACCACTCGTCGCCGACCACCGTGCCGGACGTCTGCCAGACGATCTGGAACTGGCCGTCGTCCTGGATTTCCCCTATCAACACCGGTTTGGTGATGTGGTGGTTGGGCATCATGGTGGAGAAGCCCCCGGAGAGGTTGGGCACGGAGACACCGATGATGGCCTCCTGCACCGCCGCGGGATCTGTGGTGCCGGCTTTTTCGACCGCTCCCACCCACATGTTGAAGCCGATGTAGTGGGCTTCCATTGGATCGTTGGTCACCCGGTCGTCGTCGCCGATGAACGCCAACCACTGGTCGATGAATTCGGCGTTGGTGTCGCTGTCCACGCTCATGAAGTAGTTCCAGGCCGCCAGATGGCCGACCAGGGGCGCTGTATCGATGCCGGATAGCTCCTCCTCGCCCACCGAGAAAGCCACCACCGGAATGTCCTCGGCGGAGATCCCCTGGTTGCCGAGCTCTTTGTAGAACGGGACGTTGGCGTCGCCGTTGATGGTGGACACCACCGCCGTCTTCTTGCCCTCGGAGCCGAAGCTCTTGATTTCCGACACGATGCTCTGCCAGTCGGAGTGCCCGAACGGCGTGTAATTGATCTTGATGTCGGCGTCGGCGACGCCGTTCGCTTTCAGGTAGGCCTCGAGGATCTTGTTGGTGGTGCGCGGGTACACGTAGTCGGTGCCGGCCAACACCCAGCGCTCGACGCCAATCTCGTTCATCAGGTAGTCGACCGCGGGGATCGCTTGCTGGTTGGGGGCCGCCCCGGTGTAGAACACATTCTTGGAAGACTCCTCGCCCTCGTACTGCACCGGGTAGAACAGCAGCCCGTCGAGCTCCTCGAACACCGGCAATACCGACTTGCGGGAGACCGAGGTCCAGCAGCCGAACACCGCCGCCACCTGCTCCTGCTCCAGGAGCTCCCGGGCCTTCTCCGCAAACAGCGGCCAGTTGGAAGCCGGATCGACCACCACCGCCTCGAGCTTCTTGCCCAGCAGTCCGCCCTTGGCGTTCTGTTGCTCCACGAGCATCAACATGGTGTCTTTTAGCGTGGTCTCGCTGATCGCCATGGTTCCCGACAGCGAGTGCAGGACACCCACCTTGATCACCTCCTCGGCTTGGGCCGAGCTGACACCCAAGGCGGCCGAAATGAACCCGGCCGCGGCTACTCGACGAAGCTGCCTCTTCATAGGATCTCCTCGTGCGAAAGTTCTGAGTCTGATGAAGCTCTGCCCTACCAGGTCGGTCACGAAAAGAGCTTCCCTCGGTGCGGGCTGTCGGATGGCAACTTCGAGGCCACGCTCTTGATATAACCGGATTCTGTGGCGCAAGCCTATGAGTTGAAGCGCCTTTCCGCTCGGCGAAGGCCGTGCACGCGGGTTCAAGGCCGGCTGTGCCAGCTGCGCAGGCGCACTCCATTGGTACATGCCCCAAACTGGCGCGCACCAGAAGGGGGCAACCGATGAGCTTTGGCGGTGATCCGAAGGTGAATTGAGGGCGCCTGGGCGTTGGCCCGGATGGTCTGAAGCGGCGGCCAGATGCGCTACACTCCGGCCCACGAACGACTCTGAGGAGCACCTTCATGCAAATCCACTTCGCCCGCTACGAAGCGAAGCACCAGCGCTACATCTACGGCTATTGGGCGGCCCTGATCATTGGCGGGCTGGCTGCGATCTCCTCCAATCCCGACGGCTTTGGCGTCGCGCAGATCCTGCTGGCAGCCTCCTTCGCCCTGCTCTGCGTCTACGCCGCCCAGCGCATTTCGGATAACTATGGCGAGGATGCCTTCTTCAAGGAAGAACTCAGCGGCGATGAGTACATGGCGCTCAACTCGCGGCTGAGGATGTATCCCGAGCTGCGGGAGCAGCTGCGCGATCTACTGCCACTGGATTCCCGCGTCACCTACGCCCAGGCCTACCAGATCGAGGAGATCATCAATCGCCACACCCAAGGTGCCCGGGCTCAGCAAGACGAAGAAGCCCGCGATCAGAATCGCAAGCAGCTGTTGAAGACGCTGGGCGGCAAGAAGAGCTGAGCGATGGGCGGACCGACCCTGGGCCTCAGCGCCCGTTCG
Source organism: uncultured Candidatus Competibacteraceae bacterium (assembly GCA_964563515.1). Lineage (GTDB taxonomy): Bacteria > Pseudomonadota > Gammaproteobacteria > Competibacterales > JAHEDQ01 > CAZLYT01. Next base: position 4,400 of record CAZLYT010000048.1, on the reverse strand, counting down.
CTCCGATAGCCAGGCCTGAGGCGGCGTCGGCGGCGAGCCGTGCCAGCCAGCCGCGTTTGGAGATCGCCTTGACCTCGACAAGGTCGGCGCTGTCGCGAGCTTCGAGCAGATAGTCGTCGCTGGTCCGGATTTCATCCACCAGCTTCAATTCCAGAGCGCGGCTGGCAAACCAGTACTCGCCGGTGGCCACCCGATCGAGATCGACTTGGGGCCGGTGCTCCGCCACGAAGGACTTGAACAAGGCGTGGGCGTCCTCGATCTCCTCCTGGAGCTTGGCCCGCCCCTTGTCGGTGTTCTCTCCGAAAACTGTCACCGTGCGCTTGAACTCACCCGCGGTAAACAGCTCGTAGTCGACTTCATTGCGTTTCAAGAGTCGATGAAAGTTGGGCAGCTGGGCCACCACGCCGATGGAGCCGACGACTGCAAAGGGCGATGCCAGAATGTGGTCCGCCACGCAGGCCATCATGTAGCCGCCGCTGGCCGCCACTCGATCGACCGCCACGATCAACACCAGCCCCGCCGCCTTTAGCCGGACCAGCTGTGATGCAGCCAGGCCGTACGCCGGCACCAACCCACCAGCGCTATCCATCCGCACCAGTACCTCGTCGCCTTCCCGGGCTACCGTGAGCACGGCGGTAATCTCCTCGCGCAACCCTTCCACTGCGCTGGCCCGTAAGTCGCCGCGGAAGTCCAGCACGAACAGCCGCCGGCGGCCGGCGCCGTCACCTCGACGCTCCGCCTTGCGCAGCTGTTTCAGTTCCCGCAGGCGACGTCGCAGCGCCCTCCGTGGCAACAGCTGCCCCTCGATGGCCCGCTGCAAGTTATCGAAGTGCCGGTTCAGGCGCCGAATCCGCAGCCGCGGATGGCCGTGTCCAGGATCGCGACCACGCGCTGCAATGGCCGCGAAGCCCCCAGCGACTGCCAACAAGGCCACCACCAAGGTGGCGGTCTTGGCCAGGAACAGTAGGTAGTCGGCCGCCAGCTCCATCAGCGCAGCCTGGTCGTCACTGGGCGGACTCTAGCCATCTTTCCGCGCATGCCGCATCAGAAGCTGAGTCCAGATGCCCGAGCCGAGGAGATTCTGGCCGCCATCGGCCACCAGTAGGCAGCCGGTGACGTAGCCGGCGAGCGGCGAGGCCAGGAATGCGGCCACCCGACCGATATCATCCGGGCGGCCAAAGCGCTGCAAGGGGATGGCCTGGGCCAGCTCCTCCCGAGCACCCTCCGGGACCAACCGGCGCACCCCCTCGGTGCCTTCGATGGGCCCGGGCGCAATGCTGTTGCAGCGAATGCCATAACGGCCCCACTCCAGGGCCAGATTCTTCATCAGCTGATCGATTCCGGCCTTGGCCGCGCCGACGTGGGCCTGCATGGCGTAAGGCTGAAACGCTTGCCCGGCGGAAATGAAGATGATGCTGCCCCGGGTTTCCTTGAGCTGAACGAATGCCGCCCGGGCCGCGTTGAAGGCGCCCAACAGATCGATATCCACCACGACCTTGAAGCCGTTGGCGCTCATCTCCTCGGCCGGACAGGGGAAATTGCCGGCCGCGCCAGCCACCAGCGTGCCGATGGGACCGAGGGCTTCGCGTGTCTGCTGCATGGCCAGCTCCAGCGCCTCGTAGTCGCGCACATCGGCGGAAAAAGCCATCACCTGCGCGCCCGTGGCTCGGAGCGCCTCGGCGGCACGCTCGGCCTTGTCACCATCGCGCCCGCAGATGCCAAGCTGTGCGCCCAGCTCGGCAAAGCTGCGTGCGATCCCGAGGTTGATCCCACTGCTGCCACCGGTGATGAACACCGTGTGGCCGGTGTACAGAGTCCTCGGCAGATAGTCGCTGACTGGCATCGGACGCCCCTTGGCGGTGTGCTCTGGCGCCCAATATAGCGTTCCCGGCCGCGCCGATGCCATGGCGTCGGGATGGCGAGATCAAACTGCGTACACCGGATCCGGCTTGTAGCCGCCATTCCCCGTCCGCTAGACTCGCGGCCCCGCCACGGGGCTAAGCCCGCCTAGAACCGCTCATGCTGATCAGTGCACTGACACCATTTCGCATCGATTCCCGCTTCGCCGCTTCGCTAGGCCCCGAGGACCTGGCCGGCGCCGTCGCCGAGCATTCGCACCGACCCTGCGGGCCCTTGGATCTGGTGAGTTTCGGCTGGACCCCACCGCTGGGGCGAGAGGCGACTGATCTGCTGCACGCCGTGGCAGGTCGGGTGCTGCTCGCCTTGCAGGTGGAGGAGAAGCTGCTGCCCGCAGTGGTGATTCGTCAAGCCGTGGAGCAGCGGATCGCCGACACCACCGCCGAGCGCGACCACCCGCCCGGACGGCGGGAACGGGCCGCCATCAAGGAGGCGGTGGTGGACGAGCTGATGCCGCGCGCTTTCAGCCGCCTGCGCACCGTCTACGGCTTCATCGATCCGGCGCGCTCACTGCTCGCAGTCGGCAGCAGCTCCGAGCGATCGGTGGAGCGTTTTACCAGTCACTTGCGCCGCAGCCTGGGGACGCTACCGATCCACCCGCTGCAGACCAGAGAGGCGCCGCGTCGGGTGCTGACCCAGTGGCTGGCGGCACCAGCCGGCGTGCCTGCTGACCTGACCGTGCTCGACGAATGCGTGCTAGAGCACGAAGGGGTAGTGCGCTGCCGGGCGCTGGATCTGGCGGGCGACGAGATCCGCCCTCACCTGGCCGCTGGCCGCGAGGCGGTGAGCCTGGGCCTGGCCTGGGACGACCGGCTTTCTTTCGTGCTCGATGAGCGCCTGCGGCTCCGTCGCTTGAAGCCCCTGGATCGACTCGAGGCGGAGCTAGGCGACATCGATGCCGACAGCGTGGCGGCCAGTCTGGACGCAGAGTTCACCCTGATCACAGCAGACCTGGCGGAGCTGGTGGAGCGTCTGGTCGCTGTTTGCGGTGGCGAAGAGTAGCCGCGTCTACAGATGCCGCCCGTAGCTCGACTCCGCACCCGCTATCGCGGTCCCCGCCATACCGCCACCGCGATCGCGCTGCTGGTGGTGGGCGTGACCATGGTGGCTCTGCTGCTGGCCCTGAAGCACAGCCCTCAGTACGATGCGGAGATTCGCCGCACCGCCTATGGCGTCCCCCACGTCCGTGCCCGTAACTGGGGCAGTCTCGGCTATGGCTACGGCTACGCCTACGCGCAGGACAATGCGTGTTTGCTGGCCGAGCGAGTGGTCACGGTACGAGGTGAGCGCTCGCGCTACTTTGGGCCGCAAGGTGGCAATGTGGCCAGCGATATCTACCACCAGGCGGTTCTCACCGACGACGGGTTGGAACGGCTGGTGCGCGAGCAACCCCGGCATGTTCGGGCCTTGGTTCGAGGCTTCGCGGCCGGCTTCTCGCGCGCTCTGAGCGCGCCCGAGGCCGACGCCGGCACACCTTGTCGCGATCTGGATTGGCTGCGCCCACCCGCCGAGCGCGATCTATTCCGGCACTTCTGGGCCCTGACCCTGATGCTCGGTAGCGAGCCCTACGCCGGCGCCATCGCGCGCGCCACCCCGCCCAGCGAGTCGGCGCTACGCGAAGACCCGTTCCTGGGGGCGCCGATATCGGAGACCACCAGAACGCCGTTGCCAGCCAGCAATGCCTACGCCCTCGGCCGCGAGGTCACCAGCAGCGGCAAGGGGCTGTTGCTCGCCAATCCCCACCTGGCCTGGAGCGGGGTGCAACGCTTCTATCCAGTGCATCTGACCATTCCGGGAACGCTCGATGTCATGGGTGCCTCGCTGCAGGGCGTGCCCACGGTGCTCATCGGGTTCAACCAGCAGCTGGCCTGGACCGCAACCGTGTCCACGGCCCAGCGTGCCACGCTTTACGAGCTGGCGCTGGTGCCGGGCAACCCGACGGCCTACCGCTACGATGGCAAGGTGCGGCAGCTGGAACGGCGAGAGGTGCGCGTGACCATGCTTGACCCGCGCACCGGCAATCTCATCTCGCGCCAGCACGACGTCTACTTCAGCCACTTCGGTCCGGTATTGGAAACCAGGGGGCTTGGTTGGACCCCCGAGCGCGCCTTCGCCATCCGCGACGCCAACCTGGAAAACAGTCGTTTCCTCAGCCAGTTCATCGAGCTCGGCCGCAGCACGAGCCTGAATGCGCTTGCCAGCAGCCTAAGGACCCAGCAGGGCGTGCCCTGGAGCAATACGCTCGCAGTGGACGCCGTCGGCGAGGCGCTGTATGCGGACGTGGGTGTGGTACCCCATGTCGACGATGAGCTGCGCACGCGCTGTATGACGCCGCTGGGCCGTCGGCTGGCCAGTCGCGGCGTGCTGGTGTTGGATGGTTCACGTTCCGACTGTGAGTGGCTCGAGGATGACCGCGCCCGTCAGCCGGGCATCTACCCGCCCGAGGCTTTGCCGCTGACGAGACGCACCGACTACCTGGCGAA
>CAZLYT010000047.1:0-2591 GCA_964563515.1 uncultured Candidatus Competibacteraceae bacterium | reverse complement strand
TCCTTGGCTATTGCTGTAGCTTCGATGCGGCTGTGAGTCAGCTTCCGAGCAATGGGCGATTATGGTGCACCCCAGCTCGGCGTCAAGGCCGGGACTGTCCACGTCGGCGCACTCTTCCGGTGGCGTCCGCTTCACGACGGCGAAGTGGACGGACCGCAAGGTACGCCTAAGGCATACCCTCAATAGGCAATGAGCGAGATGTAGCGCGTTCTTCAGATTGGGGGTACATCACTCATCGCAATAAGGAATGTCTGCACGGCGTACTCCGGGACCGCCGGAGCTCCTCGCCGAGCTCGGCATGCGTCCACGGCGTGGATCCCGTTAAATTGCACCTCGCCTATACAACCATGAACGCTCCTGCAAAAGCCCTGATGACAGCTCGGGTAGGGTTTCATGGCCACCGAGAAGCAAGAGGCCGCCAGGAACGAGCGCGCCGACAAGGCGCTGGGCAATTGCCTTCTGCAGCTGATCCTGGAAGTAGGTGAAAACCAGGTTCCGACAGAGAATAAGATCGAAGCTCCCACTCGGAAGGTCACGCCGAATATCCTGCTCCAAGAAGCGCACCGAGTGTCGGAACGAGGTGTGAAGGCACCACTCCGTACCTACCCGGTCGAAGTGAGCGCGCCAGTGAGCAGGCACCTCGCGTAGGCTTCCCGCCGTATAGCAGCCGCGGCGGGCCCGCGACAGGAGCTGGGGATCGGCGTCAGTGGCAATGATTTCTGGGTCGCGATGCGGCTGCGCGCAATCAAGCGCACACATCAACGCCAGCGTGTACGGTTCTTCCCCGCTCGCACATCCTGCGCTCCAAATTCGCAACCGCGGCTCACCGCGCGTGAGAGCCTGCGCCATCATGCGTGGCAACAGCTCCCGCTGCAAACAGTCCCACACGCCCCGGTCCCGCCGAAAGCGCGAGATGGTGATCCGGCACAAGCCATCTAGCCGGCGCCACTCTACCGGATCGCTGTCCAGCAGGTCCCGATAGTCCGTCAGCGTTCTCAGACCCATCACGGAAAGTCGTCTGGCCAGCCGCTTGCACACTTGGTTCCGGACACGACGAAAGCCCGCCCAACGCATTCCGAGCCGGGGTAAAGCCCACTGCAGGAATGGAACGCAGTCAGCGTCCTTCACCAGTCGACACTCACAAAGTACGAACCACGGTGCAGGTGGGAGCCAACTGCCATACTTGGAGCTGACACTGGCCACACGCAGACTCTGTCAGCCAACAAGTCTTGGACACCGTCCTCCAGACCCCTCCGTCGGTGCTCGTGATCGGGACAGGCTACTACGGACGGATGCGGGTTCCCCAGGAAACCCGGGAGACGCTCCTTGCGAGAAGTATGGAGCTACGCGAGTTGAAAACGCGCTACATCCGGGAAATCAGTTTGGAAGCTGAGCACGTGTTGGGCGCTACTGTACTCAGGTGTTCGGACACCCCGGCCATTCACTGCCTCCGACGCTATCCAGTCGTCTCACCGGGGTAGATCCTCAGCCCCAATGCTTCAGGCAATCCGTGTCTTTGTCTCGTCCACCTTCCGCGATATGCACGCGGAGCGCGATCATCTCAATCGATTTGTTTTTCCACGGCTGCGCCAGCTATGTGAGCAACGCGGTGTGGATTTCGTGGCGGTGGACCTGCGGTGGGGGATCACTCGTGAGGAGGCCGAGCACCATTTGGCGGTGGACCTCTGTCTGCGTGAGATCGAGCGCTGCCGACCATTCTTTCTCGGACTCATCGGTGACCGCTACGGCTGGGTACCACCGCCGGATTGCATCCCCAGCGAAGCGTTCGAGCACGCACGAGCGCAGCTCAAGCCGGCCGACCAAGCCCTCGTTGATCGTTACTACCGGGTGGATCAAAGTCTGCAACGGCCTGCGGCGCGCCTGAACTGGGATGCCGAGAACCTGGACCAGGCAACGCCCAGGCTGCTCGAGCTGCTACGCCAAGCCGGTGGTGCCGACATGGGCAAATCCATCACCGAGCTCGAGATCGAATGCGCGCTCGACGCAGCACGGGCACTCGAGCCGCACGCCTTCTTCTACCTGAGAGAGGGTGCGGTCCACTCGGACTCGCAGTTTCCAGCCGAAATGGTGTTGGTGTTCAGCGAGACCGACCCCGCCGCTCGCGAACGCTTGGTGCAGTTGAAACGTCGGCTGCGTGATCCAAAAACTCCAGGCCGCGCCTACACCTATCAAGTCACGTACGCAGGGCTTCGCATCGAGCCAATCTACCTGCCCGACGACCTCTCGCCCGTGGACCGCGAAAGCCTTGCCGACGGGGTGTTCCAACCGGGCGAATGGGTGCGCTTGAGCGCACCACTGCGAGGCGCGCTGCAAAGCCACGGCACGATCGCCCTAAGAGGGTTGGAGGACTGGGGTGAGCGAGTCGTTGAGGACCTCTTCGGTGCCATCGAAGCGCTGCTCGTCCAACAGCCCAGGGGGCCGAGCGTAGGTGATCAGGCCCGCGAAGCCCATGAGCGCTTCATCCGCGAACGCACGCGCCTGTTCGTGGGGCGCGAGGAGGTTGTCGAGCAGGTCCTCCAGTTCGCCGATGCGCGCGACGACGATGCCACCCTGGTGATCTGGGGCGCAGC
>CAZLYT010000046.1:0-13695 GCA_964563515.1 uncultured Candidatus Competibacteraceae bacterium | reverse complement strand
GTGAGAGGCGAGGCGCCCATGGTTCGGGTCGCGTTGTCGGCGGAGACTCTGGCCCGCCTGATCGGTGGCGGCGCGCTCTGCGCCGCGGAGCTGAGATGCCTGGACTGCGCGTCCAAGGAGTGCGTTCGGCGCCTGGCCCTGAAGGTCTGCGCCCGTAACCTGGCATGGCCTCTGGCCGACGATGCTGGACCAGCCGCCGGGCGCGCTGGCAAGTACCGCGTCGAGCTCATCACCTAACCGACTGGTCCCATGTGTCGTGGCCTCGACGGCGAGGACCTGGCGCATGTGGCCCATCTGCTGCCGCCAGCGGTGATGGAGACTGCCTGGGCTGAACTTGATGCCAGCGAGCGGCGACCGCTGGCAGCGGTGTCTCTGGCGCACTGAGTCGGCGCCGTTGTCGGGGTCAGCATGGCCATGGGTCTGTCATGGCAACCCATCCTGATTGTCGCCGAAACGCGACGAATACTAGGGCGTTCGGGCGGGGACGGGCAGTCAGCTTCGGCACCTAGCCGCCGGTCTCCAATCGGGCGCATCAAAACCGATCAGTGGCGCGTAGTGAGCCGGCAGGCGACCCCCGACATTGCGGAATATTCATCGTTCGACCGTGAACTCGATCACAATTTCGGTCGTAACTAGAGCCTAATTTTGCGCAACGTAAACAAAGTTGATCGTCAGATGTCGTCAACACGCAACATTTTTGACGCTTTTGATACCAAACTGATGCGTAGAGCTTGTAGAATTGCCGGGTAGCTAGCGATAGATACCTGAATTCGTTATCTAAATGCGGCCTGGCTTGGTCCCTGCTAAAGGTCCCAGGTCCAAGGTTGGGCAGAACTGAATCCACTGGAGTAGACCGATGCAAAGCAGTGCAGTGCAAGAACCCCTGGAATCGCGGCGCGAGGAGCCTCCGCCTAGACCCATGCTGCAACGCCACGACGCACACAGCGGCGTCGTAGACTGGCGCCACCTTCTGGACGTCGGCGACGACGCCGGGTGGCCCGCCGACCAGGTAGCCGTTCTCAGCGAGAACTAATCCCCTCGCCTAAGTTGCTCCGGTTTCGAGCACCGGGCTGGCCAAGGGCCTTTTGAGCTAGACTCAAGGCCTTTGGCGAGCGCGAGCGTGCACCGTGGCTGCTCCCGACACTACCCCCGTAGAGCGAATTCGGCGCCGGACAGCCCCTGGAGCGGCGCCGGGAACGATCGTGGTCGATCCGCAGGCGCCGGCTTCAAGCATCCGGTTGATTGCCTTCGGCGGTGATGGCTTGCACGATCGATCGGGGTTGGCACCACAGGCGGTGAGGCCCTATATCGGCGTTCAGCCAGTGACCTGGGTGGACGTGGAAGGGCTTGGTGACGCCACCACGGTGAGCGCGTTGGGAGATGTTTTCGACATCCACGGACTGGCGTTGGAGGATGTTGTCAACGCTCATCAGCGCCCCAAGGTCGAGGAGTACGAGGACCACCTGTTCCTCGTGTTGAGGGTGCCGAGGGAAGGCCCGAGCTTCGGCACCGACCAGATCACCGTGTTCCTGGGCAGCAACTACTTGCTGACATTCCAGGAAGGGCCCAGTGAGTTGCTCGAGCCGGTCCGGTCGCGGGTGCGGAGCAGTCGTGGACGAATTCGAAGCCTTGGTGCGGACTACCTGGCCTACGCCGTGGTGGACGCGTGCATCGATACCTACTTTCCGCTGCTGGAGCGGTACGGTGAGAGGGTCGAGTCTCTCGAGCGGGCGGTTCTCGACTCCCCCAGCGAGGCGGTGATCGCCCGCGTGCACGGGCTCAAGCGCGATCTACTCACCATCCGGCGCGCGCTGTGGCCGCAACGCGAAATGCTCAACGCGCTGATTCGCGAGGAGTCGCCGCTGATTAGCGAGCGTACCCGAGTGTATCTGCGGGATTGCTACGACCACCTGATCCAACTCATCGACCTGGTGGAGACCTATCGAGAGATTGCCAGCGCGCTGGTGGATATCTATCTGTCGAGTGTCAGCACCCGAATGAACCAGGTCATGCAGGTGCTGACCATAATCGCCACCGTATTCATGCCACTTGGGTTCATTGCCAGTCTCTACGGCATGAACTTCGATCGCGAGCGTTCGCCCCTCAACATGCCGGAGCTCGGCTGGTATTACGGCTATCCCTTCGCACTGCTGCTGATGGCGGCGACCGCCGTTGCCCTACTGCTATTTTTTCGGCGCCGTGGCTGGACCGGCCGACCGAAGGACTGAGGAAGCGCGAGGGCTGCCTCGGCGCGGCGGTGTCGCGCCTCAAGCGGACGGAAGCTCCTCGGCCAGCGTCCCCAGAGTCGCAATGGCTTGCTCCGTGCGCTGGTCCCAGGTATGTCCGGCACTCAATCGCAGGAAACTGCGATAACGATCACCGTTGGAGAACAGCGTTCCCGGCATGATGCTGATGTCGACGGCGCGGGCCCTTTGGTAGAGCAGCACGCTGTCCCGACCCGGTGGCAGCTCAACCCAAAGCACGAAGCCGCCTCGGGGTCTGCTGACCCGGGTACCAGCAGGGAAGTGCGCTGCAATGGCGCCACGCATCTGCTCCAGCTGACCGGAGTAGGCACGCCGAATGCGCCGTAGATGGCGATCGTAGCCGCCCGCCTCCAGAAACTCCGCCACCGCGAGTTGCGGTGCCGATGCCGTGGCCGACGTCATGACCTGTTTGGCATGTATCACCTGGCTGCGGAAACGCCCGGGCAGTACCCATCCCACCCTATAGCCCGGTGCCAAGGTCTTGGAGAAGGAAGAGCAGGTCAGGACCAGACCGCTGCGGTCGAAGCGGCGGGCCAACTCCGGGCGCTCGTCGGCAAATTGCAGATCCCCGTAGATATCGTCCTCGATCAGGGGCAGGTTGCGCGCTCTCAGCATCTCCACCAAGCGCGCCTTGCGCGCCGCCGGCATTCGGCTGCCGGTGGGATTGTGAAAGTTTGGCACCGAGAGCACGGCTTTCACCTGCGCCTGGTCGAGCTTGCGCTCCAGCGCGCCCAGGTCCATGCCGTGCTCCGGGTCGGTGCCGATTTCCAGTGCCTTGAGACCCATGCGTTGCAGCAGCTGTAAGAGCAGGTAGTACACCGGCGTTTCGACGGCGACCACGTCCCCTGCACGGGTGACTGCCGAAAGACTCACCGCCAGCGCCTCGGTGGCGCCGGTGGTGATCACCACGTCGGCGGCTGACAGCTCTCGTCCCGCCAAGGGTGTCGCGCGCAGCGCGATTTGCCGACGTAGTGCGGGGACCCCCGGGGGCATGCTGTATTCCAGGCTGGCTTCCGAGCTGCGGGCAGCGACCCGCGCCAAGCAGCGATTCAGTGCCTTGCCCGGCAGCAGCGATGCGTCCGGGATGGCCACGGCCAGCGGTATCACCTGCGGGTCCTGGGCTTCGGCCAGGATATCGTAGAGTACCTCACCGACACGGACCTCACGGGGCTCCCCGCGGGACCGCGCGGGTGTCGGCAGCTCCATCTCGCCGAGCCGCCGGGCGCGTACGTAGAAGCCCGATTGCGGCTTGGCTTCCAGGTAGCCGCGAGCTTCCAGCGCGCTGTAGGCCTGCATCACCGTGGACAGGCTGACGCCAAGCTGGCCGCTGAGACCCCGCAGTGAGGGCGCCCGCTCACCGCAGCGCAGGGTGCCGGCGTCGATCATTCCGGCTACCAGGGTTGCTACCCGATCGTAGAGAAATTGTCCATCGCCATCGAGCATTCCGACCTGTCCTGAAACTGTTACGGTCACAATCTAACTATTTTGCAGCTGTTATGGTAGCACTTGAATCAGTAGTGTGGGCCGCGATGAATATGCCGACAGGTGTGGAGGGTCAAGCATGTACAGCGCGGACAACACCATGGGGCGTGCCGCTGGCGCATTGCGCCCCGGTTTGGGCAGTCGGGTGGAAAGCCGCTGGAGGCTTCTGCTGGAAGGCCTGGAAAGGCGTCGCCAACGTCGCACTTTGGCGACCTTGCCAGATCACATTCTGAGCGACATTGGGGTGAGCCGTTGCGAAGCGATGGCAGAGGCGTCCAAGCCATTCTGGCGGCGGTAGCCAACCGCGTGCCGCGGCCGAGAGCCAACGGGTGGCGTCGTTGGTTTGGACTTTGTGACATAGATCACAGAATCCTGCAGTGCTTTTCGGTAGCCTGACTGCGTGTGGACAGGGAAGTCCACCCCCAAGGCCAAGGATGTCAGGGAGTGACTCAAATCCAATGCTTCGGGTAAAGCCGCGAGTCGACAGGTGCGCCGTCTCGCGGCTTCTTTGTACACGCTTTCCGCCTTGCTACCGCCGCGTCCCCAGACGCAGACCCTGCTCGACTAGCAACCCTGTATGACGAGATGCTCCGCTGGCCAAGCCCCCGGCCAGACCTCCGCGCCACGGCGTCTCAGGCTGCGGATCGACGCAACCGGAACGTCTGCGACCAGGAGCGGGCCAGGGCCGTCGCTTTCCGCTTTGGGCGGCGTTGTCGCCAACACGCCGGTTTCTCCCAGGAGCGGCTCGCAAGGTACGTACAACGCCGCCCCCGAAACATTGCCCGGTCGCGGCCTGGCGGTGGTGGCCGGCCCGATGCATCCGACTACGCAGACGGTGCACAGCAGCTCAACCGCCCGCGCCTTGGCGCAGCCGAACACCCGGTGGTAGCCGGAAAGCCGCTCCGTCATGGAGGGCACCAGCAACAAGTCGAGATCGCAGCTGGAGAGCCGGGCCGACAACGCGGGTAACTCCACGTCCAGACAGATGATCACGGCGACGCGCAGCCCCATCCACTCAATGACTCGCACCAAGTTGCCGGTGGCCATCTCCCAACCTTCCGGATCACGCTCGCCGGGGGTGAGGCACAGCTTGTCGTGGGCCAACTCGCGGCCGTCGGGCAGCAGCAGGTGAGCTCGGTTGCGGTAGCTGACCTTGCCATCCAGCTCGACTCGCACCGGCATGCTACCCGCCGCCAGGGCCATGCCGTGGCGCATGGGGAGTCGACGCAGGGCGGGCAGGGCCAGCTCAGCCTGCTGCGCCATCCATGGGATCTCCTGATCCCCGCGCAGGCCCCTGGGCGCAAACGCCAGCCATTGCTCGCACAGCAGCTCGGGCATGACCAGCAGCGAGGCGCCCTGGCCTGCGGCTCGGGACATCGTCCGGTCCACACCTTTGACCCAGCTTTCCACGTTGGCGAGCACCGGGGTCAAACTCGTGGCCCAGAGCGCCACTCTGAGGCTTTCGGGGATTTCGGTCACATGGGATTCCTGATCGAGGGCCGATGTAGTTGCTGACCTCGCGGCCAGAGTGAAAGCGTCTGTAGACCTCCACCGCCTCCACGGCTGTCCTCACTGCAGACCCCCGCGGCTGCGATCAATGGCCTCACAGAATGCCGGCATAGTCGGCCTCGATCTGGCGCAAGTTCAGCTGATTCAGAAAGTTCGAGTAGCACATCCACGCCGCCAGCGCGTTGAGATCGGCGAACTGCGACGGCAGGAAGGCAGGCCGCGTCACAATGCCTTCCTCCACCAGCTGCGCCAGGCTGCGAATGTCCTCGAGCATGGTTTTGCCGCAGAACAGGAGTGGCACCCGGTCCAGCATGCCGCGCCGCACCGCCAGGCGAATGTAGTTGTAGATCAGCACGAAGCCCTTGGTGTAGGACAGGTCCTTGGTAAAGGGGCCTCCCTCGGGCGTGCTGCCGCGGAAAACGCGGGTAGTGGTGAGATAGGCTTGCTGATCGGCAACACCGCGCTGCCGCAGGAAGTTGAAAACCTCGAGGAAGTTGGCGCCCCGCCCGGCCAGATCTATGGCGCGGACGCGGTCGGTGAGCCGTTTCAGGCGGTTGGGGTGCGAGGCGAAGGCGAGCACTTCCATGATGATTGCCAGCCCTTCCTGGGTGATAGTGGCCGAGGGTGGCCCTTTGGCGAGGAAGGTGCAAAAGGGCTGGTTGAGTCCGTTGAGGGTGGTGGCGATGTGCACCCAGCCTTCGTGCACCTCTAGCGCTCTCAGCTCACGCTCGCTGAAGCTGGCATCGCGGCGGATCTTCAAGTAGTCGGCGCCGGCAGCGGCATCTGCCACGATGCCGTCGCTCAGCAGCACCCGCACTGGATTCGGGCTGCCTGCGAAAAACCCGTTCAAACGTTCCTGCAGGATGGCCACCGCATCTTCGGCCGGAATGGTGCCACCATCGTCGCCGCCGAGGCGATCCGGCTCCAGATTGTCCAGAGCCTCGGACATCATTACTCCCAGATCCGCCACCGTGGGATCGCCGGCGTGAAAGACCTCGTCGGCGGAGCCATAAAGCTCTTCGGAGAGCCGGGCAAACTCCGGTGTGCCGCGTGCCTCGAGCAAGCGCACCACCATCTGATATTCGCGGCAATTGCGGCGCATGATCTGGCTGACTGGATTGAACTGGCCCAGCTGGCGCACGATGTCGCGCTCGAGCTGGTGCAGCTCCCGACGCTTGTCCGCCGGATCGAAGCCCAATGGCCTAGCCTCGTAGTAGCTCCGATCCACCGCTGGCAACTCGCGGCAATTGCGGGCAAAGAACGCCTCCTGCACGCCGTCGTCCCATTTGATGGCGTCCAAGATGCGGATCGGACGCTGCAACTCGACCAGACGGTCGGAGAGCGCGCGCAGCGCTTGGGTATACTCTGGGGCGTGACCGGCGTCGGCGGCCATAACGGGCGGGCGTCAGTCGCGGGAGTCGGAGACGGCCACGTTGACCCTGCCGCGAGCCTTCTCCAGCGCCTGGTCGATATCCCAGAGGATGTCGTCAATGGATTCCAAACCCACGGATATGCGCACCATGTCGGGCGTGATCCCAGCCGCCAGCTGCTCGTCCTCGCTCATTTGGCGGTGGGTGGTGGAGGCCGGGTGAATGATCAGGGTCTTGGCGTCACCGACATTGGCCAGGTGGCTCATGAAGGTGGCCTCCTCGATGAAGCGCACCCCCGCGTCGGTCCCCCCCCGCACCCCAAAAGTGAGCACGGCGCTGGCACCCTTGGGCAGGTACTTGGTTGCCAGGCCGTGATAGCGACTATCGTCTAGGCTTGGGTAGTTGACCCAGCTCACCGCCGGATGGTCACGAAGGAACCGGGCTACTGCAAGCGCGTTATTGCAATGGCGATCCATTCGCACGGGGAGGGTTTCCAGTCCTTGCAGAAACAGGAAAGAATTGAACGGGCTCAGCGCCGGCCCAAGCGTACGCAGTGTTTCGCAGCGCACCTTCATGGTGTAACCGAAGTCTCCGAAAGTTTCGTGGAACCTCACGCCGTGATAACCCTCCGAGGGCTCGTTCATACCGGGGAAGTGGCCGTTGTCCCACGGGAAGCGCCCCGACTCTACGACCACGCCGCCGATGCTCGTGCCATGGCCGCCGATGAATTTGGTGGCGGAATGAACGACGATGTCGGCGCCATGGTCCAAAGGGCGGCACAAGTAGGGCGTGGGGAAAGTGTTGTCCACGATCAGCGGGATGCCGGCCTCGCGCGCCACGGCTGCCACCGCCTCGATGTCGAGAACATTGATCACCGGATTACCCAGAGTCTCGGCGAACAGCGCCTTGGTTCGGGGTGTGATGGCCCGGCGGAAGTTTTCCGGCTCGTCGGAATCCACGAAAATTGTGCGGATTCCCATGCGCCGAAAGCTGTAGCCGAACTGGGTATGACTACCGCCGTAGAGAGTCCTGGAGGCCACCAATTCGTCGCCTGCTTCCAGCAGCGTCAGCAGCGCCAGCATCTGCGCCGCCAGCCCGGAGGCCGCCGCCACCGCCGCACGGCCGTTCTCCAGGGCCGCCATCCGCTCCTCGAACATCGCCGTGGTGGGATTGCTGAGCCGCGTGTAGATATTGCCAAAGGTCTGCAGATTGAACAGGCTGGCGGCGTGGTCGGCGCCATCGAAAACGTACGAGCTAGTTTGATAGATGGGTGGTGCGCGCGAGCCGGTGACGGCATCCGGGATCTGACCGGCGTGCAAGCAAAGGGTCTCGAAGCCGAATGCTCGATCGGGCATTCCACAATCTCCAGCGGTGGTGCGAGGTCCGAAGCCTCTGAGTGTACACGCTGCGTCTGAGCCCAGGGACCCGGACAGGAGTTGAGGGGGCTGTTGCGTTGCACCATAATCCGGCGTCGTGCGCCCACGGCGTGAGAGCGTCGGGGTATGCCAATCGCCTGCCCAGACATCGATGGGTTGTTGAGAAACAACTAAGTGAAACGAGTTCGAGAGGACTTGGAGACGAACAATGAGAATGACGGCGTGGTCTATGAGCCGTGTCGACAGGGAGCGTCCAGGCCGGCAGGCCCGAGTCATTGGGTGCTGCCTCATGACGCTGAGCGTCCTCAGCGTTTGGCCCGGTTGCGGCGCTGCCCAGGACGGCGAGGGTAATGGTGTACGCGGGCCCGAAGAGGGTGTGCCGTTCGACTATGCGGACTTGCGACTGCGGGCCGAGAGCCTGGCCAAGGGACCCTACCAACCACCGCAGGATCCTCTGCCCGAGATTCTGAGCAATCTCAACTACGATCAGTACCGCGACATCCGCTTCGCCCCTGAGCAGGCGTTATGGCGTGATGAAGGCTCGCCGTTTCAACTGCAGTTCTTTCATCGGGGATTTCTGCAGACCAACCGCGTTGGCATCAACGTGATTACCGGCGGCACAGCGACACCGCTGAAATTCACGCCGGACTTCTTCGATTACGGCAAGAATGAGTTCGCAGAGCCCCTTCCAGAGGATCTGGGATTTGCCGGATTCCGGATCCATTACCCCATCAACCGCCCCGACTACCATGACGAAGTGGCGGTATTCCTCGGGGCCAGCTATTTTCGTGTGATAGGCGCTGGCCAACACTATGGTCTTTCCGTGCGCGGGCTGGCCGTGGACACCGGGCTGCCCAAGTCCGAGGAGTTCCCCTGGTTTCGGGAGTTCTGGATCGAAAAGCCGGTGCGTGATGCGCGCAGTTTGCGCCTGTATGCCCTGTTGGAGAGCGAGAGCGTCACCGGCGCCTACCGGTTCGAAATCATACCTGGCAGTGAGACCTTGATCGATGTCGAGGCCGAGCTGTTCTTTCGCAGACCCGTGGAGTGGCTCGGGGTAGCACCCATCACCAGCATGTTCCTCCATGGCGCCCAGTCGGATCGTTTGTTCGACGACTTCCGCCCCGAGGTGCACGACTCGGACGGACTGGCGCTGGCGCGGAGCAGCGGTGAGTGGGTGTGGCGGCCGTTGGTCAACGGCCATCGGCTGCGCATGAGCATCTTTCAAGAAGACAGTCCGCGGGGATTCGGGCTGCTGCAGCGGGAACGCGATTTCGCCCGTTACCAGGATCTGGAAGCGGAGTACCAGCGTCGACCCGGCGTGTGGGTCGAGCCGATGGGCGGCTGGGGCCGAGGCGGTGTGACCTTGGTGGAGATCCCCAGCGACTCGGAAAAGTACGACAACATTGTCGCGTTCTGGGTCCCGGAGCAGAAGCCGGTAACGGATTCCACCGCCCGTTTTGCATACCGCTTGTACTTCACCCTGGAGCGCCCGGCAGTCCCACCCCAGGGCAAGGTCGAATCCACCTGGGTGGGCGCCGGGGGAATCGAGGATCTCGACTCGAGCCGCCGACGCTTCGTGGTGGAGTTCAGCGGCCGTGAGCTATCCCGTATTCCCACCGACCAGCCTCCCAAGGCAGAGGTGACCACCTCGGCCGGTGAGGTGGTGAACACCGTGGTGCTATGGAATCGCCACTCCTCCACCTGGCGGTTGGCCTTCGAGCTGCTTCCCGGCGACGCCAGCCTTTGTGAGCTTCGAGCCGTGTTGCAAGGGGCCGACGAACGACCACTCACCGAGACCTGGAGCTATCAGTGGACGGGCCGGGACAGCTAGTGGCGCGGACCCCGGCGGCGAACCGCGCTGCCGGCGGTGGTGATGGCAATGGCGGTGGACGGGATCAGCTCCAGTCCGCCGAGGCCGTCGCAATCGTGCGTTATCTGGCGGCGCTGGGAGTGGCCGCGGGCGCTGAGACCGATCTCCTGGTGGGGAAGGTATTGCGGCGCGTGGCTGGAAGGCGCCTCGAGCCGGGCGAATCTCGGGCTGCCGCTGCCGTGCTCGAGGCACAGGCGCTGTTGGACCAATGGCTGGCGGACTGTCTGGGTCCGGCTGCTCGCAGTAAGCGCGCGCTTGGAGCGGCGCGTGTGGCCCTGATGCGCTGTCTGCGAGAGCAAGCCTTTCGCGGCTTTGTCCCGGGTCTCGGCGAACCGCCGCCGACACTGCTGCAGGCGATTGTCACCAGTGCCCGGATTGGTGTGCCGCCATTGGCTCACATGGCCATGCAGTCCAAGCCCTTGAGCCGCGTTCCGAAGGTCGCGGGCAGCGGTGTCTCCGGCAACGGCGACGAACTCGTGCGTAGGCGCAGCGGTATGACCGGTGGGGCGCGTCCGTGATGGCTGTTCGAATGCACGTCGGGCATAACCTGCGGCGCTGGCTCTTATTCAGCTTCGCCGGTGCTACCGCGCTCGGCTGCGTGGCATTGCTGGCGCTGGTTTTTCAAAGCGATGGCTTTACCCCCATCGAGCTCGCCCTGTTGGTCCTATACGGGATTCTGGTGGGCTGGATCGCGCTGTCGTTCTGGAACGCTCTGACGGGCTTCCTGTTGATGCTGAGCGGCCGCGTCAACCCGTGGCAACGAAAGCGGACCGCGGCGTCTGGTGCCCCGGAGCTGCCGCTGACCGCCATTGTCATGCCGGTGCACAATGAGGTGGCTCGGGAAGTTTTTGCCCGCATCCAGGCCATGCGCGAGGATCTCGAGCGGCTGCCTCAGGCAGCGGCCTTCGAGTTTTTCGTGCTGAGCGACAGCCGTGACCCGGACGTGTGGGTCGAGGAGGAGTTGCGTTGGGCCGATCTTCCTCGGGGGGCCGTGCCCGTGCACTACCGTCACCGGGAGGACAACTCCGGCCGCAAGAGCGGCAACATCGAGGAGTTTTGTCGCCGCTGGGGCGGCCGCTATCGCTACATGATCGTGCTCGACGCCGACAGCCTGATGTCGGCGGCCACCCTGATGGAAATGGTGCGGCGTATGGAGGCCGCGCCCAGGGTAGGCCTGATTCAGGTACCCCCTATTCCCATCAACCGGAGCTCCCTGTTCGCACGCGCCAATCAGTTCGCGGGTGCAGCCTATGGCCCCTTGTTCACCGCTGGGTTGGGCTACTGGCAGGGGGGCGAAGCCAACTATTGGGGCCACAACGCCATCTTGCGGATGGCCCCGTTCGCGGCCCACTGTGCCCTGCCACGGCTTCCGGGCTCGCCGCCGTTCGGCGGTGAGATTCTGAGCCACGACTTCGTCGAGGCCGCCCTGCTGCGGCGAGCGGGGTGGGAGGTGCACGTGGCCGCCGACTTGGGGGGCAGCTACGAGGAGCTACCCCCTTCGCTCATCGACTTCGCCAAGCGGGATCGTCGTTGGTGCCAGGGCAATCTGCAGCATCTGCGCCTGATCAACACCCCGAGCCTGCACCCGGTGAGCCGGGTGCACATGCTTTCAGGCGTCATGTCGTACCTGGCCTCGCCCCTGTGGTTGGTGTTTCTGGTACTGACCGGTGCTCAGGCTTATGTGGTGACCCGTAGCGAGCCAGTATATTTCTTCGGAGACGAGCTGTTGCCGCGGTGGCCGGTCTCTTACACGGTGGAGATGACCACCGTGCTCGTCGTCACCCTGGCCATGCTGTTCCTGCCCAAGGTGTTTGCGGTGGTGGTCAACGCGGTGCGGAACCGGCGACGATTCGGGGGCGTGCTGGCGCTCACCGCCAGCACCTTTTTCGAGACCTTGCTGTCCGCCCTTCAGGCACCGGTGTTGATGCTATTCCAGTCCCATTTCGTGGTCGCCACGCTGCGCCGAAAGCCGGTCACCTGGGCGGCTCAGAATCGCAGTGACGAAGGCACTAGCTGGCTCGAAGCGCTTGCCACCCACTGGCCTCACACGGTCGTGGGCATCGCGGCCGCCTGGCTTGCTTGGTATTGCTCCGAGCTCTTCTTCTGGTGGTTGACGCCGGTGCTGCTGGGTCTGTGGCTATCCATTCCCATGTCGGTGTGGACCAGTCGGCTGAGTAGCGGCTCCCTGACTCACCGCTTGGGGCTGTTTTGGACTCCGGCGGAGAACAAGCCGGATCGCGTCATCCGAGCGTTCTGGCGCTGGCACACGACGCTGCCGGAACATCTGGAAATCGGTGGCGATGCCGCCTCCGTGGTCCGCGTGGCGGGCGACCCCTGGGCGCAGGCGGTGCATTTGTCGCTGCTGGAGCCCCGTCAGCCGGGACGTCGCCGCCGCAGCCATCTCAGGTTGCTCCTCGACCAGGTACAGGAGGAAGGTTGGGGAAGTCTGAGCAACGAGGAGCGCTTGCTGCTGTTGTCCGATCAGGAAGCCGTTGTGCGCCTGTCTGCGCTGTATTGGAGTCGCCCGGCCGGGCCGGGTTTGGATCGGCTGGCGGGGGCTGCCTAGAGATCCTAGCGCGGCCCGCAAGCCTCGCTATGGTAGAAAGTGCGGGCGGTGCGAGGACACCACGCCGGTGTTGACGCCGACCCACCCGAGGCCGCCGAAGAGTCGAGCGTGCTCGATTTTCATGCAGCGGTTCATAACCACTTCCAGGCCACCCTCGCGAGCAACGCGGGCGCCCTCTTCGCTCACCACACCGAGCTGAGTCCATAGCACGCGGGCGCCAATGCGCACCGCATCGCGGGCGATGGCTGGAATCTCGTCGGCACGTCGAAAGCAATCCACTACCTCCACGGGCTCCGGAATCGCAAGCAGATTAGGATAGCAGCGCCGCCCGAGCACCTCGCTATAGGTGGGATTCACCGGAAAGATCTCGTAACCGTGGTCCAGCAGATACTTGGCAGCGAAGTAGCTGGGACGGTGCCACTGCGCCGAAAGACCCACGACCGCGACCCGGCGGTATTGCTTGAGAATGCGGCGCAAGGTGGCAATGTCCGTCATCGACCGAGTACTCCCATCTAACATGATCCAGGGCGTTGTTTAGCTGGGAATTATTTGGCATCCAGAATTCCCCTAGCCCGGTATTTGTAGGAGCGGCATGCGCCGCGATGTGGCGCGGAGCGCCCCCGCTGCTGGCCGCCGAAACACCGGCGCGCTCGCGCGCGCCATCGCGACTGACATCGCTCCTGCAAGTGGAACGCGGTTAGCTACGCGAAATCTCCCATTTAACAACACTCTGTTGCGCTTCAAAAAAATTGGGAAGATCTTGGGACTCCAGGTGTATTTTCGATGTGGTTAACTTTTCATCGTAAAACGTTAGCAACGATCGCTGCAGCTTATCCACGGCTTCTTCCACATTTACTGTGGACAAGCGCCGCCGTGCCGGCCGTGCTGTACACACCAGGGGGCAAGGACGGCTAGGCATATGAGTGCTGGGTGCTCGACGACCAGGAGAATTAGGTGCCATGAGAGCAGTGGTGATGAACGGCTTTGGTGGCGTTGAGGTGCTTGCTATCGGCGATGTACCCGCGCCCGAGCCTGGTCCGGGTGAGGTGAGGATCCGTGTCGCGGCGGCGGGAGTCAATCGGGCCGACCTGCTGCAGCGTCAGGGTCACTATCCTCAGCCACCGGGCGCCTCCGACATTCTGGGACTCGAAGCCGCGGGGACCATTGACTGGATCGGCGATGGGGTGACCCGGTGGAAGCTGGGAGACGCGGTCATGACCATCTTGCCCGGGGGCGGTCTGGCCGAATACGTGGTGGC
>CAZLYT010000045.1:0-9596 GCA_964563515.1 uncultured Candidatus Competibacteraceae bacterium | reverse complement strand
GCGGTAGTGCCCCGCCTCCTGCTCCTCGGTCCAGCCCTCCGGCAGGTCCGCCGAGCTGGAAACAGGTTTGTAGACGATGGCCCCGTCCTGGGCACGCGGCCCGATGACCTGGTAGCCGCGCGTCGCGAGAGCCTGGATTAGGGCGTCCAGCCCGGCGCGCTGGATCACTCGCGCTGCGGTCATGGAGAAGTGCTCCCCTTAGTCGATAGGAATATGGCCAGGGCAGCCTCTAACTTGAGACTGCGACCCGCAAGGGCACTAGCTCTCGCCCCGTTGCGGCGCTCAAGATGGCGCTACGCCTCCCATTGACGAGGCTCCCCGCGCTGGGCCAGTTGCGCCTCCACACCGGTTACTGCACCGACTCGGATGCCTCGTCGTCCGTGGTTGCTGCAGTCCCCTTGCCTAAGAGTAAATGCCGACGGCGGGGGAGGCTACCCCGAGCACCCTAGTAGTTGTGAAAATAGTTGTGAAAATAGTTGTGAAAAATTCAGCTTCTCGATATTCCAGATGGAGCGTTTGGCCATCATATTGAGCTGACACTCGAAGGGCCGCGGGCTGTCGCCCCGAAACCTGAACCCACGGCCTCCGATCCCCAGGTTTCCCAACCCCACATAGTGAATCGCACCGGCCGTGCAACGGGCCCGTCACAGACCTTCACCACACTTGCGTCAGTTCCCGACCTGACCTCGCCCGCACCCTGTCGCTCCCGTCACTGTCGCAGCCCGTAATCCAGGAAGCGTATTGCAAACCGCGCCGTATTCTCGGGTTGCCGCGACCTGCTCCCCGGGGGGGCATTGGGTTTCGGCGCACCTACGCAAAGAGACGGAGTGTCGCCTAAAACAAATTGCAAATCACGTCATCTTAGAGCCAAAATGGCGCCTCGCAGTCATGCGATCCCATCGCTTAACGCAGGAGTAGAAACGATGAACAAAGCACTTGCTCTAGCCGCGCTTGTGGCCGCCGCACCTGCCGTCCAGGCCGCGGATGCGGAAGCGGGGAAGACTCTGGCTGACTCAGTTTGCGCGGCTTGCCATAATGCAAATGGTATCAGCGTAAATCCGGTCTACCCGAACCTGGCGGGACAACACGAAGCTTATCTAGTTAGCTCCATCAAAGCGTATCAGACCGGGGATCGGAAAGGCGGACTGAGCGCCGTCATGATTCCCATGGTCGCCAATCTCAGTGAGGACGATATCGCCAACGTGGCGGCCCATTTCAGCGGCTTGCCAGCCTGTCCTTGAACGATTGGCGCCAGCGCCAGTCACCGCCACCGAGTGGTGACTGGCGCCCGATTTCGAACTTTCGCCATTGGCATCAAACCCCATGTAACATTTTATTTTTAGGAATATTATTGGCACTTGGACGCCGCTTCTAGCGGCTCCTCGTGCGAGCAGCGCGTGCCGCGATGGGGCGCGACGCGGCCCTTATCCACCCCGGCGGAAACCGGCGCCCTTGGCCACGCCGTCGCGACTGGCGTCGCTGCTACAGCTTCAGGCCTGTTGGAAGCGTAGGGTGGGTTAGCGCAGCGTAACCCACCGTCCAATTGACGGAAGGTCGGTGCATTACGCGTTGGCTAATGCACCCTTCGGTATTGCGGCCGGAGGCACTCCTACATCCGATTCGAGCAATGGCTCGTGACAAAGGCTCAAGCTCGGCGAAGCCAACTACGCCTGCTCGATGTCTCCGCTAGAGGGGCGCTAGTCTATTTCCTCAGCACCCTCCTCGGAATGTCGTCTAGGTCTAACCAGACGACGACAAAGAGGCCGTCCAGGAATCGCTCTCATTCGTGCTGATTTTCCGGCTTGATCGAATCAGAAGGATCATTCGTGGGTGGCGGTTCTGCTTCCGGCCCTCCCAGAACATAATCTAGTGGTATTTCATCCCAGCTGACTACGTGCCCGCCATTCTCATTAGCGAAATTCGTAGCCGCCTCTGAGTCGGAGAACGGGACCGCCTCCATGGCGCCCATGCCACCGCGCCGGGAACTGCCTATTACGTAAACCGCGCTGGCTGCTTCCATCCAGGCCTCGTCGCCTGGAGCATCCCAGCTTGTGGCCTGACTCATGTCGTGGACGTATATGGCGGCGATATCCTTGCTCTCCTCCGGGAGCATGGTGAAAGCAATCGTGTCGCGCACGGAGGAAAACCACAGCGGGGAGCTGTGTCCCTTCAAGAACAACTGGCCCTTGGGCCCGGAGTGATCCGCTACGATCATGCCGCAGTAATAACCCACCGCCTCCCGATTGAGCTTCGCGGCTGGCGGCACCTCCAGCGGCGGCTCGTCGCCGCCACATGCAGCGAGCGCCGGCAATAGGAGCAGCGTGAGAAGTCGCGTGATCACAGCTCTCTTCTGGCGAGCAGACCCGCCGCAGCCAAGAGAGGAATCGCCAACCAAGCGCCCAAGCCCAGAAGCAGGGGTCCAGGGGCTGGCCGCGCATCGGGAGCCAGGCCCGCCAGCCCCGAGAATTGCCGCACTTCCTCGAAGCCCGTCAGGTTCAGCAGCCGATAGGCATCGGCGGGATTCGCCAGCAGCAAGCTGCGGAACAACTCGGAGCTCAGGTGGCTCCCCTGGTCGGCAGCCAGCAGGCCGAGCAGCGCCAGATCGTAGAGCAGCACCAACACCAGCCAGACCGCGACCGCCAGGCCCGCCGCGGTGCCCCGTTCGCCGACCAGGGCACTCACCAGGTAACCGATGCCGACGAAAACCGCGCCCAACAGCACGGAGCTTCCGATCAGCACGCCGAAAGCCGGCCAGGTCTGTGGCTCGGCGCCAGCCACCGCGGTCACCGCCAGCCCGGCGCTGCCGTAGCCAACCACGGTGGCAATGGTAAGAATGGCGACGTGCCCCAAAAACTTGCCGCCCAGCACCTGCCATCGACTGACCGGGTAGGCCAGCAGCAGCAACAGGGTGCCGCGCTCGTGCTCACCGACGATGGCGTCGAAGGAGAGCAGCAAGGCAATCAATGGCAGAAGGAATGCCGACAGGCTCGCCAGGCTGACCACGGTCACCGCCAACGGCGGAACGCCCACCGTTCCGGTCGGCGCGCTGCCGAGAAAAGCCAAACCCAGTGCCAGCGCCGCCAACAGGCCAGTGGCCGCCAGCACCCACCGGTTGCGCAGACCATCGCGCAGCTCCTTGCCGGCGACCACCAGCAGCGGGCTCATTCGCCTTCCTCGCGCTCGACGAAGCTGGCATAGACATCGTCCAGAGAGGGCGGTGCCATACCCACGTCGTCGACCAGGGCGCCGCAGTCTCCGATCTCGCGAATGATGGTCATCTTGGCTTCTGGCAGACAGCTGAAGCTGAGGGCAGAACCATTGACCAGCTCCAGGTGCTCGACCCCGCTCAACCGGCGGACCACCTCCTCACCTCGGCCCTGGGACACTCGAAGCCGGAACCGGATCGGCAAGCCTGCCTGCCGCCGCAGCTGGTCGAGAGTGCCCACCGCTACCAGGCGACCCCGATCCATTATCGCGATGCGGTCGGTGCGCTCTTCGAGCTCGGTGAGCAAATGCGAGGACAGCAGCACCGAGCTCCCAGATCGAGAAAGATCGCGCAGGATTTCGTAGAAGCGCTGGCGCGAGGCCGGGTCCAGGCCGCTGGTGGGCTCGTCCAGCATCAGCAATTGCGGCGTGCCCAACAGAGCCTGGGCCAGCCCCAGCCGTTGCCGCATGCCTTTGGAGTAGGTGCGCACCCGCAGGCGTGCCGCTTTGGCCAGACCTACCCGCTCCAGAAGCTCCTCGCACTGGCGGCGGCGGGCGTGCTTCAAGCGCGCGTAGAAGCGCATCAGCTCGAAGCCGGTCATGGCTTCGTCGAAGGCCACATTCTCGGGCAGAAAGCCCAGCTCCCGTCGCCCCCGCGCCCCGCTGCCACCGCGCGGGTCGTGCCCCAGCACCTTGATCTCCCCGGCGCTGGGCCGCGATAGGCCCAGCATCAGCTTCATCAAGGTGGTCTTGCCGGCACCATTGTGGCCCAGCAGCGCCACCCGCTCACCGGGCTCGATGCTCAGGCTGACGCGGTCCACCGCCACCTGTTGGCGGTAACGCTTGGATACCTCGCGGAGCTCGACCACAACCGCCATTGCTCAGCCGCTCCCCAAGGCGGGAACCTCAGGCGGGCGTATCAGCGGCGCGCTATCCACCACGCCGCCGGGATGCAGCGCGGGGAACTGGGACTGAGCCCAGCGCACCACCTGCACCGCCGGGCTGTTCAGCAGCAGCTTCGCCAGCGGATACGCCCACACCACCTGGTCCACCAGGTCGTTGGGCCGGTAGGCCGTGTCGGCGATGTTGTCGCCGTTCAGGTCGAAGGCGGGGTTGTCGCTCCAGTAGTTGCCCCGCCCCTGGTGGGACCAGTCCAGATGACGGGTGCCCACGTATTTCACCTGGGTCTGGTTGCCGACGAAGGCGTTGCCGGTGATCACATTGCGCTCGGAGCCGGCGGTGAAGTGGATGCCGATGTCGCAGCCTTCGAACCAGTTGTCGCGAAACGCGTTGTAGTTGGAGTTGTAGATGAAGACGCATTTCTCGCCGCCCTCGCGGACGGCGTTGCCGCTGAACACCGACTGGTTGGCATAGTTCAGCGCGATGCCATGGTCGCGGTCGCCCTGGGACAGGTTCCCGCTCACGGTGAGCCCAGTGGAGTACATCAGCGCGTAGCCCACGTGATTGCCCACCGAGATGTTGTCGCTGACCTCGCTGTGATTGGTGTACATGTAGTGCACACCGAAGCGCAGATCCCGAAAGCGGTTGCCGCGAAAGACGTTGTCGCGGCTGGTTTCGGTGAATATGCCGTCGCGGCCGAAGCGGATGTCGTTAGCCTCCACCCGGGAGCCCGGCGCATTCCACACCGACACGCCGTTGCCCCGCTCGCTCATGCGCAGATCGTCGCGCCCGGTGATGCGGTTGCCCCGTACTACGGCGTCCTCCGGGCCCCACACATAGACCCCGAACAGATTGCCCTCCAGGTGGTTGTCCGCTACCAGCACCCGATCGCCTTGCTTGCCGATGAAGACGCCGGCGTGCATCTGGTTGAGCCGCGCGCCGGAGTTGCGGATGTCGAGCCCTCGCAACGTCACGTCGGGAGCCGAGACGGTGATGACGCTGCCCTCGCCTGCCGCGTCCACCACCGCCCCCGGCTCCCCGGAAAGGGTCAGGCGCGGCACCGAGACGGTCACCCCACCACGGTGCACGCCCGCCGCCAAGCGCAAGACATCCCCAGCCTGCGCCCGCACCAGCGCCGCCGCCAAGGCCCCCGTGCTTGCCGAGACGGCAATCTCCGCTGACCCGGCGCTGCCAACCAGCACTAGGCTGGTCAGCAGCACCCGGCCCAGCAGCGCGCCGGGCCTCACCAATGGCTCAGCCGTCCACTCACGCCGGCTCTACCAGCATGCGCCCGCGCATCTCCATGTGCAGGGCGTGGCAGAACCATTGGCAGTAGTACCAGTGCACCCCGGGGCGGTCGGCCACGAAGGTCACCGAGGCGGTCTGCTGAGGGCTGATCTCCATGGCGACGCCGTGGTTGGTGAGCGTGAAGCCATGGCTCACGTCCTCCACGACGTCCAAGTTGGTGATGGTCACCGTCACCTCGTCGCCCTGCTTCACGGTGAACTGGGTGAGGCTGAAGTTGGGGGCCACCGAGAACATGTAGACCCGCACCTTGTTGCCGTCGCGGATCACGTTGGAGGCCGACTCCAGAGTGACGCCGTCGGCCTCCGCCATCTTGCGCGCATCCTCCCAGCTCGGGTCGGCGCGGTCGTAGACCTGGAGCGGGTTCACGATATCGCGACGCACGATGATGATGTCGTGGGGCTCGGCGAAGGCGGGGCCGTCGTGCACCAGGGTCATGCCGTCGTCGCCGGTGTAGATGAGCTGGTCGTTCTCCGGCTTCAGCGGCCCCACGTTGATGAAGCGGTCCTTGGAGAACTTGTTCAGCGACACCAACCACTGGCCGTCTGCCTCCTTGGTCTCGCCCATGGAGCTGTGGTTGTGGCCCGGCTGGTAGTGCACGTCGATCTTGTCGATGATCGGGTCCACATCTTCGCCTTGAAAGGCCTTGCGCGCTTCCTCCAAGCTCCATTTGGCCACCTGGCTGTCGATGAACAGTGTGGTGAAGGCATTGCCCTTGCCATCGAAGGCGGTGTGTAGCGGCCCCAGCCCGAGCTCCGGCTCCGCCACCACGCAGCTGCGGGGGTCGGCATCCTCGGCGAACAGGGCGTCGATTAAGCCCACGTCGATGACCGTCACCGTCGGCGACAGCTTGCCGTTGACCACCACGTGCTGGCCGTCGGGCGCGGTGTTGATGCCGTGGGGGCTCTTGGAGATCGGTACATAGCGGGTGTACTTGGAGCCATTACGGCCGTCCAACACCGGCACGCCGTGGAACTCCTGGTAGTCGCCGGCCTTGACGCCTTCCTCGATGGTGGCAATGTCGAAAATCACCATCCAGTCCTGCTCGGCGGAGCTCATCTCCGCCAGGGTCATACCCTTCTCCGAGTTGTAGCAGGTGGAAAAGGCGTACTTGCCCTGGTAGTCGGCGTCCACGTTGTCCAGATTGCCATCGACGATCACCTGCCAAGCCACCTTCATGGTGTCGCCGTCCACGGCGGTGAAGATGGCCACGTACTTGTCGGGCTCGTCCAGCACCGAACCGTCGTTGGGCAGCGGGATCTCGTGTTCCCCATTGACGAACAAGTAGCCCGTCTTCGGGTACTTCTGTGGCCGCATGCCGTGCATGTCGGAGGCGTTCGGGACCTCGATGATCTTGTCGCACTTCATGATGTCGCAACGGATGCGGGCCAGGCGAGTGTTGGCCTTGTCCTGAATCCACACGTAGCGCCCGTCGTAGGTGCCGTCGGTGAAAGACATGTGCGGGTGGTGGGCGTCGCCGTTCATATAGGCGGTGATGCCGCCGCGCTTGTCGATGAAGGCCCGGGTCTCCGGCGTCAGTCCCTCGGTGAGAATCTTTACACTCTCGTTGGTGATGCCCCAGCCGGTGGCGCTGCAGCGGTTGAAGACGGGAATGCGCATCAGCTCGCGCATGGAGGGCAGCCCTTGGATGCGAATCTCGCCGCACTGGCCGCTGCTGCAGAAGACGTAGTAATCATCCAGGTCGCCAGGTGCGACCGCGCCTACCTCGCTTGCCGCCCGCGCCAGCTCGGGCGCGGTCAGGCCGCCCACCATGATGCCCGCGCCGCCGGCCGCGCCGCCGAACCCCGCCAGGGCGGCGAGCTTCGCCGACTTCCCCAGCACCTCGCGGCGGGTCACGCCGTCTGCTCCGTTCCGCTTCTGGTCTGTCATGGTCGAATCCTCCTAGTGGTGTGGATCGGGGGCTAAGCGCTCGAGGGCCTTTCAACGCTCGGCGCGGGCTTGCCCCCCGCCTGGGCGCGGGCCGTAGCCCGCTCCCGTCGAAGTCGCCGCTGAATCATCACCGGGCAGCGGTGGTCGTCGTGGTAGAGCACCTGGCAGTGCATGCAGTAGACGCACTCATTGGGGTTGATGTGGCCTTCCGGGTGGATCGCCTGGACCATGCACTCGTTGCCGCAGCGCTGGCACGGTCGGCCACACTCAGGGTAGCGCTTCAGCCACTCGAACATTCGCAGCCGCCCCGGGATCGCCAGCGCCGCGCCCAGCGGACACAGGTAGCGGCAGAAGAAGCGTTCGACGAAAAGTCCCGCTACCAGCAGCAGCACCGCATAGAGCACAAACGGCCAGTCACGCACGAACTTCAGCACGATGGCGGTCTTGAAAGGCTCCACCTCCGAGAGCCGCTCGGCCCATGCCAGGGAGTACAAGGACAAGCCGAAGAGCCCCAGGAAGATCACGTACTTCAGGGGCCAGATGCGCTCGTGCAGCCCCCAGGGCACCTGCCATTGGGGGATCTTAAGCAGCTTGGCGAGGCGGTTGGCAAACTCCTGCAGCGCACCGAAAGGACAGAGCCACCCGCAGAACGGCCCGCGGCCCCAGAACAGCAACGAGATGGCCACCGAGCTCCACAGGATGAAGAGCAGCGGATCCATTAGGAAGAAGTCCCAACGGAAGTCCGTCAGCAGCGCACTGCTGAAGGTCAGCACGTTCACCACTGAGAGCTGGGCGTTGGAATACCAACCGATCCAGATCAGGGTAAAAGCCAGGAAACTCAGGCGCACCGCATCAGTCAGGCGGGGGCGCCTGGTGAGCCAGTCCTGGAACATGAAAATGGCGCCGAGTATCCCCAGCCCGGCGAGCAGAATGGCGATGTCGACGGTGCGGTTGCCCCAGATGCGCTGCCAAAGAGCAGGCGACGGTGCCTCGAACGCCGGCGGCTCCTCGATTGCCGCGGCCGCCTGCTGAGCGGGCGCTTCCGCCACCGGTGGTGGCGGCAACGGCTCCAGATACTTCTCCGGCAGCTCGTAGGACAAGTCGAAGCCAAGGAACACCTTTTCCAGAGCCCCCACCGCCCGTTGCACGATGAGGTTCAGCTCCCACGGCTTGCCGGGATCGAACTCGGCGTCCGGCGGCAGCGTGAACAGCCCCACCTCACGTAGGTCCGGCGCTCCGAGTGCGGCGATGTCGCCGACACGTTTGTAGTTGCGGTCGCGAAAGCGCGCCCGGGTCACGCCCTGGTTCAGCTCGATGCGGTCGAATATGCCGCCACGCACGTAGCCGGAGCCGCGCCAGGAGTAGCGCCCCATCCCAGCCACCAGGATCGCTTGCTGCCCAGGCTCGAGCGACTGTTCAAGCAGGGCATATTCGCGCTCGCCGAGCAGCGAGCGACCGATCACCGGCACGCTGACCAGGGCCACGTGGAGATCGATGAAGGTGTCTTCGGGCTGACCCCGTTCCGGCCGTTCGGCTGCTTCGCCTCCTAGTCGCTCGAAGGCGGCATTGACGTCCGCCACCGTGAGACGGAGCCGGCCCACCGAGCCTTCCTCCAACAGGGCGTCCCATTCGCGGGTTCCGCTCTGAGAGGTGTCGACCGTGCGGGCTGGGGCCGCCTGGGCGGCGCCGCCCTCAGGTTCGTCCTGGCGGCTGCGGGCCACGCGGATCGCCGACCGGGTGATGCTGTCGTCAATGACGAGCACCGTTACCGTGGCGCCGCTCACCGCATCCACAGCCACGCCGGCTTGATCAGCTTTTGGCTCCTCGAGCACGCTGCGCCCGACGTAGCCGTCGATGAAGTCGGTGACCCGTTGCTCGGGAATGCCAATCAGCACGATGGGCTCGCTGTGCTCGAGCAGCTTGGCACCAACGATGGAGCCGGCGGTGTCCAGGCCAACGGCGACGTGAATCGGCTTGCTGGAGTAGCCGATGCTCTCCACCACGTCCGTGTTCAGAAACACGTAGCCCACCAGCTCGTCACCGCGGTAGGCGGGTGCGGCGGGCGGCTCGCCGGAGATGTCGCCGAGCCGGTCGGCCTGGGGGACAAGCTCTTGCACGGTGAAACGATCGAGGAAGTCGGCGAGTCGGCTCGCCGCCTCGGAGGTCGCGGGAGTCATGACCGCAAGGATGCAGACCATCGCGGCCAGGGCTGGAAACATCGTGCGGAGCCTCGCCCGACTTCCATGGCGGGAAAAGCGGAACATAGGTGCTGGCGAGGCCACTAATGTCGGCATCTG
>CAZLYT010000044.1:0-8393 GCA_964563515.1 uncultured Candidatus Competibacteraceae bacterium | reverse complement strand
AGGGCCAAGTGGAGTACGAGGAGTTGCCGGCGGTGATGACGCCCCAGGAGGCCAAGCGCCAGCGCTCCTATGTGCTACCGCCTATGCATCTCAGGCGCGGCGATCCGGACGCCGCCATCGCCGCGGCGCCCCGCACCAGGGCCGGGGACTGGACCGTGGGCGGTCAGGAGCAGTTCTACTTGGAGGGGCAGATCTCCTACGTGGCGCCCCGCGAGGACGGCTGCCTGCACATCTGGTGCTCCACCCAGCACCCCACCGAGATGCAGAACGTGGTCTGCCACGCCCTGAATTTGCGGGCGCACCAGGTGCTGGTGGAGATGCGCCGCATGGGTGGCGGCTTCGGCGGCAAGGAGTCGCAGTCGGCGCTGTTCTGCTGCGTGGCGGCAGTCGCCGCCCACAAGCTGCGGCGCCCGGTAAAGATCCGGCTCGACCGCGACGACGACATGATGATCACCGGCAAGCGCCACTGCTTCCACTACGACTACCAGGTCGGCTACGACGACGACGGCCGTATCCTGGCGGCGAAGATCGAGATGACCTCCCGGGCCGGCTTCTCGGCCGACCTCTCGGCGCCGGTGGCGAGCCGCGCCGTGTGCCACTTCGACAACGCCTATTACCTGGCGGACGTGGACATCCTCGCCCTCTGCGGCAAGACCAACACCCAGTCCAACACCGCTTTTCGTGGCTTCGGCGGCCCCCAAGGGGCCATCGCCATCGAGTACATCATCGACAACATCGCCCGCGAGCTCGGCAAGGATCCGCTGGAGGTGCGCAAGCTCAACTTCTACGGCAAGGGCGAGCGCGACACCACGCCCTTCGGCCAGAAGGTGGAGGACAACGTCATCCACGAGCTAGTGGCGGAGCTGGAAAAGGAGAGCGGCTATTGGGAGCGCCGCAGGGCGGTGAAGGAATTCAATGCGACCAGCCCGGTGCTGAAGAAGGGGGTTTACCTCACCCCGGTGAAGTTCGGCATTTCCTTCAACGTGGTGCACTACAACCAGGCCGGCGCGTTGGTGCACATCTACACCGATGGCTCGGTGCTGGTGAACCACGGCGGCACCGAGATGGGGCAGGGGCTCAACACCAAGGTGGCCCAGGTGGTGGCCAACGAGCTCGGCATCGGCCTGCGCCACGTGCGCGCCACCGCCGCCGATACCAGCAAGGTGGCCAACACCTCGGCGACGGCGGCCTCCACCGGTGCCGACTTGAACGGCAAGGCAGCCGAGGATGCAGCCCGGCAGATCCGCCAGCGCCTGGCCGAGCTCGCCGCCAGTAGCTTCGGCTGCGAGCCGGATGAAGTCGTGTTCGCCGACGACGCCGTCAGCGGAAATGGAAGCTCCTTGCCCTTCACCGACCTGGTGATGGCGGCCTACCAATCCCGAGTGCAGCTCTGGTCCGACGGCTTCTATGCCACCCCGAAGCTGCACTGGGATCGGGACACCATGACCGGCCGTCCCTTCTACTACTTCGCCTACGGTGCGGCCGTCTCGGAGGTGATCGTGGATACCCTCACCGGGGAGTGGAAGCTGCTACGGGCCGACCTGCTCCACGATGCCGGCAACTCCATCAACGAGGCCATCGACATCGGCCAGGTGGAGGGCGCCTACATCCAGGGTATGGGCTGGCTGACCATGGAGGAGCTGTGGTGGAACCCCGAAGGGCGGCTGATGACCCACGCACCCTCCACCTACAAGATTCCGGCGGTGAGCGACTGTCCGGCGGAGTTCCGCACCCGGCTCTACCGCAACAGCAACCACGAGGAGACCATCCTGCGCTCCAAGGCGGTGGGCGAACCGCCGCTGCTGCTGCCGTTCTCGGTGCTGTTCGCGATCCGCGACGCCGTCGCAAGCGTCGCCGACTACCGCGTCAGCCCGCCGTTGACCGCGCCGGCGACGCCGGAGGCGATCTTGCGGGCGGTGACTGCGCTGCAGTCGGCGCCGGCGCCAGAACCAGAGCGGGCGGAGGTTGCGGTCGCCAAGTGACGATAGCGATGGCTTGACCGCTCGCCATCTTGATCTCGAGTTTGCACATGGACCGTCGTTCGCGCGGCCCACGGGCGGATTTGCGCCGCCCTCAACCACAGGTATGGAGTGATGGAAGCGTATATCGCCGATTGGCTGAATCTGTTCGGCCGCTGGATTCACCTGATTACCGGCATTGCCTGGATCGGAGCCTCCTTCTACTTCGTGTGGCTGGATAACCACCTGCTGCCGCCGCGGGAGTCCCGCGACACCGAGCGCGGCATCGGCGGCGAGGTGTGGGCGGTGCACGGTGGGGGCTTCTACCACGCCGAGAAGTTCAAGGTGACGCCCCTGTTCCTGCCCGAGCCCCTGCACTGGTTCAAGTGGGAGGCGTACTCCACCTGGATCTCGGGCATCTTCCTGCTGGCGCTGATCTACTGGTACGGGGCGGAGGTCTATCTGATCGACCCCAACGTGCTGGCGCTGAGCAAGCCGGTGGCGATCCTGTTGGGAATTGCCACCATCGCCGGCGGGTGGCTGGTCTACGACTGG
This sequence comes from uncultured Candidatus Competibacteraceae bacterium, assembly GCA_964563515.1. Taxonomy (GTDB): domain Bacteria; phylum Pseudomonadota; class Gammaproteobacteria; order Competibacterales; family JAHEDQ01; genus CAZLYT01. The sequence continues at coordinate 5,880 of CAZLYT010000044.1, read as the reverse complement.
CTATGCAAATCACCGCTGGGGCAAGACGACAAGAAGCTCGGCGGGGTGATTTTCCTCTTCACCGCCCTGACGGCGATCGTGCTCTGTCAAGTGTTCAGCGGCCGCGGCGCCTACATCCACTACGGGGCCATGCTCGGCACCATCATGGTGGCAAACGTGTTCTTCGTGATCATGCCGGGGCAGCGGGAGCTGGTGGCAGCGTGCCAGGAAGGTCGAGCACCGGATCCCACCCCGGGCCTCCGGGCCAAGCAGCGCTCGGTGCACAACACCTATTTCACGCTGCCGGTGCTGTTCGCGATGATCTCCAATCACTATGCCGGCACCTACGGCAGCGAGTACAACTGGCTGATCCTGATCATGCTGTCCCTGGCCGGCGCGCTGATTCGCGTGTGGTTCGTGCAGCGCCACTTCGGCAAGGCCACGCCCATGCCGCTGGCCTCGGCTGCGGTGCTGCTGCTGGCGGTGGTGATTGCCCAGGCGCCGAGCCAGGGGCCGGCGACTGCGGAGGCGGCCAGCGCGAGCCCGGCGGAGGTGTTCGCCCAGGTGCAAGGCATCGTCAACGAGCGCTGCGCCAGCTGTCATGCCGCCAGCCCCACCCAGCCCGGGTTCGTCGCCCCGCCGAAAGGCGTGGTGTTCGATCACCCGGCCGACGTCCTCAACCAGGCCCAGCAGATTCACCAGCAGACGGTGGTGAGCAAGGCCATGCCCATTGGCAACCTGACCCAGATGACCGATGCCGAGCGGGCGCTGCTCGATCGGTGGTTCCAGGCCGGCGCCAAGGCCGAGTGAGGGGGGAGTGCAACCATGACTAGCGGCAACCCCTCCGACCTGAGCTTTGATCCCGTGCCCCGGGAGATGACCGAGGCCGCTTTCGTCGAGCGTTTCGGTGGGGTCTACGAGCACTCGCCGTGGATCGCGCGGGAGACCTACCGTGGCGGACTCGGCCCCACCGAGGACACGCCCGCTGGGCTCGGCGCCGCCCTGGCCGAGACCGTGCGCGGCGCCGACCGGGATCGCCAACTCGCGCTGATCCGGGCGCATCCGGATCTCGCCGGCAAAGCGGCCCAGCGCGGGGAGCTGACGCGAGAGTCCACCTCCGAGCAGGCAGGCGCCGGCATCGACCAGTGCACCCCGGAGGAGTTCGAGCGCTTCCAGCGCTACAACGGCGAGTACATCGAGAAGTTCGGCTTCCCCTTCGTAATGGCGGTGACGGGCAGCAACCGGCATTCGATCCTGGCCGCCTTCGAGGAGCGCCTGCAAAACGACGCCGAGACCGAGTTTCGTCGGGCACTGGGCGAGATCGACAAGATCGCGAGGCTGCGCCTGGAAGCCATGGTGGCGCCTTGACCGGGCACAGCACCGTTCGCCAGAACGAAGCCGTAGGGCGCAATAGCGCAGCGTAATCCGCCGTCTGCCCTAAGCCGAGCGCCTGTTGATCGGCGATCGCGGTGGCACCGGGCGGCACCGCGAGGAGTACCATCTCGACGGCGAGATCACAATCGCGCTCTAGCCTGGATGAAACATTCGGCTCCGCCCTGGCGCAACGGGGAGAACCATGAGCACCAAGCCAACGCCGCCAGCAGCCCGCAAGCGCGCTTTCCGGGCATCGCTACTGCATTTTTTGGGTGATCCGGAGGCGGCTCCGCAGCCCATGGCAGCCGAGTACTTCGCCGACGCCTTGCTTCTGGTTGAAGACGGCCGAGTGCGCCAAGCCGGCCCTGCCGAAGAGCTGTTGGAGACCCTCGGCGAGGATTGGCTGGTCACGGAGTACCCGGACAAGCTCATCGTTCCAGGCTTCATCGACACCCATATCCACTATCCCCAGACCGACATGATTGCCTCTTATGGGGAGCAGCTGTTGGAGTGGCTCAATGAGTACACCTTCCCTACCGAAGGGCGTTTCGTCGATACCGAGCACGCCGCCGAGGTGGCCGAGTTCTTCCTGGACGAACTGGTGCGCAACGGCACCACAACCGCCTTGGTGCTCGGCACCGTGCATCCTCGGTCGGTGGACGCCTTCTTTCACGCCTCGGAGGCACGCAATCTGCGCATGGTGGCAGGCAAGGTGCTGATGGACCGCCACGCGCCGGAATTCCTGCAGGACACGGCGGAGTCCGCTTACACCGATTCCAAAGCGCTCATCGAGCGTTGGCACGGCCAGGCACGCCTGCTCTACGCCATCACCCCGCGTTTCGCCCCCACCTCCACAGACGCGCAGCTGGAGCAGGCCGGGCGCCTGGCCCAAGAGCACCCGGACACCTTCGTCCACACCCACGTGGCCGAGAATCGCGACGAGGTTGCCTGGGTGGCTGAGCTGTTTCCCTGGAGCCGTAGCTATCTGGACGTCTACGACCGATACGGACTGCTACGCGAGCGCGCCGTCTACGCTCACTGCCTGCACCTGGACGAGGAAGACCGACTGCGAATGGCCGACTCCGGTGCCGCGATGGCGTTTTGCCCGACCTCCAATCTGTTCCTGGGCAGCGGTCTGTTCGACCTGGACGCGGCGGACGGGGCCGACGTGCGCGTGGGGCTCGCCACCGATGTGGGTGCTGGCACCAGCTTCAGCATGCTGCAGACGCTCAACGAGGCCTACAAGGTGCTGCAGATGAACGGGCAGAAGCTCTCGCCCTATCGGGCCTTCTATCTGGCAACCTTGGGCAGCGCCCGCGCGCTGTATCTCGACGACCGGGTCGGCAACTTCGAGCCGGGCAAAGAAGCCGATTTCCTGGTGCTGGATCCAGCCGCGACACCCCTCATGGCACGCCGAATGGAGCGGGCGGAGGACTTGGCGGAGCGGCTGTTCGTGCTGATGATGTTGGGTGACGACCGCAGCGTGGCGGCGACCTACGTGATGGGAGCGCTAGCCCAGGAACGATGACTCCGGCTGGCAAGAACGGCGCCGCCGCCAGCAACGTCAAGCGAGAGCATAACCATGAGTCTTTGGCTGGATCATTTGCGCGCCGCCGCTAGCGACCGCGAGCCGAGCGTTGCGGTCACGGTGGCAGCGGTCCGCGGGTCGGCCCCCCGCGAGCCCGGCGCCACCATGGTCGTGACGCCCACTCGCGTGCTCGGCACCATCGGTGGTGGCAATTTGGAGTACATCGCCATCGAGCAGGCCCGCGACACCCTCGCCGGCCAACGGCCGCTGCCGCGCGGGGGCGCCGTCGAGCGTTTCGTGCTTGGCACCGATCTTTCCCAGTGCTGTGGCGGTGTGGCCTTCCTCCATTTCGAGGCCTTTCCGTCCACCTTGCCAGACTGGCTGCTCACATTGGGTGGGCTCCGTGACCAGGCCCAACCCGCCGTGGCATTGAGCTACCGGGGCTCCGAAGGACTCGAGCGGGTCGTGGTGACGCTGGCTGGCATCCAAGGGGCGCCGCCCGCCGCTCCGGCGCTGCAGGCCGCCGCAAACGTAGCGCGGGCCGCTCTTCGCGACTGGGACCGTGAACGCGATCTGCTGTGGTCGCCGACGGCTGAGAAGCCCCGGGACCCGGATCAGCAGGAGTTCGTGCTGTTGCGCCCGGTGCTCGTCGGGGACTTCCGCGTGGTTCTATTCGGCGCCGGGCATGTGGGCCGCGCCCTGGTGCAGGTGTTGGCGCCTGCGGTAGACAAAGTCTATTGGTCCGATGGTCGGGAAGAGCATTTCCCGGCCGCTGTGCCGCCCAATGTCAGCCCGGAGACCGGCGACCCCTTCGAGCTGATCGGACGTCAGCCACCGGATACCTACTATCTGGTGATGACCCACAGTCACGCCCTGGACTTGGTGCTGTGCGAGGCCGTCATGCAGCGCCGGGACTACGCTTACATGGGGCTGATCGGGTCGGACGCCAAGCGCAATCGCTTCGAGAAGCACCTGCGAGAGGAGGGCCTCACCGACGACGACCTGAAGCGCCTGATCTGTCCCATCGGCGTGGAGGGCATCACCAGCAAGGTGCCCGCCGTCATCGCCATCTCCGTAGCCGCCGAGCTGCTGCAGGTGCGAGAGCGGCAGGCCGCGCAAAAGCAGCCGCCAACAGCGGCCCAACCCATTCCCGTGGAGTCGTTGTAGGAGATTCCGCCCAGACTTCGGCCGCGCAACAGCGCGCGGCCGAATCTCCTTCCCTGTAAGATCAGTGCCTTAGAACGTGTGCGATGAGGGAGGCTGATGCAAACATGCGAGCCGCCGAGACCCATTCACTCTACGACCGCCTAACGGTCCTACCGGAGGGACTCACCGGTGAGCTCCTCAATGGCCAGCTGCACGCCGAGCCGCGACCCTCCGGTTCACACACGGGTGTAGAGTCCGCGCTACAGATTGAGATCGGCGGTCCCTTCGATCGGGGGCGGGGTGGGCCTGGTGGTTGGAGAATCCTGGTAGAGCCCGAAATTCATTTCGTGCGTGATCAGGAAGTCTGTGTTCCGGAGCTGGCGGGATGGCGCAGGACGCGCCTTCCACGGCTGCCACGGGACCAGCGTTTCGAGGTCGCCCCAGATTGGGTTTGCGAGATCTTGTCGCCCTCCACTGAGAGCAAGGACAGGCAGATCAAGATGCCCATCTACGCGCGCTATGGCGTGGGATTCACCTGGCTGGTCGACCCCCTCGAGGAAACGCTGGAGGCGTTTGCGCTGGAAGGTGAAGAATGGCGGCAGCTCGGGACATGGCAGGGCAACGAGACCATCGCGGTTCCGCCATTCGATGCCATCGCGCTCTCCTTGCGTGACCTCTGGGCTTGAGTGGTCGGCCGCCGCAATTCAGCAACGAGCCGACGATGTGGTGATCGTGTCGAGAAAGTGCTGGAACAGTACTGGATCCTGTTGCTTGAGCCGGGCGCGGAGGGCCAACCCCTCTTCGCCAGACCCCGCTGGCTGCAGTTGCTCGCGTCGTAGCCGATAAAGGGTCAGGTAGCTTTCGGGGCAAACGACAGGATCGGCCGTGGGTTCGGGCAGGACCTTCACCATGCCGGGTCGTCTGACCAGCAGCCAGGCGGGAAACTCGCGCGCGGGCAGAGCGGGATCCAGGTCCTGAAATGTGGTCCAGTGCTGGCGCAAGTCAGGGTTGTTGCTAGATTCGAGCGCGTCCGCCTGCTCCGGAAAGCGCCAGCACAGCGCAAACCAGCTGGAGAGAGCGGCAGCGTACTCATGCTGCTGATCGCAGGCAACGGCGTGGCGCAGCAGCAAGGCCCGGTCGCTCTGCCAGTCGGGTTCGCATTCCACCGCCCGACGGACGCCTGCCCAGTCTAGTGCCTGTGCCGCAGCGAAGCTCGGGTGCAGCTCGGGCTCGTCGGCGCGGTAGGGCTGGCCCTGCAGAGCCTGCGACAGTCGCCGCCATAGCGGAACCAGCAGGTTGTGTCGCGCCGGGCCGAGTACGCTCGCCGCCAGCGGGGTCAGCGTCTCCTGCAACCGCCGCAGCTCAACGCTGGTATCGCTGACCGGGCTCTCGATGTCTTCAGCTGCCTCGGTCAGGCATTCGAGCTCGCCCACCCGGACATGATCTGGTGCGATGTCGAGCAGCCGTTCCAGCTGACGGCGCGCCTCGGCCGGCTGCCGATCGGCCAGTGACCGGATGATGCCGTTGACCAGGCAAGTGGCAGGGCTGTCGGTAAAGAGGTCTAGCTGGGGGTGGTCTGTCGGCTTGCGATAGCGTCGATGGAAGCAAGCATTGAAGCTCGGGTTTGCGCTGAAGCGCAGCTGGGTTGGTGCTGATCCGGAAGCGGTTGGTTGGTTTAGGTGGGGCCACGGGTCGTAGCGTACGGATTCCGGGCGCCAGCCACGGTCCTGCAGATACTGCTCCGCGGCCGCCAGCTGTTGTTGGACTTGTTCCGGGTCGCCGAACAACGCCTCGTCGAGATGCGCGAGATCACCGTTGCGCCAGGCCTCGTAGTCGGCGTAGCTCAGCCGCCC
>CAZLYT010000043.1:0-3344 GCA_964563515.1 uncultured Candidatus Competibacteraceae bacterium | reverse complement strand
TGGCGGCCGAGATTACCGCCCGCACGGACAAGGACCCGAGCGAGCACTACCGCGAGCTGACGGCGCAGTTCGGCACGCCGTACTACACGCGCCTCGACGCCCCGGTAACGCTCGAACAGAAGGCGCGGCTGGAACAACTGTCGCCTGAGGCGGTCGAGGCGTCGCAGCTAGCAGGCGAGCCGATCAGCGCCAAGCTGACCCGCGCCCCGGGGAACAACGCCCCCATCGGCGGCCTCAAAGTCGTGGCCGCCAGCGGCTGGTTCGCCGCCCGGCCGTCCGGTACCGAGCCCATCTACAAGATCTACGCCGAGAGCTTCAAGGACGAGAAGCACCTGGACGCCCTGGTCGCCGAGGCCCAACACATTGTGGACAATGCCCTGCAAGCCTCTGGCTCAGGCCACAGGTAGCGAGAGGGATGACGATGCGCGACGATAGCCAGCCAATATGTCTTTCCCCATTTCCGCCGGGATACCGCGCCGCCGGCGTGCTGTTGCACGTCACGTCGCTGCCCTCATCATACGGCATCGGCGGTGTGGGGCCGGCGGCATGGGCGTGGGTCGACCGCCTCCACGAGGCCGGCCAGAGCTGGTGGCAGGCATTGCCGCTGGGGCCTACAGGGTATTACAACTCGCCGTATCAATCTCTGTCATCGTTCGCCGGTAACGGCCTCCTGATCAGCCCGGACTGGCTAATCGAGGACGGACTGTTGCAGGCGAGCGACTGCCAGGGCCTCTCATTCTCCACCACCGCTATCGATTACGACGTCGTCATCCCATTCAAACACGGGTTACTCGAAACGGTTTGGCACCACTTCAGCCGCGGCGCGCGCCCGGATTTGCAGCCGGCTTTTGCGCAGTTCTGCCACGACCGGGCGCACTGGCTGGACGATTATGCCCTGTTCCGCGCCCTGAAAGTCCGGTACAACAACGCCCATTACCTCGAGTGGCCGGCAGAGCTGGTGCAGCGTCGGCCAGCAGCCCTGGCCCAGGCGCGGCGAGAGCTAGCATGCCAGATCGAGCAGGTGTGCCTGGCACAATTTTTGTTACACCGCCAGGGGGAACGCCTGAAGGCCCATGCCCGGGCCAAAGGCGTGCGCTTGATCGGCGACCTGCCCTTTTTCGTTTCCCCCGACTCGAGCGACGTGTGGGCCAACCCGGAGCTGTTCCTGCTCGACGAACAGTATCGGCCGCGCTTCGTTGCCGGTGTGCCTCCCGACTACTTCAGCGCCCAGGGACAGATCTGGGATAGCCCCATGTATGACTGGGACGCTCTGCGTCGCACCGGCTATCGCTGGTGCATCGACCGCGTGCGCGCCCTGCTGGCGCACGTGGACGTGATTCGGCTGGATCATTTCCGGGCCTTCGCGGCGGCCTGGCACATCCCGGCCGGGGCAGAGACAGCCCAATCTGGCCAATGGCTGCCAGGACCCGGCGCCGAGTTCTTCAGCGCTCTACAGCGAGAGGTCGGCGCTCTGCCGTTCATCGCCGAGGATCTGGGGCTGATCACGCCTGACGTATACGCACTCCGCGACCAATTCGACATGCCCGGGATGCGGGTCTTGCAGTTCGCTTTTGACGGCGATACAGCTAACCCGCACCTGCCGCACCACTACATCCCCAATACGGTGGTGTACACCGCTACCCATGACAATGCCACAACGCGCGGCTGGTTTGAAGACCTGCCGGATGACCAGCGGCAGAACCTGTGGAATTACCTGCAGCGCCCCGCTGGCAAGAGTGACGAGGCCGCTTGGGAGCTGATCCGCCTGGCATGGTCCTCCGTAGCTGCGCTCGCCATCGCTCCCCTCCAGGACGTGCTCAACCTGGGGGCAGAGGCGCACATGAACGTGCCCGGTCGCGCCGCAGGGAACTGGAGCTGGCGCTGCACCGAAGACATGCTGTCCGCTCCGACTTTCCACTGGCTGCAGGACTTGACGAAAACCTCAAACCGGCTTGTCGCGGGCCACCAATCGATTCCCTCTACTCTGGAGATAACACGATGAAAGCAACGCAACTGCTCCACGACCTAGGCCAGAGCCTCTGGCTCGACAACATCACACGCGACCTGCTGGACAACGGCACGCTCCAGCACTACATCGACGAGCTGTCAGTGACGGGGTTGACCTCGAATCCGACCATCTTCGACCAGGCCATCAAGAACAGCACGGCCTACGACCAGGCCATCCGCCAGAAGCTCAAGGAGGGCAAGTCGGGCGAGGAACTGTTCTTCGAGCTGGCACTGGAGGACCTCACTCGCGCTGCCGACCTGTTTCGCCCCATCTATGACCGGACGGATGGCGTGGACGGGTGGGTGTCGTTGGAAGTGTCCCCCCTGCTGGCCTACGACACCGCCAGTACCCTCGCGGCGGCCAAAGAGCTGTTTGCTCGGGCAGGGCGACCGAATCTGTTCATCAAAATCCCTGGTACCACGGAAGGCCTGCCCGCTATCGAGGAGGCGATCTTTGCCGGCGTGCCCATTAATGTCACCCTATTGTTCTCCCGCGAACACTACCTGGCGGCGGCCGAGGCGTTTCTGCGTGGCATCGAGCGGCGCATCGAGGCCGGGCTCAAGCCCGAGGTCGGTTCTGTCGCCTCACTATTCGTTAGCCGCTGGGACGCTGCAGTGATGGGCAAGGTGCCTGAGGCGCTGCGCAATAAGCTCGGCATCGCCATGGCGCAGCGCACGTATAAGGCCTGCCGCACGCTGCTGAGTTCGCCGCGCTGGCATCGGGTATACAACGCTGGAGCTCGTCCGCAACGCCCGCTGTGGGCCAGCACGGGCACTAAGGACCCCGAGGCTCCCGACATCCTGTACATCAAGGCCCTGGCGGCACCGTTCACCGTGAACACCATGCCCGAGGGCACCTTAAAAGCCCTCGCCGAACACAGCGAACTCGGCGCCCTCCTGCCGGCTGACGGCGGCGACTGCGAAGCAGTGCTGGCGCAGTTCGCCAAGGCCGGCATCGACATCGATGCCCTGGGCACCCAGCTCCAGGAAGAAGGGGCCAAATCGTTCGTCAACTCCTGGCACGAACTCATGGAGGTGATCGCCTCCAAGAGCGCCGTCCTGGAAAAGGCTGGTTAGGCCGAGGAAGTGAAAGGAAACAACCATGACTGCAGGCAGTGCACCCCTCACCGAACGCCGGGCATGGAAGGCCCTCGCCGCCCACTATGAGAAAGTCCGGGAGCTCCATCTCCGCCAGCTCTTCGCGGACGATCCCACACGCGGTGAGCGCCTGACCGCCGAGGCGGTGGGTCTCTACCTCGATTACTCGAAGAATCGCATCACCGACGAAACGCTCGGGCTCCTCCTGCAACTGGCAGAGGAATCCGGCTTGCGCGCAC
>CAZLYT010000042.1:0-3457 GCA_964563515.1 uncultured Candidatus Competibacteraceae bacterium | reverse complement strand
CTGGCCGACGGACTGGCGCGCGAGTTCACGCTGAACGAGGTCGCCATTATTACCCGAGCAGGTCCCGCCCGCCTGCTCGGACTGACCAGCAAGGGACATCTTGGGCCAGGCGCGGACGCAGACGTTACCGTGTATGCCCGGGACCCGGATATCGCCAGGATGTTCGCCACGCCCCGATACGTGATCAAAGGCGGGACGCTGGTTGTGGAGGAAGGTCAGCTTCGGCGTGCGCCGACGGGCCGGCGGCTGCACGTCCGGCCAGGTTACGACGAAGCGCTGTTACCGGACCTTCGGCGGCACTTCGACGCGTATTCGACTGTGGCATTCGAGAACTATCCGGTACGAGACGTACCTGATGAACCGGTTACATCGCCACCAGCATCATGAAGATCCGCGGCGTCCTCATCGAGGACACTTTTGCCGAAGCGTTCACCATGCGCGTGGCGCGGGTCGTCATTACCGCGCGCAGCCAGCGCTGGGTGCGCGCCGCCGCGCTCAAGCTGACCGGCTTTGCCACGTCGGTCATCGGATGCAAGGTGGAGGCGGGCGTCGAGCGGGAGCTTTCCGCCCGGGAGACGCCTGACGGAAGGCCGGGGACCAGCGTTCTGCTCATGACCATGGGCAAGGACGATCTGGCCAAGCGCCTGATCGAGCGCATCGGACAGACGGTTCTCACCTGCCCTACCACCGCGTGCTTCGATGGCCTTCCCGATGCGTCCGACCGCGTCGGTGTGGGCTCCGCACTGCGTTTCTTCGGAGATGGCTTCCAGATCAGCAAGGTCGTCGCCGGCGTGCGCTACTGGCGGATCCCGGTAATGGAGGGCGAGTTCCTGGTCCAGGAGAAGTTCGGGATGCTGAAGGGGGTGGGAGGCGGAAACTTTCTGATTCTGGCGCGCAGCGCCGATGGCGCGCTTGCGGCGGCGGAAGCGGCCGCCGATGCCATGGCATCGCAGCCCGGCACCATCCTCCCCTTTCCGGGCGGCGTGGTCCGCAGCGGCAGCAAGGTGGGGTCCCGCCGGATCAAGTCGATGATTGCGTCCACCAACGATGCCTACTGCCCAACGCTGCGGGCCGTCACCAGGTCGGCACTGCCGGACGGCGTCAACTGTGTGCTGGAGATCGTGGTCAATGGTGTGGACGCAGCCGCCATCGCGTCCTCGATGAGAGCAGGCATAGATGCCGCCTGCCGCGATGAAGTGGTGGCGATCAGCGCCGGGAACTACGGCGGCAAGCTGGGCCCACACCATTTTCACCTCCGGGAGATCATGGGGGGCGCCAAGTGAGTGGCGGGCTGGTGGCCAGGCTGAGAAACCCTCTGAAACAGCGGGCGGACTTCTCCGAGGTGTTGGCAGGGTCCTGGAGCAGCCTCACGGCAGGCGAGCTGGCGCGGCGGCCCGTGCACCTCGAGCGGGACGGCGACACGCCTCTCGGAGATATCTTCGAGCTCCGGGGGCAGCCGGACGGGCACCTCCGCTTCGTCGGCGACCTGGCGCTGGGCGACCGGATCGGTGCCGGACTCTCCGAGGGCGAGGTTGTCGTCGAGGGCGATGTGGGAAGCGAGGTAGGGCTCGCCATGTCAGGTGGAGCACTCGACATAAGGGGAGACGCCGGACCCCTGGCCGGCGCCGCTCTGCCCGGTTTCAAGCGGGGGATGACCGGCGGCGAGCTGATCGTGCGGGGCTCGGCTGGAAGCGGCGCCGGCTCGGCGATGCGGCGAGGCCTCATCGTCATCGCCGGACCGGCGGGAGATCATACGGGGCTCAACATGATCGCAGGAACCGTGGTGGTGTTTGGGTCGGCTGGTGCCGACTCCGGCCTGTGGTCCAAACGCGGATCTGTGGTTGCCCTTGGCGAGATCACGCCACCGGCGACCTACCACTACGCATGTACCTACCAGCCGGTGCACCTCCGGCTGCTGTTCACACGGCTGCGCGCCCGGTATGGCCTGCCGGTCCGGCCCCGTCATCTCAACGGTTACTATCGCCGCTACAGCGGAGACATGGCTGAGCTCGGTAAAGGAGAGATCCTCGCATGGGCAAGCAGGTGACTTCACTGCGGATGAACGAGGCGGCGGGCGAGATCGCCGACACCATGGCGGATCAACCCGAGTTGCTGCGCGTCAGAAGCCATCGCCTCCCAAGCGGGGCTCGGGTCATCGATGCCGGTGTCGAGGTCCCGGGCGGCATGGAGGCCGGGATTGCCCTGGCAGAGATCTGCATGGGAGGGCTCGGCAACGTAAGTTGTACTCCGCTCCAGATCGGAGATCAGGCCTATGCCGGCCTGACCGTGTGGACCGACCATCCTGCCGTGGCGTGTATGGCCTCTCAGTATGCCGGATGGGCCATCTCGGTTGGAAAGTACTTCGCCATGGGGTCGGGACCCCTGCGGGCACACGCGCGAGTCGAGCGCGAGCTGTTCGAGAAGCTGGGATACGAGGAGGAGACCGAGGAAGGAATTCTGGTTCTGGAGACCCGGACCCTTCCAACCGAAGAGGTGGTGGCCTGGATAGCGGAAAAAGCCCGGCTCCTGCCGGTCCAGCTCACTTTCATTGTGGCGCCCACCGCGAGTATCGCCGGCGGAGTTCAGATCTCGGCCCGCATCGTCGAGACCGGCCTCCACAAGATCGAAACGCTGGGTTTCGACGTGCGCCGCGTCGTGGCCGCCATGGGTACCGCACCGCTGGCACCGGTTGCCAAGAGCGACCTGAGAGCGATCGGCCGCACCAACGACTGCATTCTCTACGGCGGGCAGGCTCGCTACACCGTCCAGGCGTCCGATGCCGAGCTGGAGCAGTTGGCGCAACAGGTCCCGGCCTCGGCCTCCCGAGATTACGGAACACCGTTCTACGAGATCTTTCAGCGATACGATGGAGATTTCTACAAGATCGATCCGCTGCTGTTCAGCCCCGCGGAGGTGTGGCTCACCAGCACCGAGAGCGGGCGCACGTTTCACGCCGGGCATCTGAATCCCGACGTGCTGCACGCTTCGCTCTACCCTTAACCTCAGGAGCCCCCATGCGCCGATCCAGCTGGTTGTTGGTCCCCGTGCTCGTAGCAGCCTCTGCCTGCAAGCAGGGAGACAAGGCAGCGGACACACCCGCAGCCGACACCGCCGCGGCCCCGGCGGCGTCCACTCCGGCTGCGATCGTCACGGTGCTCTACAATCCACCCAAGGACCCGGCGGCATTCGAGAAGTACTATGGCGCCACCCACCTGCCGCTGGTGGTCGCCAACCAGCGTGAGATCGGCTTCGAGCGCGCCGACCTGACCAAGTTCGAGTCTACCCTCGACGGGAAGAAGCCGGCGTTCCATCGCCAGGCGGAGCTCTACTTTCCGTCAATGGACGATTTGCAGAAGGGGATGGCAACGCCGGGCTTCAAGAAGGTGGCGGACGACCTGGGCAATTTCGCAACCGGCGGACTGATCGGCATGGTAGCAACGGCCACCAACGACCATGA
>CAZLYT010000041.1:0-23357 GCA_964563515.1 uncultured Candidatus Competibacteraceae bacterium | reverse complement strand
GTACCTGACAGATCGCCAGGTGCTGGTGGACAACCAGATCCACCAGGGCGCGGCTGGCTATCGGGCGCTGACCCCATTCGTGGTGTCTGACTGGCCTTGGCTGCTGTTGGTCGATCGTGGCTGGACCGCGGCTCCGGCAGTGCGCGCGCATGTTCCCGACCCCGCAGTGCCTCAGGAGGTGGTTCGGTTGCGCGGCGTTCTCGATCGGCCGCCAAGCATGGCCCTGCGCCTTGGCAATAGCGTGGTGGCCAGAGACGGATGGCCGCTGGTGCTGGTGGACTTCGATGTCGAGGCGGTCGAGCGCCGCCTCCAGGCGAGGGTGTTTCCACTGACCCTGCGGCTGCTGCCGGACCAGCCGGGCGTGTTGATCGAGCCGCAGTGGGCGGTCGATGAGTTTGGCCCGGAGCGCCACCTCGGCTATGCGGTGCAGTGGTTCGCACTGGCCGCTGCGGTGGTGATCGTGTTCGTGGTGGTAAATGTGGAGCGCAATGATGGCACGGGCTGAGAGTATCGGAGGCCGACAAGTGTCGCTGGTGGCGCGACGGCGTGCGCGCTTCAACTTGATCCTGGTGTGTGCTGCTTTTGTGTTACCGCTCGGTATTGCCGTGTGGCTATACGCCACCGGCTGGCGGCCCGCAGCCACCGGAAACCACGGCGAGCTGGTGGATCCGCCCCTGCTTCTGGCCGAGCTGGCCCTGCAGGACCACGGCGGCCACGCCTTGCCGCCGGAGCTATTGGCCGACGGTAGTTGGACCCTTCTGGTGGTCGGCTCGGGCGCCTGCGATGTGGTCTGCCGTAGCTCGCTTTTGGACTCGCGGCAGGTGCGGTTGGCGCTCGGCAAGGATCGATTGCGGGTGCGCCGCCTGCTGCTGGTGGACCAACCTCCCGATTCAGGCCTGGTGTCCGAGCATCCGGACCTGACGGTGGCGCGACTGCCCGCAGGTAGCCGCCTCACGGGGCCAGCGGCGCTCTGGGTCGTCGACCCTATCGGCAATGCAATGCTTCGTTTTCCCCAGGGTTTCGATGCCAAGGGGCTGCTCGAGGACATGCGGCGCTTGCTCAAGCTTTCGCACATCGGTTGAGGCCATGGCGAGCGGCGCCTTCACGAGATTGGCAACGATTGCCTTCGGCCTAGCCTTTCTGGTGGTGGTCCTGGGAGCCTGGGTACGACTCTCCGATGCCGGGCTCGGCTGTCCCGACTGGCCAGGCTGCTACGGCCATCTGGATGTGCCGAAGTCCGAGATCGAGGTCGCGGCCGCCAACGCAGCCTTTCCGCAGCGTCCGTTGGAAGCACACAAGGCTTGGAAGGAGATGATCCATCGCTATGCCGCGGGCACCCTGGGCTTGCTGGTCGCCACTCTGGCCGTCATGGCATGGCGCCGACGCCACGATCCCGGTCAGCCGGTGCTGGTGCCCCTAGCGCTGGCGGTATTGATCGTGTTCCAAGCATTGCTCGGCATGTGGACCGTGACACTGCAGCTCAAACCGCTCGTGGTAGTGACTCACCTGCTCGGCGGTTTGGCGACGCTGGCGTTGCTGTGGTGGCTGGTGTTGTCGACGCGGCGACTCGTGCCCGCTCGAGCAGCGGACGGGCCGCGGGTCTGGGCACTGCTGGCGCTGACGGTGCTGGCTGTGCAGGTGGCGCTGGGTGGGTGGACCAGCGCCAACTACGCAGCTCTGGCGTGCACCGACTTTCCCACCTGTCATGGACAGTGGTGGCCGCGCGCCAACTTTGCCGAGGGCTTCGTGCTGTGGCGTGGGCTCGGTATCAACTACGAGTTCGGAGTGCTGGACAGCGCTGCGCGCACCGCGATTCACATTGCGCATCGGCTTGGCGCATTAAGCGTGCTTTTGGTAGTGGGCGCACTGGGCCTCCGCCTGGCGCTCGATACACACTGGCGGGGGCTCGGCACAACACTGCTGATCGTGCTGCTGCTGCAAATCGCCTTAGGGATTGCCAATGTCCTGCTCGTGCTTCCGCTGCCGGTTGCCGTGGCGCACAATGGCGGCGCCGCCTTGCTCGTGCTTGCGTTGGTCACTGTCAATCAGCGCCTCTGGCAGAGGGCAGGTGTCGCGACTTCCTAGGAGCAACGATGATTGGACAGACCCTGCGGCTGAACCTGGTCGCGCAATGGCGCGACTATCTGGAGCTCACCAAGCCGAAAGTCGTCGCGCTGATTACTTTCACCGCCATGGCAGGCATGCTGCTGGCGCGTCCGGCGGCGGTATCGCTACCAGTGCTGGTGTTCGGCTCCTTGGGTATTGCCTTGGTGGCGGCTGCCGCTGCCGCGATCAATCATCTGCTCGATCAGCGCATCGACGGCCTCATGCGCCGCACCCGGCGCCGACCTCTGCCGACCGGGAACCTCGATGCACGGCGGGCCATGCTGTTCGCGCTGGCGATTTGCAGCGTCGGGACGGCGCTGCTGCTGCTGTTCACCAATCCATTGACCACAGCGCTCACGCTCAGCTCGCTGATCGGCTACGCCGTCATCTACACCTCTTTCCTCAAGCGAGCGACCCCCCAGAACATCGTCATCGGTGGCGCCGCCGGCGCCGCGCCACCACTGTTGGGCTGGACCGCAGTCACCGGCAGCGTCGAGTCCGGTGCTCTGCTTCTGTTTCTGATCATTTTCGTGTGGACGCCCCCGCACTTTTGGGCTCTCGCCATTGCTCGTCGCGACGACTACGCCGCCGCGGGCATACCCATGCTGCCGGTAACCCACGGAATCCCCTACACTCGATTACAGATCCTGCTCTACACGGTACTGCTCGCCGCCGTCACCCTGTTGCCATTCGCCATTGGCATGAGTGGTGTTCTGTATCTGGTGGGTGCGCTCCTGCTGAACGCCCGCTTTTTATGGCTGGCCTGGCAGTTGTGGCGCACTGGTGATACCCGCTTTGCCATGCCCACATTCGTCTACTCAATTACTTATCTGGCAGTGCTGTTCACCTTGATGTTGCTGGACCGCTTACTCTCACTGCTGCAATGGTGACGGTTCAGCCCAGCCTGCCGGTGCCGGCGAGATAACCAAGATGGCGTTGCGGTTGAAGTCGAGCTGCATCGGCACTTAGTATCCGCTACCGGCCGCGCTACCGCTTCAGCGATCGAGCGCATATTGCCGGATGCCCCTTGCCTCGGGGCGCCCCTCCAGCCGGAGATCTCGCCATGGCCCACGCTGCTGCCGCAACCGCCACGACCTCTGCGGTGCCCGTCGAAGAGTACAACTACGACATCGTCCGCAAGTTCACCTTCATGGCAATGGTGTGGGCGGTGTTGGGGATGGCGACTGGCGTCTACATCGCCAGCGAGCTGGCGTGGCCGGCGCTCAATCTAGACAACCCCTACCTCACTTTCGGCCGCTTGCGCCCGGTACACACCACAATGGTGATCTTTGGCTTCGGCGGCTCCGCGCTTTTTGCCACCTCCTA
Organism: uncultured Candidatus Competibacteraceae bacterium; assembly: GCA_964563515.1. Classification (GTDB taxonomy): domain Bacteria; phylum Pseudomonadota; class Gammaproteobacteria; order Competibacterales; family JAHEDQ01; genus CAZLYT01. The sequence continues at coordinate 19,925 of CAZLYT010000041.1, read as the reverse complement.
TTACGTGGTACAGCGCACCTGCCAGGTGCGTTTGTATGGCGGGCGGCTAGCGGAGTTCACCTTCTGGGGATGGCAGCTTGCCGTGGCGCTGGGGGCCTTGACCTATATGCTCGGCTACACCCAGGCCAAGGAGTATGCCGAGTTCGAGTGGCCTATCGATCTGCTGATCACCGTGGTTTGGGTTTGCTACTTCTGGATCTACGCCATGACCATGCGGCGACGTACCCAGCCGCACATCTACGTCGCCAACTGGTTCTATATCGCGTTCATACTCGCCACGGCTCTGCTGCACATCTTCAACAACTTGGCGATGCCCATCGGGCTCACGTCGCTCAAGTCCTACAGCCTGTTCTCAGGTGTCCAGGACGCCATGACGCAGTGGTGGTATGGCCATAACGCGGTCGGCTTTTTCCTAACCGCGGCCTTCCTTGGAATGATGTACTACTTCGTGCCGAAGCAGGCCGGGCGGCCGGTCTACTCTTACCGGCTATCGATCATTCACTTCTGGGCCTTGATCTTCCTCTACATGTGGGTGGGGGGCCATCACCTGCACTGGACTGCCTTGCCAGACTGGGTCTCCACCCTGGCCGCCACATTTTCGATACTGCTCCTGTTACCGTCCTGGGGGGGCATGATCAACGGCATCATGACCCTGTCCGGAGCCTGGGAGAAGCTGCGCAGCGATCCGGTGATGCTGTTCCTGATTACGTCGCTGTCTTTCTACGGGATGTCCACCTTTGAAGGGCCGTTGATGTCCCTCAAGAGCGTAAACGCGCTCTCCCACTACACCGATTGGACCATCGGCCACGTGCACTCCGGCGCTTTGGGGTGGGTGGCACTGGTGTCGTTCGGCTCCTTCTATCACCTGGTCCCCCGCTTGGTGGATGCCAGGCTCTACAGCCAGAAGCTGGTGTACGTGCATTTCTTCCTGGCTACGATTGGCATCGTGCTGTACATCACTGCCATGTGGGTCGCGGGCATCGGCCAAGGGCTGATGCTGCGTGGATTCGACGAGTACGGGAATCTGGCCTACACCTTCATCGAGTCCGTGAGCTTCCTGCACACGCCCTATGTCTGGCGAGCCATAGGCGGCGCTATCTTCCTCATGGGCGTGCTGGTCATGGCCTACAACTTCGCCATGACGTGGTTGCAGGCTCGGCGCGAAACGGCAGCGTTGCAGGCCAAGTTGGCGGCCAAGATGGTGCGGACCTGATGGCGACGCTTACAGCACTGGAGACTGGCCGATGAGACACGAGCACATCGAGACCAACTCGGGGTTGCTCATCGCCCTGACCTTGGTGGTGATCAGTATCGGCGGCTTGGTAGAGATCGTGCCGCTGTTCTACCTGGACAATACCATCGAGAAGGTCGAAGGGGTGAGACCCTACAGCCCGCTGGAGCAGCGCGGCCGCGATATCTACCAGCGCGAAGGTTGTTACCTCTGTCACTCGCAGATGATCCGGCCTTTCCGGGACGAATGGCTGCGCTACGGCCACTACTCTTTGGCCGCCGAGTCCCAATACGACCATCCCTTCCAGTGGGGCTCCAAGCGCACCGGGCCCGACTTGGCGCGGGTAGGAAACAAGTACTCCAACGCCTGGCAGGTGCAGCACTTGGTGGCGCCGCGATCGGTGGTGCCGGAGTCCATCATGCCCAACTATCCATGGTTGCTGGATACCGACCTGGATTACAGCGACATCTCGGAGCGCATGCGGGCCCTGCGTAAGGTGGGAGTGCCCTACTCGCTGACCCAGGCCGAGTACGACACCAATGTGGAGCGGTACGGGGAGGCTATTGCCGACCGGCTCGACATCAGTCAGGCCGAAGAGAGCCTTATCAGGCAGGCCGAGGAGCTCAACTTCGACGGCATCGAAGGGCGCATCACCGAGATGGAAGCGCTGGTAGCCTACCTGCAAGTACTTGGCACGATGGTAGATTTCAGCCAGTACGATCAGGGCTACTTCGCCGAGTTTCGTTGAAGCGGGGGCACGACCGTGGTCGATTTCATAATGGCCCACGGCCGCACCATTCTGCTCGTCGCGCTCATAGCGGCGTCGGTGGCTATTGCGGTCTACCTGTTCGGTAACAGAAAACGCGGCCAGCGCATAGAGTCCTACCGAAACATTCCGTTCGAGGACGAAGGTCGCAAGCGGTCGGGGAAGAGCAAGAATGGACGAGGGGAAGACTGACAGGGCTAGCACTGGGGCCGTGCAGACCACCGGGCACGCGTGGGACGGTGACCTGCAGGAGTACAACAATCCATTGCCGAGGTGGTGGCTGTGGTCGTTCTACGCCACCGTCGTATTCGCGCTGGTCTATTGGGTGCTGTACCCGGCCTGGCCGGTTGGGGACAGCTGGACCCGTGGCCTTTCCTCGGTGACCTTCCAAGGCAGTGACGGCACCGAACGGACCCTGCCGTGGAACACCCGCGCCGAGCTCATCGAAGAGTTGCAGAGTGGTGCCGCGGCAGAACGGCAACGCAGCTACATGATGCGAGTGGCGGATGTCAGCTTCGAGGAAATCATGGCGGATCCCGAGATGCTGGCTTTCACTCAATCGGTCGGTAAACAGTTATTCGGAGACAACTGCGCCCCCTGCCATGGAACCGGCGGACAAGGGGTGCTGGGCCTTTTTCCAAACCTCGCTGACGATGCCTGGCTCTGGGGAGGCACGCCGGAGCAGATCCAGGAAACTCTGATGAATGGCCGCAACGGTTACATGCCGGGCTTCGGCGACGTGCTCAGCGATGACCAGCTCGCGAACGTAGCCAGCTACGTGTTGTCTCTATCTGGGATGGTACCCGGCGATAGTGAGGCTGCCCAAGCCGGCGAGGCGATTTTCCAAGGCTCAGAGGGCGGCTGCTGGCAGTGCCATGCTCGTGAAGGGACGGGCCGACAGTCGCTGGGCTCGGCCAATCTCACCGATGCCATCTGGACTATCGCCAAAGTGCCAGAAGCCGACAGCCTAGAAGGCAAGGTGGAGGCGGTTAGGAGCTACGTCCAGGGCGGCGTGCTAGGAGGCCGGGTGATGCCGGCTTGGCAGGGGCGCCTGGATCCCACCGACATCAAAGTCCTGGCTGTGTACACCCACCAGCTGGGCGGTGGCGAGTAGCGACTCACGCCACTCGCTAGCGCAGCGACCCACCGGGGGCTCATCGCGCCCCCGGGAGTAGTCTCCTCCGATGGCCCAATCTGAAGCCGAGCTCTATCAGCAGCGCGTGCCGATCTATCCCAGATCGGTGAGTGGGCGATTCAGGCGCTTGAAGTACGCCGTGCTGGCGCTTGCCTACGGCGTCTACTTCCTGCTGCCTTGGCTGCGCTGGGATCGCCTTTCGGGCTCGAATCAAGCGGTGATGTTCGATATCGTCGGGCGGCGCTTCTACCTGTTCGACCTGGTGGTGGACGCCACCGAGATCTTCTGGCTCGGCGGTGTGTTGGTGATTGCCGCCATGTTGCTGTTCTTCGTGACCGGTTTCGCCGGGCGTGTGTTCTGTGGCTACTTCTGCTTTCAGACCTTATGGACCGATGTCTTTATTCGCATCGAGCATCTGGTCCAGGGCGAACGACCCAAGCGGATGCGCCTGGCCAAGGGGACCTGGAACGCGGAGAAGCTCGCCAAATACGGACTGACCTGGCTACTTTGGTTCCTGGTGGCCCTCGCCACCGGCGTCACCTTTACCCTGTACTGGGGCAACGCGCCCGAGTTAATGGTGGCCATGGTCAAGGGGGAGGCGCCATTTCCCGCCTACGCCACCAGCGCGTTCCTGACTCTCACCACTTTCGTGTTCGCCGGGCTGGCACGGGAACAGGTGTGCACCTATATGTGCCCCTACGCGCGCTTCCAGAGCGCCATGTTCGATCGTGACACCCTGATCATCGCCTACGATCGCAATCGCGGCGAGGGCAGCGCCGGTCGGCGCAAGCTCAGTCGGGATCTGAAGGCACGGGAGGATCGGCTGGCGCAGGGCGTCGGGGACTGCATCGAATGCGGCTATTGTGTGCAGGTCTGTCCCACCGGTATCGATATCCGCAATGGCCTGCAGCTGCAGTGCATTTCCTGTGGCCTCTGCGTCGATGCTTGCGACTCGATCATGGACAGTCTCGAATGGCCGCGCGGATTGATACGCTACACCTCGGAGAGCGCCCTGGAAGGCAAGCCCACACGGTTGCTGAAGCCCAGGTCCATCGGCTACGGCGTGGTGATGTTGGTGGCAATGGGGCTGCTGGGCTGGAGCGTGGCAACCCGGGAGGGGTACGGCGTGGCCGTCGAGCAGTTGCGCCAACCGCTGGCGGTCGTGCTTGGGGATGGCCGAGTGCAGAATCGCTACGAGATCAAGATCAACAACAAGCTGACGACTCCCTTGACGGTGGGGCTGAGCATGAGCGGGCTGGAAGGTGCAGAGATGGAGGTGGGTGGCTTCGATGAGCTGACGGTACAGCCGGGACAGCGGTTGCGGCTGATGGCGTACGTGCGCATGCCCGCCGGTGCCGACGAGGGCCAACATCGCTTCGAGTTCGTGGCGACACCAGAAGCGAATCCCGATCTCAACGAGCAAAGACGGGATACCACCTTCTATGTGCCGCCACGATAACGCCGTCACGATAATGATTCGCCTACGAGCCGAGTTGCTGCCCGCGGGCCCAGCCGCAAGAGGCCTGCCGCCATGATCGGATCGTTCTCACTGCCCCCGCTGCTGGCCAGTCTCGGAGTCGGCGTCGCGCTGATCGCAGTGGCCAACATCGTCGCCCGCCACTGGCTGGGGCCATCCAGGGGGGCATTCAGCGTCTTTGCCCTCACACTGTTCCTCTATGTGCCCTACGCTGTCCTGCGCTGGCCGGGTGGTGACGTGTTCGCGATCCATCTGGCGCTGTATCTGGTGGTATCGCTAGGCTTCGGTATCGTGGCGTCGGGGGACGGGCGGGGGCCGCCTGTTCCGAAGCTGTTTCTGGCCGGGCTGCTGGCCTTCGCCTCCCTGGTGGTGGTGGTGAACCTATTGATGGTGACGGTTTCCGACCTCGGCGTATCGGGCAGCTTGGCGCGGTTGGTCTTGCCCGAACCGCGTGGCGGTGGCTCCGTAAGCTCCCGTTTCCCGGGCACGGTGACGCCCGACGTGGGGCATCGGGAAGCGCTTTATCAGGATCACTTGCGACAGATCACGGAGCAGACCGAGCTCGGATGGCAATTGCGCAAGGGTTGGCTCGGGGCCCCTCGGGCGGGGCGGGCGTCGGCGTTCCAGTTGGCGGTCGCGGCCAGTGACGGCAGCCCCCTGCAGGGGGCGATCGTCGAGGGTACGTTTCTACGACCCTCCGACCCCGGACTCGATCAGGCTTTCGTCATGACCGAGCGCGCCCCGGGGGTGTACCGTTCCGAGCTGGCGCTGCCGGTGCCGGGTCAGTGGAACCTGCTTTTGCGCATCCAGCACGGCGACGAGCTCTACGAGATCCGCGGTACTACCCGGGTGGGTGGGGACTCCGAGACGGCGACGACTACCACTGCCGATCCTGGCCGCTCTCGCGGCTGACCGGCGGATGTCCGCGGCCCCCGACTCGGCGCTCTTGGGCGCTGCTTCAGTTCTCGCCGAGTGTTTCCACTGCGGCTTGCCGTTACCTTCCCGACCGTCTCGGGTTGCCATCAATGGTCAGGCGCGGCCCATGTGTTGCCCGGGTTGCGCCGCGGTGGCGCAGGCCATCGTCGAGGCGGGGCTCCAAGACTTCTACCGCCACCGCAGCGCGCCCGCGAGGCGCGCCCAAGAGCTGGTGCCGCCGGAGCTGCGCATCCTGGATCTGTACGACCGGGACGACGTGCAGCGTGGATTCGTGCGTCGCGATGGTGACACCACCCGCGAGGCGGCGCTGATTCTCGAGGGCATCACCTGCGCAGCCTGCGTCTGGCTCAGCGAGCGCCACGTTGGGGCCCTGGCCGGAGTGCTCGAATTCCGCGTCAACTTTGCCACCCATCGCGCCACCGTGCGCTGGGACAATGAGGTCATCCAGCTCAGCGCCATCCTCAAGGCCATCCGTGAGATCGGCTATCTCGCCCACCCCTTCGATCCTGGACGACAGGAGACCTTGCAGCGCCAGGAACGGTCGGCGGCTCTGCGCCGACTGGCCGTGGCGGGGCTGGGTGCTATGCAAGTGATGATGCTGGCGGTGGCGCTCTACGCCGGCGAGGATCAGGGGCTGGAGCCGGGCATGAGGGATTTCCTGCGCTGGATTAGCCTGGTGATCGCGTCCCCCGTGGTGCTCTACGCCGGCGCCCCATTTTTCCGGGGCGCCTGGCGCAACCTGCGAGCCCGTACCCTGGGCATGGATGTGCCGGTGGCGCTCGCCATCGGCCTGGCGTTCGTGGCTAGTGGTTGGGCTACCTGGCAAGGGGGACCGGAAGTCTATTTCGACTCGGTCTGCATGTTTGTTTTCTTCCTATTGACCGGCCGCTTCCTGGAGATGAACGCTCGCCACAAGGCAGGCCAGGTTTCCGAGGAACTGGTGCGGATTCTTCCGACCACGGCCCGTCGGATCCGCGGGGGCGCCGAAGAGGCGGTGGCGGTTGGAGAGCTGGTACCCGGGGACCGGGTGCGGGTGAAACCGGGCGAGTCGGTGCCAGCCGACGGCCGGGTCGTCGCCGGTGCCAGTAGTGTCGACGAGTCAGTGCTCAGCGGCGAGAGCCTGCCGGTACCCAAGTCCGCCGGCGATGCCGTCATCGCGGGATCCATGAATCAAGACGGGCCGCTGGAGGTCGAGGTGGAGCGAGTCGGGTCCGACACAGTGCTGTCGGCTATCGTGCGGCTGCTCGACCGCGCCCAGGCGGAGCGGCCAAGAATTGCCGCACTGGCGGACCGGGTGGCGGCCTGGTTCGTGGCTGGAGTGCTATTCGTCGCTGCCGGCGTAGCTGGCTGGTGGTTGCTGCACGAGCCGCAGCAGGCGTTATGGATTACCTTGGCCGTGCTGGTGGTGACCTGCCCGTGCGCACTGTCGTTGGCCACGCCCGCTGCCATTACCATGGCCACCGGGCGGCTCACCCGCAGCGGGTTGTTGACCACCCGGGGCCACGCCGTCGAGACCCTGGGACGCGCCACGCACGTGGTCTTCGACAAGACCGGCACCCTGACTGTCGGTAGCCTGAGGCTGGCGGAGCTAGTGCCGCTGGCAGCCACGCCAGCCGGCGACTGCCTGGCGCTGGCGGCGGCACTAGAGCAACATTCCGAGCATCTCATCGGCGTCGCCATCGTGGACGCTTGGTCCGGCACCGGCCATGAGCTGCCACAGGTTGTGGAGATTCGCAATAGCCCAGGCCGGGGCTTGGAGGGGTTGAGCCAGGGGCGCCGCATCCGGCTAGGGACGCCGACTTTCGTGGCCGAACTGGTGCCAGCGCCAACGGGGGAGGAAGGCAGCGATCAGACCACCGTGTATCTGGCGGATGAGTCGCGCGTGCTCGCCCGTTTTCATTTCACCGACCGACCGCGCACGGACGCGCGCGCTACCGTGGCCAGTCTGCAGGCGCTGGGAATGCAGGTGTTGCTACTCAGCGGAGACCGGCCATCGGCAGTGCGGGCGGTCGCCGAGCTGGTGGGCATCAGCGTGGCCCAAGGGGGGCTCGAGCCGGCCGCCAAGGTGGCAGTCATTGAGCGCCTGCAGGCGACGGGCGCCGTGGTCGCGATGGTGGGTGACGGTATCAACGATGCCCCGGTGCTAGCCCGCTCCCAGGTATCTGTGGCCATGGGCAGCGGCACTCACTTGGCGCAGGCCAGTGCAGACATGGTGCTGCTGTCGGAGCGTCTGGCACCACTGGTGGATGGGGTCCGGCTGGCTCGTCGTACGTTAGCCGTCATTCGCCAAAACCTAGCTTGGGCACTAGGCTACAATGCAATTGCGTTGCCGTTGGCGGCGGCGGGCTGGGTGCAGCCGTGGATGGCCGCCATTGGGATGTCTTTGAGCTCGCTGTTGGTGGTATTGAACGCGCTACGCTTACGGGAGCCCGAACCGACCCGGGTCGTCGCAGGTCGACCTGAGGCTGAGCAAGTGGGCCCTCAGCGGTCACCGTCGTGAGTATTCTCTACCTGCTGATACCGCTCGCAGTGGTTTTGATGGCAGTGGCGATCGGCTTTTTTGTGTGGTCGGTCAGGAGTGGTCAGTACGACGACTTGGAAGGACCGGCCCACCGCATCCTGATGGACGACGACGATCCGCGCATTCCCCGCAGGCAGGAGTCGAGGGAGGAGCGCAATCACGATTCAGCTAGCTGAGTACTCCTGTCGAAAGCATTAGGGCAGTCCAATAATATGTTTACGTTTGAAAATTTTCCCATTGTCATCATCATCGCGCTGATCGTGCTGGCCTGGCTGAGCTTCTTCTCGGTAATTCTTTAGGGGGCTCCGCCGCAGTCTCTGATGGCGGCCCACCAGCGACCGCGGCGGCGGAATCAATCCGCCCGGCATCGGCCTGAGTCAGAAGCTCAGGCTTCCAGACCTGCCCGCAAACGCTTGAGCGCATGGTTCTCGATCTGCCGAATGCGCTCGGCGGACACCTGATACTCATCAGCCAGTTCCTGCAGAGTGCTCTTGCCGTCATGGAGCCAGCGTCGGGTCAAGATGTCCCGGCTGCGATCGTCCAAACCTGCCATGGCAGCTCGCAGGCGCCCGTTGGCATTGGCTTCCCAGTCTTCACGTTCGATCTGCTCGGCTGGATCGGCGTCGGCGGCCCGGAGGAAGTTGGCCGGCGTCGGCGGCCGCTCCTCGTCATCGGCCGTGGGGCTGGGATCGAAAGTCATGTCGTTGGCGGCGAGTCGCTGCTCCATCTCCATCACGGTCTCGGGTTTTACCCCCAGATCTCGCGCGACGGCTGCCACCTCGTCCTGGCTGAGCCAACCTAGCCGCTGCTTCGCTCGTCGCAGATTGAAGAAAAGCTTGCGCTGCGCTTTAGTGGTGGCCACTTTGACGATGCGCCAGTTGCGCAAAACGTACTCGTGGATCTCGGCTCGTATCCAGTGCACGGCGAAAGAAACCAGCCGAACATTCTGCTCGGGGTCGAAACGCTTGACCGCCTTCATCAGGCCAATGTTGCCTTCCTGAATGAGATCTCCAAGTGGCAGCCCATAACCCGTATAGCCGCGGGCCACGTGCACGACAAAGCGCAGATGTGACAGCACTAACTGCCGAGCGGCAGCCAAATCCGCCTCATCTCTGAGGCGATGGGCCAGCTCGTGTTCTTCCTCGGCCGCGAGCACTGGAATCGAGTTCACCGCCTGGATGTAGGCGTCGAGACTGTCGGTCGGCGCGGGAAACTGTCCATGCGCAGCAACGAGCGCGTGAGTCATAAGTGCGTGATCCCCCATCGATTGAAGCCGCAATGTTAGCAATCAGGGACTAAGAGTGCTAAGCACTGGCAAAGTTCGCTATTCCCGGAGCAGGAGTAGCACCTGAACCGGGGACATTTCGAGTGCGCCGCTCAGCTTGGCTCGATGGCGCGCAGCCGTTGCGCCACCGCCAGCCAGGCGCCCAGTACGCCCAGCATTCCGCCGGCACTCAGCAGGTCGAGGAAGCCACCGAACCCGGGACCGGCAAGGCTGAAATCGTCTCCGTATAGCTGCACCAGCTGGGCCACCTCACCGTGCAGGCTGTGCAGCGCGACTTCGACCGCGATCCAGCCCAGTAGCCCCCCCGCCAATCCAATCCACAGCCCCTCCAACACGAAGGGGCGGCGGACGAAGGCGTCGGTTGCTCCCACCAGCTTGGTGATCAGGATCTCGTCACGGCGATTCTCGATCTCCAGCCGCACCGTATTACCGACCACCAGCAGCACTGTCAGTCCCAGCAGCGCACCTACCACCAGCACGCCGCCGCGCAATAGATCGACGATGGCCTGTAACCGCAGTACCCACTCCACGTCCAATCGAGCCATGTCCACGCCGGGTTGGGCTTCGAGCTGGGCCGCCAGTGCCACCAAAGCGTCGCCGGCCGCCGCCGTCGCGCTCACAGCCAAGACGAAGGGGAGCGGATTCGCCGTAAGTGCATCGAGGGCTGGTCCAAAGTCGGACTGTGCTCGGAACTCGGCCAGCGCCGCTTCGGGATTGATCACTGACACGACACCAACCTCTGGCCGCCGCCGCAACTGCTGGGCCAGCGCTTCCGCGACCGCGGAGTCGGCATCGGCCTCCAAGAATACGGACATCCCGGCCCGTCCCGACCACTGGGACCCCAGGCTCTCGGCATTGTCAAGCAATGTGAACAGCGCCGCTGGCAAAGCCAACGCCAAGCCGATGGTGGTGAGAGTCATCAACGTTGCCGCTGGCGCCCGCGCCAATCGCCACAAACTGTCGCGGCAGCTCCTGGCCATGGTGGCTGGCCACTGCCGCAGTCCATCCAGCGAAGACGATCCACGCAAGCCGACAGCTTTGTCGCGGGTAAGCTTCACACCAGTACGCCTTGGCGCAGTTCCAGAACACGATGCGGCAGTCGGCGGATCAATCCCAGGTCGTGGGTGGCGACGATTACCGTGGTACCGATTCGATTGAAAGCCTCGAGCAAATGCATGACGTCAATGGACAGCTGTGGATCCAAGTTCCCGGTGGGTTCGTCGGCCAGCACCAGCGGAGGTCGATGCACCACGGCACGGGCGATTCCCACCCGTTGCTGCTCACCCCCAGAGAGGCCATCGGGAAAGCTGTGCTCGCGGCCGCGCAGGCCTACCATTTCCAGTGCGGCCCGCACCCGCCGGCCGATTTCGCGGCCCCTGACGCCACATACGCGAAGCGGCAAAGCAACATTGTCGAAGACGGTATGGTCGGTGAGCAGACGATGATCCTGGAACACTACGCCGACCCGCCGGCGATGGTAAGGCACGTGATGCCGTCTCAGTGAAGCCAGGTCAATGCCGCCGACCAATACCCGACCTCGGCTCGGCCGCTCCACCAGGGCGGTGAGCTTGATCAAGGTGCTCTTGCCGGCTCCGGAATGGCCGGTTACGAAGGCCAACTCGCCAGTCGAAACTTCGAAGCTCACCTCCTTCAAGGCCTCGCGGCCATTGTCGTAGCATTTGCTGACGCCCTCGAAGCGCAACATCGGAGCCTGGCCGCTCCTTACCGCGAAACGTCTGATCCCGACCGGATGTCGAGTAGAGCGGTGACGAACTCCTGGGCGTTGAAGGGTCGTAGGTCGTCGACGCCTTCACCGACGCCAATGAAGCGAATCGGTATCCGCAGCCGGCGCGAAATCGCAAATATGATGCCGCCTTTGGCGGTACCATCGAGCTTGGTAAGCGCGATGCCGGTGAGCGGCACCGCGTGGTGAAACTGTACGGCCTGGGACAACGCATTTTGGCCGGTGCTGGCGTCCACCACCAGCATGACCTCGTGGGGAGCGCCTGGTCGCAGCTTGGCCACCACCCGATTGATCTTGCGAAGCTCTTCCATGAGATTGGCTTTGGTATGAAGGCGTCCCGCGGTATCGGCGATCAGTACATCGAAGCCCCTTGCCGCGGCTGCCTGCACCGCATCGTAGATGACCGATGCGGAGTCGGCGCCCTGACCCTGCGACACCACCGGCACCTGGTTGCGCTGTCCCCACGCCTGCAACTGCTCCACCGCCGCCGCCCGGAAGGTGTCTCCGGCGGCGAGCATGACCGACTGGCCCTGGTCGCGAAAGCGCCGAGCCAGCTTGCCGATGGTGGTGGTTTTGCCCACACCATTGACACCCACCATCAAGATCACGAACGGCTTGGCCCCGGAGTCAATCTGCAGCGGTTGATCTACTGCTTCGAGTATCTGCAGCATCTCGCCCCGCAGTGCGGCCAGCAGGGCGTCGAGATCAGCCAGCTCTCGGCGCGACACCTGCTCGCTGAGACGACCGATGATGGCCTGGGTGGCATCCACGCCAACGTCCGCCATCAGCAGTCGTGTCTCGAGCTCTTCCAGCACCTGGTCGTCGATGCGGCGCTGCACCGCAAACAGGTCGGCCAGGCCGTCCACCAGATTGCGCTGCGTACGTGCCAGGCGCTGCCGCAAACGCCCGAACAAAGCCGCCTTGGCCGGCTCTTGGGTGGCGGCCGCGGGAGCGGCAGTATCGGCAACGGTCTGCTGCGCGGCGGCCTCGGGCTGGGACTTCGTGGCAGACTGCGGCGCCTCCGTTGCCTTTTCTTCGGCAGCGGGGGACGTGTCCGCGCCAGTCTCCGGTGCGGATTCGTCTGATGGCTGCTGGTCCCGATTTCGCCTGAAGCGGAATATGCTCATGCTGTTAGGAGTCGGTGTTGTGGAATAACTATGGTGACGCTCGCCCAAGCACCGCAATGCCTCGGCGGTGGCAGTCGTTGATCAGGACGCCGTGCCAGGCTGCGGGCGAGCGCGCGCCGGCGGCGGCTATGCTACCACCAGCCAGCCCCGCGCAGGGTGGTGTCGACACCGCCGCAATCCTCGAGTGAGCGCTGCGGGCAGGGTCCGCATTGTCGGCGGCCGGTTGCGCGGGCGTCGGTTGCCGGTATTGGCGGTTCCCGGCTTGCGGCCGACGCCAGACCGAGTTCGCGAGACCGTATTCAACTGGTTGCAGGGCAGGCTGATCGGCACGCGTTGCCTGGACCTGTTTGCCGGCAGCGGGGCGCTCGGCTTGGAAGCGGCCTCGCGGGGAGCCAGCCAGGTGGTCTTGGTGGAGCGCAATCGCCGGCTGGCGGCGAGGCTCGAGACCTTGGTCGCCGAGTGGGCCCTGGTCGGCGTCTCGGTTAGAGCTGAGGATGCCAGGCGCTTCCTGCGCCAAGCGCCGCAACCTTTCGACCTGGTGTTTCTGGATCCGCCTTTTGGCCGCGATCTGCTGGCGCCCGTAGGGCGGCTTTTGGTGGCTGGAAGCTGGCTGGCGCCGCACGCGCTGCTCTATGTGGAGAGCGAGCCGACATTTGACGCGGCAAAGTTGCCGCCGGAGCTGCGGGAGCTGCGTGCCGGCGCGGCCGGAGAGGTGCGATTTCGACTGTTGCAGCGACTGGAGTGAGATGCGCCTCGGTTGCTCGCCGCCGGGGGCGCGCCCATAATCGGGCCGCCGTGGGGCAAGCGCTGAGGGTTCGGAGTGGAAATCGTCGCCGTCTATCCAGGATCCTTCGATCCCATCACCAATGGGCACTCCGACCTGGTGCAGCGTGCCGCCAAGTTTTTTCACCGGGTGGTGGTGGGGGTGGCCACCAACCCCGGAAAATCATCTCTTTTCAACGTAGACGAGCGCGTGCGGCTGGCGCGACTGGCGCTCGATAGCATGCCCAACGTAGAAGTGCGAGGCTTCGACTCCCTGCTGGTCGAGTTCGCCCGCGAGATGGGCGCGGACGTGGTGCTACGTGGTCTGCGGGCGGTCTCGGATTTCGACTACGAGTTCCAGCTGGCGGGTATGAACCGGCGCTTGGCGCCGGATATCGAGACCGTCTTTTTGACCCCGTCGGAGCAGTACACCTTCATATCTTCGAGCCTCGTGCGGGAGGTTGCCAAGCTGGGGGGAGACGTGGCGGCCTTCGTGCACCCCAGCGTCGGGGCGGCGCTCACCGACCGTTTCGGTGTCTCGGAGTAAATCGACGCCGGGCACTGTCCAAGTTCTCAGCTCGCGTACTGTGGTCGCCGCTCGTGCAGGTGAGCAGACTGCTCGCCATGCTATCCAACAGCTATATTCGATCCCAAGCGCACGCTGGCGAAGCCTGCGGGGAGTGTTTGACCATGGCATTGATGATCACCGACGAATGCATCAACTGCGACGTCTGTGAGCCCGAGTGTCCAAATGAAGCCATTTCCATGGGCGAGGAGTACTACCAGATCGATCCCCAGCGCTGCACCGAATGCGTGGGCCACTTCGATACCCCTCAGTGTCGTGAGGTATGTCCAGTGGATTGCATCCCGCTCAATCCGGATTGGCAGGAGACCCAGGACCAGCTGCTCGCCAAGTACCGGCGACTCAGCGCGGAGTAGGACATGGGCCGAGTGGCCGCCGTGGGCTGCAACCAACTTGGTATTGAATTCGGAGCGAGGGCAGCCGCTGCGGCCCCAAGAAACGCTCAGCGCTGGCAGCGCACGCAATAGTAGCTCGCCCGATGCAACAGGCGGCACACGCGTAGCGGATGGGCGCACCGAGGGCAAGGCTGCCCGGCGCGCCCATACACCCGAAGCTGAGTGGCGAAGTATCCTGGGCGACCGGACTCGTCGGTGAAGTCCCGCAGAGTAGTGCCTCCGGCCGCAATGGCGTCTGTTAGCACCTCCCTGATCGCCGCCGCCAGCCGCTGTAGACGCGAAATGGAAATGTGCCCACTGGAGCGGGTGGGATGGATGCCGCTCAGGAACAGTGCTTCGCTGGCGTAGATGTTTCCCACCCCTACCACCACCCGGCTATCCATGATCAGCGCCTTCACCGCCGAGCGTCGACCGCGCGCTACGGCTCGCAGGTAGCTCCCGTCGAAGGCCGATTCCAACGGCTCTGGCCCCAGCGCGCGCAACAGTGGATGGCGCAACGCATCGTGCTGCGACCACAGCAGACAACCAAACCGGCGCGGGTCCGTGTAACGCAGGACGGCGCCGTCGCCGAGCTCGATGTCCACGTGATCGTGTAGCCGCGGGGCCACTGTCGAGGGCAGAATGCGCAGGCTGCCGGACATCCCCAGATGCAGGATCACGGTGCCGCGCTCGGAGTCCAGCAACAGGTATTTGGCGCGTCTTCTCACCGCCAGGAAGCGGCTGCCGGGAAGCGCCTGCACCAGCTCTGGCGACACCGGCCAGCGCAGGGCAGGATTTCTCACCACCACCCGGGTGACGGTGCGACCCGTGAGCAAGGGTTCGATGCCGCGGCGGGCGGTTTCGACCTCAGGTAGCTCAGGCATGGGATTACTCGGTGCCCGCGGGACGCAGCGGGCCCGCGGCGTTGGCATCCAGCACATAGAGCAGCGCCAGATCTCGTCGCAGCAGTACCGGGGGTTGGTCTGGGGCGGTAATCAGCTCGAACTGGATTGGACGCGAGCGCTCCCGGAGCCACACCAGCATTGTAGCTCCGGGCGCCGTGGCGGGGTCGAGCGGATGCACGCTGCGGGCACGCAATGACTGCCAGGCCGCCGCCAGGTAGTCGCCGTCGGTGACTTCGGTTGCGCCCACCAGCAGCCAATGTGCGCTGTCGTCGCTAGCTACCAGGACCAGGTCGTCGGCCCACTCGATGCGGGCCAGATCGCCCAGCGGGAGCGGTTTGGTGCCGACGAAATCGGCGAGCGGTGCGGCCACCGTGTCGTAGTGGCGATCGGAAATCAGGTGCACGTCTTCATCGATGGCCACGTAGCGGTAGCCCTCGGGGCGCCCGCGGGCACCGAAACGGATGCGCACGCCTGCGGTTGCAATCTCGGCCAGGGGCTGGTCCAGTTGCAGCTCCGCCGTGTCGACGCTGGCTCGTGGATAGCTGGCGACGACCGGAGCGGCGAATATCGCCAGCAGATCGCTCACTTGGGGTGACGAAGCCTCGAGACGGTCGGGGCTGGTCAGCTCCCACTCGCCGTCGTGTTGCTGCAAGCTGATCGGCGGCTCCGAGCGGCGTTCAACGGAGAGCACTGCCAACGTTGACCCGTCGATGGCCGTGAGCGCAGGACGCTGCTCGGGAGCTTGGTGTCTGCCGAACCAGACCATAGCGATCAGGCCCGCCAAAACGGCACCCAGCAGGGCGTGCAGGCGCCGCCGTGCCGAGGTCAAACCCATGCTAGCGCCGACGCCACCACCATATGCCCCAGCCTGCGGTCCACAGTCCTAGCGGGATGGCCAGCAAGAACACCGCGCCGATAGTGCTGAGCGCTGGATCTGACATCGGCAAGCGGGTATCGGGGGCGGCGGCGGGGTTGATGGCGACCAGATCGTCCTCGCCACTGAGCCATGACAGCGCATTGAGCCCGAGCTCCAGATTTGCCCCCAATCCCAGGTAACTGTTGGCCAGGAAATCTGCATCACCGATCACCACTGCCCGCTGCGTGCGCTCGCCCATGGTACGACTCAGTGCCACTGCCAGCGCAATGGGGCCGGGGCGTTCGCGGCTTGCTGTGTCATAGCCGCTGTGGTCGTCGACTGCGCCGGTCTCGGTCCAGCTCAAGCGTTCAACTGTGGCCATCAGCGGCGCCGGACTCCACCCCGACACTGGCTCGGCATCGATTCCGGCGCTGCTAGGAAGCACTGCAAGCCCCTGGATCTGGGCGGCAATGGGGTGATTGGCGAAGCTGCGCGCCACCGCGAACAGTGGGTTGTCGAAACCCGCCACAGCAGCGGTGCGGTCGAAAACGACGCCGGGCAAGAAGCTCACCCCGAGGCTCTCGGCAAGGGGTAGTAGCTGATCCGGGGTGCTGGGTCGGCCCAACCAAAGCAGGTTGCCGCCGCCATCGAGATAGTCCAGCAATGCCTGCAGCGTGCCGGGTAGAACCGGCTCGGGTGGATCCGCCAGCACCACCACCGCCGCGCCCGGCGGCGGCAGCCCATCGCTCGCCGGATCCAGCTCCTCGATCTGGTAACCCTGCTTCGCCAGCTGATCCACGAATCGACCTAGTTCGAAGCTGCCACCACCCAACGCCGCCCGTTGGCCGTCGCCGCGAAGAAACACCAACGTGCGCCGCCCGCCGGCGGCACGAAGCAGGGCATTGGACAAGGCCTGCTCGGTCAGCGTTGTTACGCGTTCCCAGGTGTCGCCCACCTGGACCACGAGCTCCCCTTCCGCGCGAATGCCGAACTCCCTCGCCTGGTCTGGCCGCAGATCGGGATTGATGTACTGCAAATCTATGTCGGGGCGCACTCGCCGATAGCGATCCACCAGAAGCTCGATTTGACGCCGCCGGGCCACGTCATCGCGGGCAAAAGCACTGACGCGAATCGGGTCCTCGATGCGGTCCAGCAGTTGGCGGCTGACGGTGGACAAACTACTGCGTTGGGCGTGGGTCCAGTCGAAATGCAGTGGATGGCGTATGGCGAGCAAATACAGGAGGCCCAGGATTGCCAATAGCGCCCCGCCGATTAGCAGGGTCCCGGCCCGCTCCTGCAGCGCGCGCCATCTCCGTCGGGGGATCGTCTGCATCTCAGGTTGGCCGGCGCTCGGTGTCGAGACGACTTATGGTCAGCGCCATGAAGGCAATCACGAGGCAGCCGAAGTAAATCAGATCGCCGCTGTTAAAAACCCCGCGCAGGAGCTGGTCCAGATGGGCCGAGAGTGACAAGTGATGTAGCACCGCGGCTTGGTCGCCACCGCCCACGTCGATGAGCCACGTCAATCCCAGCAAGCCCATGGCGCCCAGGGCGGCCACGCTCGGTTGGGCCGTCAGCGCCGAGGTAAAGATCCCGACGGCCGCAAACACGGCGGCACACAGTCCAACTCCCAGCAAACCCGCCACCAGCTTGCCCACATCGAGGCTGGTCCACAGCTGTAGCGATAGTGGCATGCTCGCCGTGAGGCTAAGGCTCAGCAACAAAAACACCAGCACGCCGAGGAACTTGCCAAGCACGATCTCGGTGATGCTGACCGGCGATGTCAACAGTAGGGGCAGAGTGTCGTTGCGGCGCTCTTCGGCGATGGAGCGCATGGTCAGGAGCGGGGCTACGAACACCAGTACCACAGCGGCCAGCCGGAGCATTGGCACCACCACCAGGTCGGTTACCCCCACGGGCCCGCTGGCGCCGACGACGCGTGCCTGCAAGGACAGGAACTCTTCCACCAGCACCAAGAACATCCAGGCATTGATGAACTGCACCACCCCCAATACAGTCCATGCCAACGGGGAGACGAAGAGGCTGCGCAGATCGCGCCCCGCGATGGCGAGTACTGAGGTCATCGGGTGGGTTCCTCGCGCATCGTCAGCTCGACGAACACATGCTCCAAGCTGCGGCGATCGGGGTGCAGCTCCAGCAAATCCCAGCCGCCCGCCGTGGCCGCTTGCACCAAGGCCCGAGCTGTCTGGTCCGGAACGCTGCAGCCGAGCCGAAAGCGATGGTCGGCCAGCTGCTGCACGGCGCTGACGCCGGTGAGCCCCGCCAGGTCATGATGCCGCGGAGGCGCGCCGAAGCGGGCGATTAGCGCATGAGCACCCAGCTCAGAATCCAGCCTACTGAGCTCCGCACCAAACACCAGGCGACCATGGTGGAGGATGCGCACATGGGTGCAGCTCGCTTGCACCTCCGCCAGAATGTGACTGGAGATGATTACCGCGCGGTCTTGTCCCAGTTCCTTGACCAGCTCGCGAATCTCTCTGACCTGGTTCGGATCCAATCCCACCGTGGGCTCGTCCAACACCACGACGCGCGGGTCGTGCACGATGGCCTGGGCAATGCCGACGCGCTGCTGATAGCCCTTGGACAGGTGCCCGATGGGCTTGCCGCCATGCTGCGTCAGCCCGCAACGCCGGCGCGCGCGGTGTACCGCGCTGCCTCGATCCCGGCGCGCAACCCCACGCAGCGCCGCACAGTAACTCAAATATTCGTCGACTGTGAGCTCGCGATGCAGAGGCGGTAGCTCGGGCAGATAGCCAAGATGGGCCTTGGCCCGGCGGGGTTGCTCCTGAAGGTCTACGCCGCAGATGCGCACGGTGCCGGCGCTGGGAGCGAGCTCTCCAGTAAGCATCCGCATGGTGGTCGACTTGCCGGCACCGTTGGGCCCGAGCAGACCAAGTATTTGACCGGCAAGCAGATCGAAGGACACATCGTGCACCACGGTGGTGGACGCATAGCTCCTGCTCACGCCGCTGGCCTGCATCAGCACGTCCATTGTGATCAGTTCCCCTAGGGTCTGCGTTGGTTAGGTGGCAGGTGGGTGCAGTCGAATGGAACTGCGTCGGTCGGCTGACGTATCGTGACGGGGTTTGCGCTCAACGAGATCAATCCAGCATGTTCGACGGCTTTCTCAGTCTATCTCTAGGGGGTTATGTGGTCGCAACCCTCCTGCTCACCCACCTGACTATCATCTCGGTTACCGTCTATCTGCATCGGGCTCAGGCCCACCGTGCCGTGGATCTGCATCCAGCGCTCGCCCATTGCTTTCGCTTCTGGCTGTGGCTGACCACTGGCATGGTCACCAAGGAGTGGGTGGCGGTGCACCGCAAGCACCACGCCCGCACCGAAACCAAAGACGATCCCCACAGCCTGCAAGTGCTTGGCTTACGCAAGGTGCTGCTGCAGGGGGCAGAACTCTACACCATTGCCGCCCGTGACGCCGAGACGCTGAATCGCTACTGCCAAGGCACGCCAGACGATTGGATCGAGCGTCACCTATACGTCCCCTATCGCAACATCGGGGTCACCTCGATGTTGTTCATCGACCTGTTCTTGTTCGGCCTTGCCGGCATCCCAATCTGGGCGGTGCAGATGCTTTGGATCCCGTTCTGGGCCGCGGGCGTGGTCAACGGCGTTGGCCACTTCTGGGGCTACCGGAACTACGAGTGCGCGGACGCTGCCAGCATCGTGTGCCCATTTTGTTTGCTCATCGGCGGTGAGGAGCTGCACAACAACCATCACGCTTTCCCCCACTCCGCTCGGCTCTCCAGCAAATGGTGGGAGTTCGATCTGGGCTGGGCCTACATCCGCTTGTTCTCAATGCTGAGGCTGGCACCGGGTGCGCCGCGTGTCCCAACTGCCCAAGCTGGATCCAGCGAAAGATCGCGTCGATGGTGAGACGGTGCGGGCTGTGGTCAGGAATCGGCTGTACATCTTGGCGCGTTTTGCCCGCACTGTGACGCTGCCGGTGCTCCGGGAGGAATTGCGCCGGGCCGACGCGTCGTGTCCGAAATTCTCAAGCGCGCTCGATGCAGATGCGGGCTGGTGCGAGAGCCCGTCCTGGGGGATGCCGGAAGTCGCGAGGATTTGAGACAAGCACTTGGTATCAACGACCGGCTACGGGTTGGTTACGAGTACCGGGATCAGCTACAAGATTTGTGGAAGCGCACCGCAAACGGACCCGCGCACATGCCGCAGAGCTTGCA
>CAZLYT010000040.1:0-13864 GCA_964563515.1 uncultured Candidatus Competibacteraceae bacterium | reverse complement strand
GGAGCCATGTCAGTGGCGATGGCGCGCGCAGCGCGCCGGCCTTTCCGGGGCCAGAACAGGGCGCGCTGCGCGCCCCTTCGCGACGTACGTCACTCCTACAAGTAGCTGGAAACGCCAAATCTGGGCGAAAAATAATTCCGGTCTAAAGAATGGTCTTCGGGATGTTAGAGGGGTGCGTGTCCCGCCGCGATGCCTCACGCGAAGTCCAATCGCGGCCGGAGGCACTCCTGCGAGCCTGCTTCCCGCTCGTTTGCTCGTGTTACAGCGCCCTGCCAGAGGCAGGGTCATTATTCTTATCCGGACTCGGCAATCGGTTCTGAGGCGATCAAAGGCGCAGCAACACCCACTTGGGGCGCGAACAGGCTCCAGCCCACGCTGATGCCCAGCAGGTCCGCGACACCCCCCATGGTCAGCCGCAGGCTGCGGTAGCGGTCATTGGCGGCGGTCAGGAAGCACTCGCAATTCTCCCTGTCGAGCACAAGCGATTCCAGCAGTAAGCCATCGGCGCGCAGGATGCGCAGACCCTCGGGCCCGCAGCGGCGCAGCGCGGTGGTGTCTTCCACTGCGCGCATCAGCCGAGCCATGGCCAGGTACAGCATGGAGCGCGGCTCGAGCCCCATGCGCACGGACTCACGCAGCGCCGGCAGGGCAACCTGAAACACGGAAGGCAGCCCCTGCAGGGCCTCGTCCACGATGCCGCCCGCTTGGTACCGCGCCCGCACCTGGGCCCCCACGGTGCACGCGGGCAGGCGGGTGGCGAACAACCTGGCCGCGGCCGCAGACACGGCAGCGGGCACCTTGTCGACTTGCCCGCCCTCAGCCGTGTAGGCTCCCGCTAGCAACAAGCCGCCCAGAAAGATCGCGCCGCGGTGTGTATTGGTTCCGAACAGACGCAGCATCCGCTGTTCCGCCCGAACGCCCAATGCTCGCAAAGCCTCTACCGGTTCCGCGCCGACAAGCGCTCGCTGGCAATCCTGGAAGTAGGTCCGCAGCAGCTCTACCGAGCACCGCATCGAGTCGTAACTCAGGTCGTGGTGAGAGCCACTATCCCAACGGTCGACCAGCCCCGGCTTCGGCGTGAGGTCGAGCTCCACGGCGAGGCCGTCCGCGAGCGCGTCAGCCAGCGGGCGGGTGAAAGCGGGTTTGGAGCAGTCGATGGGCATGGTTGATGACTGCTGGAAGGTCATGTCGGCGCAGGCGCATGCATTGGGTGGCTGGACGCGCGCACAAGAGACATGAGCGCGCGGGCAACCCCAGCTCGCCGCGCCCTAGCTGCTTGCCGGAGGGCGCATAGACGTCCAGATCCAGCAGGCGGGTTTGCGGGCAGCGCTCCTCCAGATCGATACAGGCGAGCTTGATGCGACGGGCGGGCCAGGGCAGGCTCAGGATTGCGAAGTGGCCCAGCGCGTCACAGCCGCGCTCCAGCAAGTCCACGGGGCCGGGAAGCTCGCTGAGAGCACGCAGCGCCCAATGGAACAGCTCGGCGCTGCCCGCTGGCGTTTTGTCGGGCCCCGGAATGGCGGTGCTCAAGAACGCCACGCTGGTGCCGCGTTTCACCGCGGCGCGCAAGCTGGTCTCGCGCGCGTCGCGGGTGCGCAGCAATTCAGTTCGCAATCTGGCGCACGACATCGGTGATGGTGCCGTCACGATACTCGATAAGGCCCACGATACGGTCGCTGAAGCGGATCGGCCGCGGCACTCCGGTGATGCCATAGACCTGGTCGCGCATTGCCTCGATGTCCTGCACCGGAACCCCGCGGCGACGAAGGATGGAGCCGATGTGCTGGTACTTCCGGTTCAGTGCCACGCCGCGCTCGGTGACCACCACATCGATGGTCTCGCCGGGGGTGGACACCGTGGTCACCTGGTCGCGCACGATGGGCAGCCGAGCTCGAATCGAGGGCGCCACCACGATGGCGAGCTTGGCACCGGCTGCCGTATCGGCGTGGCCCCCGGTGTTGCCGCTGAGACGCCCGTCCGACTCGGTGTTGACATTGACGTTGAAGTCCACGTCTACCTCCCGGGCGCCGAGGACCACGCAGTCCAGGTTGTTCACCACGCAGCCGGAGTTGAATGGATTGGCATACATATCTGCGCTCATCTCGATGTGGGCGGCGTTGCGGCCGGCCGAGGCAGCGGCTCTCAAATCGAAGCTCTGAACGTCGAACAGCGCCTCCAGCAGCCCCTCCTCCAACATGTCCACGAAATAGCCCGTGATGCCGCCGCAGCCGAAGGAGCCGGTGATGGCCCGGGAGCGCATCGTGTCCCGCAGGTTGGCGGCCACCGCTAGCGACGTGCCGCCGGCACCGGTCTGGAAGGAAAAGCCGTTCTCGAGCAAGCCGGAGGCCTCCACCACAGCCGCCGCATACTTGGCGATCTGAAGGCCCAGTGGATCGGTGGTTACCCGAGTGGTAGTGGAGACGATCTTTGAAGGGTCTCCCAAGGATTCCACCGGAACCACCCAGTCGACCTTGGTCTGCGGTATGGAAATGGGGTGCGCCGGGTAGGGCACCAGGTTGTCGGTGACCGCCACCACGCAGCGCGCGAAGTCGGCGTCGGAATGGGCATAGCCGACGACGCCGCAGGCCGAAGGGCCTTTGCTAGCGCAGATGTTTCCGTAGGCGTCGCAGGTAGGCGCCGCGACGAAGGCCACGTCGACCTGGATCTCCCCGGTCATCATGGCTCGGGCGCGGCCGCCGTGGGTTCGGGTGATGATGGGTATCTGCAGCTCGCCGGTGGACACCATCCGGCTGATGGCGCCATTGACGCCACACTCGATGCGGCTGATGACCCCGTCGCGGATGAACGGGATCAAGGCCTCGTGCACCGGGTGAACCGAGGAGCCCGCGATGGTGATGCCGCGGATGCCCATCTCGGCGATGGTTTTTACCACCGCGTTCAACAGGACGTCGCCGTTGCGCAGATGATGGTGGGTGCCGATGGTCATGCCATCCCGCAGCCCTGAGGCCTCGATCGCCTCCCGCAGCGAGCCCAGCAGCTTGCGGTCGCCGGGGGCGGCGCGACGCACCGGCCGGCCCTGAGCACGACCTTCGGGTCGGGCGCTGAAGGGGCCCTGATAAGGCCGTAGCTGACGGCCGAAAATCTGCTGTGGGAGCTCCCGGCCGAGGCTGTTTCTGATCATGGTGTCGCCCTCTGGGCACTACCAGGAACCTCCGGGCCAGCGCCGTGGATGACGCTTTCGTCGATGTCCTGGTCGATCATGCCCTGGGACTTGGCCGCCATCAGCACCCGCACGGCGCGTGCCACTACCGGAGCGTCGATCATCTTGCCCGCGAGGGATACCACGCCGGTGCCAAGCTCTCGCGCCTTGGTGATGGCATCCACGACCTGCAAGGCGTATTCGATCTCGATCTCCTTGGGCGCGAACACCTCGTGCACTACGTCGATCTGGCGCGGGTTGATCAGCGATTTACCGTCGAAGCCGAGAACCTTGATGTGCTCGCATTCGGCACGGAAGCCGTCCATGTCCGACATGTCCGCCCACACCGTATCGATGGCTTGAATGCCTGCGGCGCGGCAGGCCATCAACAACAGCTGCCGTGGCACCAGCAGGTGATCGCCAGACTTGGGGCGATCGATGAGCAGGCTGGCGGTGTAATCCTCCGCCGAGAAGCCGAGCCCGATCAGCCGATCCGAGGCGCGGGCGGTGCGCTCGGCATTGAGAATGCCCTCGGCGCTTTCCACCGAGGCGATGACTTTGAAGTGGCCGACCTCGGTGCCCATCATTTCTTCGTATTCGGTGAGCACCTGGTCGAGACGCTTGATCATGGCGGGGCTTTCGCACTTGGGTAGCCGGACCCCATCCGGGAGCGCCGGCACCACAGCAGCCAGATCTTCACGATAGTAGGGGGTGTCGAGTCCGTTGATGCGCACGAACACCTCTTTGGCCCGCACCCGATAGGTCTCGAGAAAGCGCCGCGTCAACAAGCGGGCCGCGTCCTTCTCGGTGCGCGGCACGGCGTCTTCCAGGTCGATGATGCAGACGTCGCAGCGAAACGCTGGAATGTTTTGCAGCAGCGAGGGCATGTTGCCGGGAACATAGAGCAGTGAACGGCGGAGTCTACCTTGTGCCATTGGTCAGTCTCGGATCCTCGCGCTGCCCACTACTCGGCCATGGCCCGGCGCAGGGCGGTCTCCACCCGGGCATCGATGGCATAGTCCAGGGCGCCGCGGTCGTCGACCATCACGCGTCCACGCTGCACACCAAGCCGTCCCAGCACCGTGTCGACCCGATGCCGGATCAAGTGTCCGAATTGCTTGTCCACCGTGGACTCGATCTCCAGGATCAGTTGGTCGGCTGGCTCCACGTGGACCATCAGATCGCTGGACTGTAAGGTCCCAGCCTGCGCGCTTCGTCTGATCGTCATTGGCATTCCTCTGCTGACACGCCGCGCTTCGTCCCCGGTGCCGTTGTTGCTGCGACGCTGGTGGTGGCTGCCCCAAGGCAGGGCAACGTACCCTCGGGGACGAGCCCGCCGAGGGCAGCCAGATCGCCGGCGGCGAGCGCCCGTCGAGCGCGCCGGGTGTCCACCCAGCGTTCCCCCAAGCGGGTGCGCTCGATCTCCACCAGCTGGATATTCCAGTCGGTCAGCCGTTGTCGCAGGCACTGGTTATAGCGACGGCTCACCGGGTCGGTAGGCTCGCTGCCGACGACCCGGATGGCTATCTGAAAAGCCGCTGCCAGGCACTTGCCGAATAGCTCGGCGTCAAGCTCCATGCGGACCAGGTCGATCTCCTCGCCCTGGTTCAGGAAATAGGCCGGGAAGGTGGCCCGACCCAGGACGTAGGGGCCGGTATCGGTGACGACCACGTTGGTGAGGTGGGCGGTGGCAATAGCGGCTAGCTCGAGGCGAGTCTCCAGGGGCAGTTGGAATCCTCCCTCGCTGGTCACGAATACATAGACGGTGTCGGCCAGGGTCGCCGCCTGCGCCACCAGGGCCAGATGGCCGACCGTAAACGGATCGGCGTTCACCACCACTGCGGCGTTGCGCCCGTCGCGGAGCTTTGAGGCCCGCTCGCTCAGGTAGCGATGCAAGCCGTTGCCGTGCTCCAGCAGCACCGCCCGACCGGTGGCAGCGAGGAGCTTGAAGGCGAGCCCCTCGAACACGGCCGCCGTGGCGGGACGGGTGTAGATGAAATAGCCACTCACACCGGCCTCGCAGCCGCGCCGCATCAGCTCCGACACCACCTGGGCCAGTAGTCCTGTGCCCCGATGCTCCGGTGCCACTACCAGCATCTTCAGCACCCGCCCCGCGCGTGCTCCGCAGGCGCACAGCTGCCCGCCATCGAAGACGCCGACCAAGTCATCGAAACCCTCCTCGAAGCGCAGACAACTGCTGTCCACGAGCGCTCGGGCGGCGCGGCAGTCGCTGTTGCTGATCAGGGGCAGGGGGTGCATCGGGTCGGCGTCCTCCGGCAGGCTACTCTGGCGCGGACAGAGTGAATGGGCGCTTGCTGCCGAGCTGGGCCTGGGCGACAGTGATGGCGCTCATGTTCACCAGGCCCCGAACCGTCACCGACTGCGTCACCACGTGAACCGGCTTGGCGGCCCCAACCAGGATTGGCCCGACCGCCACGCCGCTACCAAGTACCTTCAGCAGGCTGTAGGCGATATGCGCCGCATCGCCCGTGGGCATCACCAGGAGATTGGCGTCGCCGGTGAGTCGGGATTCCCCGAACACGCCCCGGCGCAGCTCCTCGGAGAGCGCCGTGTCGCCTTGCATCTCGCCCTCGGCCTCCAGGTCGGGCGCCCGCTCGTGCAGCAACTCGATCGCCGCGCGCATCTTCAGTGCGCCCGGACTGTCGTGGCTGCCGAAGTTGGAGCGAGATAGCAGCGCCACCTTGGGAGTGATGCCGAAGGCCCTTACCTCGGTGGCCGCGAGCTGGGCCATCTCGACGATCTCCTCGACACTGGGGTCCGGCGTGATGTGGGTGTCGCAGATGAACAGTGGCCCGGTGGGTACGATCACTGCGACCACCGTGGAAAGGTCGCGAACGCCTTCGCGGGTACCGATGATCTCGCGCACGTGCTCCAAGTGGCTGGAGAAGCGGCCAACGGTGCCGCAAAGCATGGCGTCGGCATCGCCCCGCTGCAGCATCATGGCGCCGACTACCGTGGGGCTGGTGCGCAGTGTGGCTTGTGCCTCCGGCACCGATACGCCGTGCCGCCGCGCGATCTGGTGGTAGTGAGTCCAGTAATCCCGGTAGCGCTCGTCCTCGAGGATGTTGACCAGATCGAAGTCGCGTCCGGGTCGAAGTCGCAGGCCGAGCTGCTCGATACGCTGGTCGATGACCTCTGGCCGCCCTACCAGGATCGGCTGCGCCAGGTGCTCGTCGACGATCTGCTGCGCGGCCTGCAAGACCCGGCGCTCCTCGCCTTCCGCATAGACCAGGCGCTTGGGGGCGCGCTTGGCCTTCTCGAAGATCGGGCGCATCATCGATCGGGTGCGGTACACCAAACCGGAGAGCTGGTCGACGTAGGCGTCCATGTCGGCGATGGGCCGCGCGGCCACGCCGGTCTCCATGGCGGTGCGGGCTACCGCCGGGGCGATCTGGGTCAGCAGGCGGGGGTCGAAGGGCTTGGGGATCAGATACTCGGGACCGAAGCGCAGGTTCTGATCGCCGTAGGCCTTGGCCACCAGCTCGGAGGTTTCGGCCATGGCCAGGTCGGCGATGGCACGGACACAGGCCACTTTCATCTCTTCATTGATGGTGCTGGCGCCGACATCCAATGCACCCCGGAAAATGTAGGGAAAGCACAGCACATTATTGACTTGGTTCGGGAAGTCGGACCGGCCGGTGGCCAGGATGGCATCCGGGCGCACGGCCTTGGCCTCATCGGGCATGATCTCCGGCACTGGGTTGGCAAGGGCCAGGATCATGGGGCTCTGCGCCATTCGCTCGACCATGTCGGGCTTCAACACCCGCGGTGCGGACAGACCCAGGAAGATGTCGGCGCCCTCAATCACGTCCGCTAGGGTGCGGGCGTCGGTATCGATGGCGTAGACGTCCTTCCAGGGGTCCATCTCTTCTGCGCGGCCCTTGTAGACCACCCCGAAACGGTCGGTGACGATGATCTGCGAGCGTGGCAACCCCATGCTTACCAGCAGGTTCAGGCAGGCCAGGGCGGCGGCGCCGCCGCCAGAGGCTACCAGGCGCACGTCCTCGATGCGCTTGCCCACCACGCGCAACCCGTTCAGCACCGCCGCCGAGGCGATGATGGCAGTGCCGTGCTGGTCGTCGTGGAACACGGGGATGCGCATGCGCTCGCGCAAACCCTGCTCGATCTCGAAGCACTCGGGCGCCTTGATGTCTTCCAGGTTGATACCGCCGAAGGTGGGCTCCAAGCGGGCGATGGTTTCGATGAACTTCTGCGGATCCTTCTCCTCCACCTCCAGGTCGAACACGTCGATACCGGCAAACTTCTTGAACAGCGCGGCCTTGCCTTCCATGACCGGTTTCGAGGCCAGGGGGCCGATATCTCCCAGCCCCAGCACCGCGGTGCCATTGGTGATCACCCCGACCAGGTTTTGCCGACCGGTTACCGTCGAGGCTTCTTGCGGGTCTTGCACGATGGCCTCGCAAGCCACCGCTACGCCGGGCGAATAGGCCAGTGCCAGGTCACGCGGGGTTTCCATGGGCTTGGTGGTGACCACGGCCAGCTTCCCGGGAACCGGCGAGCGGTGGTAACGAAGTGCTGCGTTGTCGAAGTCTTCGGACATCGGGTTGTCTCCCCCCCAATCATTGCGGGCTAGAGCGCCGCGAGCGTCTATTCTTGCGCGATCGCGACGCGTGAGCCGCAATCGGACCTCCCAAGCTTAGTACTTAGGTGGTGGGCGGAGCGGTGGTATCGTCGCGCCGACATCCACCCTGACGCCCACGGCCTACTAGGTTGCGCCCAGCCCGGCTTGGGGGTGACGGGGCGGCCGGCCCACCGGGAGGACTGACGAGCCGATCCCTCGGGCGCCTACACTACGAGCACGAGCTGTCGCGAACCTGTCAGTGTTTCGTGTTTTCGGAGATGGGTGGCTGATCCTTGAGAATTCTGTTGGTTGAGGACGACCGTCAGCTGGCCACAGGTCTGTCCGCAGTGCTGCGGCGCAGCGACTATGCGGTGGATTGGGTTTGCGACGGCTCCCAAGCCGATTCCGTGTTGCGCACCGACGCGTTCGACCTGGTGGTGCTGGATCTGACGTTGCCGGGTCTCGATGGACTGGCGGTCTTGCGTCGACTGCGCGCTCGGCAGTCGCTGACACCGGTACTGGTGATGACCGCGCGTAGCGCAGTGGAGGAGAAAGTCGAGGGTCTCGATCTGGGTGCTGACGACTATCTGACCAAGCCCTTCGAGTTGGCGGAGCTCGAGGCGCGCGTGCGGGCACTGCTGCGACGCAGCCAGGGTCGGGCCACCGGCATCGTGGAGTGCGGTCCCCTGGTGCTGGACACCAAGTCCAGGCGAGCAACCCTGCAGGGGCGGCCGTTGGATCTACCACGCCGCGAGCTATGCCTGCTGGAGATTCTGGTCGCCAGTGCCGGCACCGTGGTCGGCAAGGATCAGATCGCCTCCAAGCTCTTCTCCTACGACGACGATGCGACCCCCAACGCCATCGAGATATACGTATCACGCCTGCGCAAGAAGCTGAGCCCAGCGGGGCTGGAGATCCGCACCATTCGGGGCCTTGGCTACCTGCTGCAGCCATGAAAGCTCCTGGTGGATGGTCACTGCGCAGGCGGTTATTGTTCTGGCTGCTGGTGCCGGTGTTGCTGGTGAGCGCGGCACTGCTGCTGGATGCCTATCGGGGCGCCCGCCGAGCTGCAGACCAAGCTTACGACGGCCTCATCGCAGCGTCTGCTTTGGCCATAGCGGATCGGGTGGTTGCGGTGGGTGACCGGTTGAACGTCGATATCCCCTACGTGGCCCTGGCGATGCTGCGCACGCCGTCTCAGGACCGGGTGTTCTACGGCATTCAAGGGCCAGGTGAGGTCTTCGTCACCGGCTATTCCGACCTGCCTCCGCCACCTGGCGGGCCCAGGGCAGACTTCTACGATCCTGTTTTCTACGATGCCGAGTACCGGGGAGAGGTGGTGCGAGTAGGCTTGCTCGCGCGACCGGTGACCGGCCGCGGGCTCAGCGGCCACTTCACCGTTCAGGTCGCTCAGACCCGCGGCGAGCGCGACCGCTTGGCACGGGAACTAGCCTTTGGCACCGCCTGGAGACTGCTGTCCCTCATCGTTCTGGTGGCACTCATTACCTGGTTGGGGGTGCGCTTTGCCCTGGTGCCCCTGGAGCGTTTGGGTGCCGAGATCCGCCGCCGCTCGCCACCGGATCTCAGTCCACTCCAGGTACCAGTGCCGCGAGAAGTCTCCGATCTAGTGTGGGCCATCGACAGCCTGATGGCCCGTTTGGAACGCAATCGCAAGGCCATGGAGCGCTTCATCTCCGACGCCGCGCATCAGCTCCGCACTCCCTTGGCGGCGCTGCATACCCAGGTGGATCTCGCGCTGCAGCAACACGACGAGGTCGAGCTACGACGCTCGGTGGGACGTTTGCAGGCGGTCACCTGGCGGACCAGCCGCCTGGCGCGGCAGCTACTCAGTCAGGCCCGTGCCTCCTCCGATGCGGCTGCCGTCCGTCGTGAGCCGCTGGACCTGGCTCGGTTGGCAGCCGAAGCCACGCGGGAATTGGTCCCGGCCGCCTTGGTGAAGAGCATCGACCTCGGCTATGAAGGCGTCGACTCGGCGCCCCTCACGGGGGACCCGGTCATGTTGGGCGAGCTGATGGCAAACCTGATCGACAACGCCCTGCGCTACTGCCCGGAAGGATCCACTGTGACGGTGCGGGTGAGGCGGGAGAACAGCCCGGAGCGGACCGTGTTGGAGGTGGAGGACGATGGCCCCGGAATACCCGAAGCGGAGCGCGAGCGGGTTTTCGAGCGCTTCCATCGGGCAGCGGTCAGCGGGGTCGAAGGCAGCGGCCTTGGACTTGCGATCGCGCGTGACGTGGCGCAGAGACTGGGCGGGGAGGTATCGCTGCACACTGCGGACAGCGGCGGCCTGCTGGTACGAGTGGTGTTCCCGTCGGCGGAATAGCCCTAAGGGGGGCGTACTTGTCCCAGCGCACTTCGAACGCGACGCAGGAAGTTCTCACGCTTGCGTTGATCCACGTAGACCAGCAGTCCCGGCCCCATTCGTGCTGGCCGCAGTAGGCCATCGGAGGCGCCTGCCAAACCCTGTAGCTGCCCGTCGCCGGCTGCTTTGGGGTGTACCGGGAACAGCCCGGACGACCCGGCGAGGATGCTCTGGCCCTCGAGGGAAAGCAGGAACTCGAGGAACGCCGCCGCCTGGTCCGGATGCCGCGCCGTTCGTGGAACGAGTGCAATGCGATAGATGACCAGGGCGTAGTCCTGGGGCACCAGCACGCCTATGGAAGGATTGAACTCCGCCCACTTGAGAGCATATGAGGCCGGCAGGTTGTAGCCGATCAGGAGCTCCCCGGTTGCCACCGCCGCCAGAATCTCACGGGCCTGATCGTAGAGCCTGACGTCAACCGCCCCGAACCGCTGCAACAGCTCCCAGACCACCGGGGATTGCTCGGCGTCCCGTGTGAGATAGAGATACCCTGCGGCGCTACGCTCCGGGTCGTACATGCCGATTCGACCCAGATATTCGTCGGGATATTGGCTCAGGAGCTCTAGCAGGCGGTATCGGCTGTCGGGGATCTGGTCGGGGCGGGTCGAAGTTTTGTTGTAGACGATAACCACTGGCTCCAGCGAATAGGCGAAAGCCTCGTTTCGCCATACGGCGTCGGCCGGGTAGTCGGCGTCGCGCCTGATTGACTGCGCCAGGGCGTAACCATCATTGGCGAGCTTGGATTGAAGGTCCATCGCAGGGCTGAGAAGCAAATCGGCGGTGGCTCGTCCAGCTTCCAGGTCCGCCAGAAAATTATGGTAGAGGTCGTAAGTGCCGATTTCTTCGTAGCGTACGGGAAGGTCCGGGTGGGAACGCGCAAAACCCGCAAGCAGTGGCTCCGCCAGGGATCTGTCCATGGCGCCGTGGATGACCACTACCGGATCGGTGTCTGCAATGGACTTTGCACTCGGAAACGCTGCCAGCAGCAGCAATAGCAGGGCACGCACTGGGAGTAACGGGTTTTGGACTTGAACGTGCGCACTCATCTGGCACCACCAAAAAAGCCCGGACCGTTTCGCGCGCCTCGCAGAACGGTCCACCAGGAGGTCGGGCTCGTCGCCGCTGCAAACGCTGTGTATGATCGGACACGCTCGAGCGACTAGTTCGAGGCTCCTAAGTTTGTTTGCCCCGGCCTTCGCCGGGGTTCTTGTTTGTGGGCAATCACCTCTCAGCTTCTCGGCTGTCGAGGGCCGGCCCTTGGCTCGACTACGTCATCTGGCGCCCCACTGAATGCCAGTGCCAGGCGCTAGCAACGATGTGGGCAAGGTCGGACTGCAGAGTCGACCAGCCCAGCTCTCCCAACGCTAGCGAGGGATCGGCCACGAGGATGGGCGGGTCACCTGCGCGGCGTGCAGACTCGCGTACCGGGACCGGCCGTTCGCTGATGCGCGCGACGGCATCGATGACATCCCGCACCGAGTGACCGCGCCCACTACCAAGGTTCACTGCCAGGCTTGCGCCCCCTTTCAGCAGTCGATCCAGGGCTCGCACGTGGGCGTCTGCAAGGTCGCAAACGTGGATGTAGTCCCTGATGGCGGTGCCATCAGGGGTGTCGTAGTCGGCACCGTAGACCTCCACCCAGTCGCGAATTCCCAATGCCGCCTGCATTACCAGAGGGATCAAGTGGGTTTCCGGGTCGTGTTCTTCCCCGAGCCGGCCATCGGGATCGGCTCCCGCCGCATTGAAATAGCGCAGCGCCGCGTAGCGTAGGCCGTGAGCCTGCTCGAACCAGCGCAGGGCCCGCTCCACGCAAAGCTTGGACTCGCCGTAGGGATTGACCGGGATCTGTGGCTCGTCTTCGGGTATCGGTAGCTGCTGTGGCATTCCGTAGGTGGCGCAGGTGGAGGAGAACACAATGGAGTCGACTCGGGTTGCCACCAGGGCTTGCAGCAGGTTGAGGGCATTACAAAAATTGTTGCGAAAGTACTTGCCGGGATCCTGCATCGACTCACCGACGTAGGTCCAGGCCGCGAAGTGCATCGCGCCGCGGATGTCGTGCTTGCGTATGACCCGCTCGACCAGCGATCGATCTGCCAGATCGCCCTCCACCAGCGGCCCCCAACGCACCGCCCAGCGGTGTCCAGCGGACAGGTTATCCAGGGTCACTGGCAAGAAGCCGGCCCCGGCCAGTGCCTTACAGGTGTGGCTGCCAATGTAGCCGGCGCCGCCGGTGACCAGGATCGCTGCACTCATGGTGTCTCTCGCCCGTCTTCTAGCCGCCGCGGGCAGCAAGTTGCGTTCCGTTGTCCAGATCTCGCGGCTCCGGTTGATCGTCGACAACTGGCATGCGCCCGCCCCTTCCTTTTACCATCACTTGGGCGGAACCAGACGGCAACAGGAGGCGGCTGGATGATCCCAGAAACGGGACCCCTGCGCCTGCATGAGGAAATCGTGCGGCCTGAATGGGTCGACTACAACGGTCACATGAACGTGGCCTACTATGTGCTGGCTTTTGACCATGCGACCGACCGCTTGCTCGACTATCTGGGCCTGGGGCAGGACTACCTGAAGGAGAAGGCTTGCTCGGTGTTCGTGGTCGAGTCCCACGTGACCTACGAGAGCGAGCTCGTGGCCGGTGATCCGCTGCGCTTCGAGACCTACCTGCTGGGGCACGATGAAAAGCGTGTGCACTTCTTTCACATGATGTATCACGCTGGTGAGGGCTTCGTGGCCGCTAGCAACGAGCTGCTGGCGCTGCATATGGCCATGGGGACACGACGCGCCATCGCCTTTCCGCTGGAGGCCAAGGAGAAGCAGGCGCAGCTCTGGCGGTTGCATTCGAATGTGCCCACACCCCCGCAAGTCGGGCGTGTGATTGGTCTGCGCAATAGGCGACCGGGAAGGCCAACGGGTTGAACGATGCTGCGGCACTTCTCGGTGGCCATTAGGGTGGGATAAACTGTTTCAGCGGTGATACATGCCGCAGTTACCGAAAAAGGCAAAACCGTCGAAAGGCGGTGACGCAAAATCACCGGTCTAAGGGGTCACATGGCTCTACGACAGCGGGATCGCCGGAATCCACAGTGGACCTTTGGTTCGCTCGTTCCCGTTCCCCGCCATTGTGCCGCCCGTCTCCGGTAGGAAGGATGGCCATGGTACGCACGGTTGCTTCAATAGCTGTTTTTGCCCTGACTCTAGTTGCTGCGGTTCCTCCCGCCGCACACGCAGCTGGAGCCCTCTACCAGTGGCTCGATGAGCACGGCAACGTCATGTACGGTGACAGCCCACCGAGGGTCTCCGGGGTACGCCGGGTTGGATCCGACGATCCGGCCCCAAATGCCGTTACACCGCCCGAGCCGGCTACCAACGGGCCGGTAACGCAAGCTTCGGCGCCCGCCGACGCAGCGAAACCACAAGCGCGTGAGCGGGATGCGGCGCTCGAGGCGGCGCTGGCCAAGCTTGATGCTGTCATGCAGCAAGTCAACGCGCTGACCGGGAAGCTACAATCCAATTCCCAAACCGCACCACCGACGGAGCAAGCCGCGTTGGCCCACGTGGAGGTCGCACCCACCCCAGTGCTGGGGGCGCAGCCACTGTTGGAAGTGGCCATGCCGGAGGCGCAGCCCATCGAATCGCGCCTGTCAGCTCGTGAACGAGACCGTTCGCGCTGGGATGCCGAGAGCCTGAATCAGCGCCGTTTTCTCGAGCGACTGGGCAA
>CAZLYT010000039.1:0-6328 GCA_964563515.1 uncultured Candidatus Competibacteraceae bacterium | reverse complement strand
AACGACGCCGATCAAGTCTATGGAAAGAAGCGACCAACAATTGCTGCTGCAGGGGGCGGAGCTGGGTTATGGGTGGGCGTTCGCGCTGGACCAGGTCAGCGGGCGGTTTTCGGCGTCGCTCACCAATCTGGAAGGTGCATTTTTGTTCTTCGGTTCGTGCACACGTTTGTAACTGCCACGTCTTCGCACAGCGAACCCAATTTGGGTGTAGGAGCTTCCGTCCAGCCTCCGGCCGCGCGCTGTCGCGGAGCTAACAGCATTCAGCTGTAGGAGCCATGTCAGTGGCGATGGCGCGCGCAGCGCGCCGGCCTTTCCGGGTCCAGAACAGGGCGCGCTGCGCGCCCCTTCGCGACGTACGTCCCCAATATCTGTTGCTGACCGAGGATCAGGCGGTGCTCTATGAGTTCACCGGGTGCATGCATCTGGCCCACGGGTTCGAGACCCTCACCGACGTGCGCCCGGCGATCACCGCAAGCTTCGTCGCAGCCGGTGAACGCATTGCCGAGCGCGAAGGCGCTTGGGCTGCCGACATGGCTGCCACCATTCGGGAAGCGGTGGGCACCGATGTCGTCGTCGGCGTCGAGCGCCTCAACGCCGGTGCCGCATTGGCGTTTGCCGCCGAGGGCTTTCGCCTGATCGACGCCCAGGCGGCGGTGGAACGCGCCCGCGCCATCAAGTCGGCGGTGGAGCTCAAGTGTGTGATGGCCAGCCTGCGGGCAACGGAAGTGGCGGTTGGTAGGCTGCGTGAGGCTATCCGGCCCGGGGTGACGGAGAACGCGCTCTGGTCGGTGCTGCAACAGGCGCTGATCGAGCAGGATGGCGACTATTGCGAGACCGGCCTGCTGAGCTCCGGCCGACGCACGAACCCCTGGTTCCAGGAAACCGGGCTCAAGGTCATCGCCGCGCCTGGCGACAAAAGTCAAACCGACGCCGCTGCTCTTGCGTCGCGGCCCCGAGGCGATATTCTGCACTCGGCAGGAACGCGTCCCATCGCGGCGCGTTGGTCCTGCCGGTCCGGTTGCAAAACTCTTGACCCCGACCAGGGGTGAATCGCGGAGAGCTCCATGAGCGCTGACCACGTGCTGGAAACGCACGACCTGGTCAAGGAGTTCGGCGGCTTCGTAGCCGTCGATCACGTCGACCTGCGCGTGGAGCGAGGCCAGATTCATGCGCTCATCGGGCCCAATGGGGCCGGCAAGACTACCGTCTTCAACCTGCTGACCAAGTTCCTCACGCCCACCCGCGGCCGCATCGTCTTCGACGGCAGAGACATCACCAAGGCCAAACCGGCGGAGATCGCCCGACGTGGCGTGGTGCGCTCGTTCCAAATCTCGGCGGTGTTCCCGCACATGACTGCTCTCGAGAACGTGCGGGTGGCACTGCAACGCAAGCTCGGCAGCTCGTTTCACTTCTGGCGCCCGCAGCGCTCGCTGCACCAGTTGCACGAGCGCGCCGAGACGCTGCTGGCGGCAGTGGGGTTGGAGGAGTACCGCGACACTTTAACCGTCGAGATGCCCTACGGCCGCAATCGGGCGCTGGAGATCGCCACCACCATGGCGTTGGAGCCCAAGTTGATGCTGCTCGACGAGCCCACGGCGGGCATGGGGCACGAAGACGTGGAGAACGTGGCCGAGCTGATCAAGCGGGTGTCCCAGGATCGCACCGTGCTGATGGTCGAGCACAATCTCAGCGTGGTCGCCAAGCTGGCGGACAGGATCACCGTGCTCGCGCGCGGCGCCGTGCTCGCCGAGGGTGACTACGCGACCGTGTCGCAGGATCCCCGGGTGCTGGAGGCCTATATCGGCAAGGCGTCTGAAGTAGAGGCGCCCGCGTGACCAGTGCCTTCAAGCCGGATTTCGAACAGCTTCGCGTCAGGAATCTGCATGCGCACTACGGTGAATCGCACATCCTCCATGGCATCGACCTGGACGTGGGGCGCGGCGAGCTGGTAACCCTGCTCGGCCGCAACGGCGCAGGCAAGACCACTACCCTGCGCGCGCTGCTCGGGCTTACCGGAAGCCGCAGCGGCTCCGTCAACGTCAACGGCCAAGAGATCATCGATTGGCCTCCCTACCGCATCGCCCATCTGGGGGTTGGCTACTGTCCGGAAGAGCGCGGCATCTTTGCCAGCCTGTCCGTGGAGGAGAATCTCACCCTACCGCCCACGGTGCGCTCTGGCGGCATGTCGGTGGACGAGCTCTATGCCATGTTTCCCAATCTCGCCGAACGCCGGCGCAGTCCCGGCTCGCGACTTTCCGGAGGCGAGCAACAGATGCTGGCAGTGGCGAGAATTCTTCGCACCGGTGCCAATCTGCTGCTGCTGGACGAGATGACCGAAGGGCTGGCCCCGGTGATCGTGCAACAATTGGGAGACATGCTGGCGGCGCTGCGCAAGCGGGGCTACACCGTGATCCTGGTGGAGCAGAACTTCCGCTTCGCCGCGCCGCTGGCGGATCGTCACTACGTGATCGAGCATGGACGCGTAGTCGACACCATCCCTCGCGAGCAGTTGCCGGGGAAGATGGAGGAGCTGCACCAGCGGCTCGGCGTGTAGAGAGGATTTGGATGAGAGATTCCTGTCAGCCTTCGGCCGCGTGGTGTCGACTAGCTAACAGCGCTCCTGATTTAGGAGCGACGCAAGTCGCGATGGCGAGCCCGTCCTCGCTACGGCCAGAGATGGGGCGCGTTGCGCCCCATCTCGGCGTGTGTCGCTCCTACAAGTAACGGCCAAGGACAATTTGGGATGCCAATTTACTGCTCTACAAACAATAACCTGGGTAATTTTTGATGGCAGAATCCAAGGCTTCGTGTCCGGGCTCCCGCACCCGGGTATCGAATCGGGGACAGCAGGCAATTTGCAAGGCAGTCGCTCATGCGCCTCGGGAGCGTGGTCGGATTGCGTCACTACCAACCACCAACATGGAGTCGACAATGAGATCAGTTCGTAAGGCCGTTTCCACCGCCGTACTGGCGGCGCTCGGGGCCGCTGGCGTAGCCCACGCCGAGATTTCCGATAACGCCGTCAAGATCGGCGTGCTGACGGATCTCTCCGGCACCTACTCCGACCTGGCCGGCTCCGGTTCGGTCGCAGCCGCCGAGATGGCGATCGCCGACTTCGGCGGCAAGGCCGGCGGCAAGGATATCGTCCTGCTCTCGGCGGATCATCAGAACAAAGCCGACATCGCCGCCAACACCGCCCGCGAGTGGGTGGACGTGGAAAAGGTCGACGCATTCGTGGACCTGGTGACCACCTCGGCCGCGCTGGCGACCATGGAGATCGCCAGGGCCAACGAGAAGATCACGCTGATCTCCGGTGCTGCGTCCTCGCGTATCACGAATGAGGACTGTTTTCCCACCAACTTTCACTGGACCTACGACACGGTCGCCCTGGCCAAGGGCACCGCCAAGGCCATCGTGGAGGAGGGGGGCAAGAGCTGGTTCTTCCTCACCGCCGACTACGCCTTCGGCGCAAACCTGGAGAAGGACGTCACCAGAGTGGTCCTGGACAACGGTGGTGAGGTAGTAGGTGGGGTGAAGCATCCCTTCCCCGCCAGCGACTTCTCATCCTTTATCCTTCAGGCCCAGGCCTCCGGCGCCGATATCATCGGCCTCGCCAATGCTGGTGCCGACACCACCAATGCCATCAAAGCGGCCCACGAGTTTGGCGTGGTCGCCGGTGGGCAGAAGCTCGCAGGCTTGCTGGTGTTTATTACCGACGTCCACAGCCTCGGCCTCGAGGTAGCCCAGGGGCTACAGCTCACCACCGGCTTCTACTGGGACTACGACGACGAGACCCGAGCCTGGTCCAAGCGCTTCCAGGAAAAGGCCGGACAGCAACCCACCATGGTGCAGGCCGGCATCTACTCGGCTTTGATGCACTACTTCAAAGCCATCGACGAGACCGGCTCCGACGACGGCCCCACGGTGGCGGAGCAAATGAAGAAGACCCCGGTGGAGGACTTCTTCGCTCGCAACGGCAAGGTGCGCGAGGACGGACGTATGGTCCACGACATGTACCTGGCGGAGGTGAAGTCGCCAGACGAGAGCGAGGGCGAGTGGGACTACTACAAGATCCTGCGCGTGATCCCCGGTGACGAGGCCTACCAACCCCTGTCTGAGAGCACTTGCCCGCTGGTGCGGCAGTAGGCCGGCGATCCGATCCTGAGGGCGACCGGCTCTTCGCCGGTCACCCTCGCGACTGCCTCGACGGAGCCCGTGGATGGACTTACTGAGCATTCCCCTGCCGGCCGTGCTCGCCCAGCTGATGATCGGTCTGATCAACGGCTCCTTCTATGCGTTGCTGTCGCTGGGGCTGGCGATCATTTTCGGCCTGCTGAACATCATCAACTTCGCCCATGGTGCCCAATACATGCTGGGCGCTTTCGCCGCCTGGTTCGGTGTGAGGTACTTCGGCATCAACTACTGGGGGGCTTTGATCCTGGCGCCGCTGGTAATCGGCGCCATCGGGATGTTGATCGA
Organism: uncultured Candidatus Competibacteraceae bacterium; assembly: GCA_964563515.1. GTDB lineage: Bacteria > Pseudomonadota > Gammaproteobacteria > Competibacterales > JAHEDQ01 > CAZLYT01. Next base: position 1,849 of record CAZLYT010000039.1, on the reverse strand, counting down.
GCGCACCATGCTGTCGCGCCTGTACCGGGTCGATCATCTCTACGGGTTGCTGCTCACCTTCGGCATTGCGCTGATCTTCGAGGGCGTGTTCGTGCAGCTCTTCGGCGTCTCCGGCAAACCCTACGCGGTGCCACCATCGTTGAGCGGCGCCCTCAACCTGGGCTTCATGTTCTTGCCCAAGTATCGCGCTTGGGTGATCGTGGCCTCGGTGGCGGTGTGCCTGGCCTGCTGGCTGATCATCGAGCGCACCAAGCTCGGCGCCTACCTGCGGGCCGGCACCGAGAATCCCCAGCTGCTCCAGGCTTTCGGCGTCAACGTGCCACTGATGATCACCTTGACCTACGGCCTGGGTGTGGGGCTGGCGGCCTTTGCCGGGGTACTGGCGGCGCCGATCTTTCAAGTCAGCCCCAGGATGGGATCGGACCTGATCATCGTGGTGTTCGCCGTGGTGGTGATCGGCGGCATGGGCTCCATCCTCGGGTCCATCGTCACCGGACTTGGCCTGGGCTTGATCGAAGGCCTGACCAAAGTGGTCTGGCCCGAGGCTTCCAACACGGTGATCTTTCTGATCATGGCCATCGTGCTGTTGGTGCGGCCGGCTGGTCTGTTTGGCCGGGATCGCTGAGATGGCCCACTGATGTCCACCCGCTACGAGCTCGCCCTCTACGCTTCGCTGCTGGTATTCGGCCTGGTGGCGCCATTCATGATCTACCCCGTGTTTCTGATGAAGGTGCTCTGCTTTGCACTGTTTGCCTGCGCCTTCAATCTGTTGATCGGCTACGCGGGCTTGCTCTCCTTCGGCCACGCCGCTTTCTTCAGCCTGGCCGCCTATAGCACCGGACACCTGCTGAAGGTATCTGGCTGGCCCACGGGTCTCGGCCTGTTGGCGGGCACTCTGGCCGCTGGGCTGCTCGGTCTGGTCTTCGGGCTACTGGCGATCCGCCGTCAGGGCATCTACTTCGCCATGATCACCCTGGCGCTGGCGCAGATGGTTTACTTCTTCTTCATCCAGGCGCCGTTCACCGGCGGCGAGAATGGCTTGCAGGGGATTCCCCGAGGCAGCCTGCTGGGGCTCAACCTGGGCAATGACCTGACGCTCTACTACGTGGTGCTGGCGGTGTTCGTATTCGGCTTCGCCCTGATCCACCGAACCGTCAACTCTCCCTTTGGCCAAGTGCTGAAGGCCATCAAAGAGAATGAGCCGCGGGCGGTGTCCCTGGGCTACTCGGTGGATCGCTATAAACTACTGGCGATGGTACTGTCAACGTCTCTGGCCGGATTGGCCGGTTCCATGAAGGCGGTGGTGCTGCAGCTAGCCTCTTTGACCGACGCCCACTGGCACCAGTCCGGCGAGGTGGTGCTCATGACCCTGCTGGGCGGCATGGGGACGCTGCTGGGCCCGGTGGTGGGCGCCGCCACCGTGGTGACGCTGCAGAACTACTTGGCAGCGAGCCCCATCGGCCTCTACCTTCCGGCGCCGGTGGTGATCGGCATCATCTTCGTGGTCTGCGTGCTGGCCTTTCGGCGTGGCATCGTCGGCGAGCTACAGGCGCTGCTGAAGAAGTCCTTCAACCTGTCCTGAGCGCCGATCCGTCGCGGCGGGGCGGCACCTTTCGGAGAGCTCTTTCATGGCACTCAAGCTCGTCGTCTTCTACGGCTCCGTGCGTTCCGAGCGGCAAGGCATCAAGGCTGCCCGCTTCATCCTCAACCAGTGCACCGCCCGCAGCCACCAGGTGGTTCTCATCGATCCCTTGGAGTATCGCCTTCCCTTGCTGGACAAGATGTACAAGGAGTACGAGCCCAAGGAGGCACCCGAGGTGCTGCAGCGGATGGCCTCGGTGATTATTCC
>CAZLYT010000038.1:0-26325 GCA_964563515.1 uncultured Candidatus Competibacteraceae bacterium | reverse complement strand
CCAGGGTGGTGCAGCGCAATATTGCCTGATTACTGCCGCGGCGCTCAATCTCGCGACAATTGTTGTTCCCAACTGCCGTCCGCGCACTGGGGCGCGTCGGCAGGTATCAGGTAATAGTCGCCGGCGTTGGCGACAAAGATGTGGCAGGCCGTGTGCAGGCCCGTCGGGCCGTCCAGGGTGCCGGCCATGATGCTGATATGGGCATCCGCTGCTTGCGGCGTGGGCTCCCAAAACAGCGACGACCCACAGTGCTGGCAAAATCCCCGCCGAGCATTAGGTGAGGACTGATACCAGCGCAGCCCGTCATCGCGCTCTATGACGAGATCGCAGGCCCGCGACGCGGTCGCGGCCACGAAGTGACCGCTGGTGCGGCGGCATTGCTCGCAATGACAACAGAACACCGGGCGCAGCGCGCCGTGGACGGAATAACGCACTGCCCCGCAGAGACAACTGCCCCTCGCGCGCACCGCCGTCCCATCGCTCATTTCGATCCCCCGGGTCGTAGCTCCGCGCTAGAGTACCAGACCGAGGGAAGCCCTAGATCAGAGCTTCTCTGGTGCCACGTTGGGCTCAGGTCTCGGCGGGCAAGCACCGAGTCTAGAGGAGAGGGAGAATCGGTCATGAACAAGCGCGACAGTATGCTCGCCGCGTTGTTGCTGGTGGGATCCACTCATGCCTGGTCTGCGACCGAAGTTTTCGCGGGGCAGAGAGCCGATGCGACCTCCGGTCAAGTAGCCGGAGAGACCGAGGAGATACAGAAAAATTACCAAGAGTGGCAGACCGCCGCTGAACGTGGTGACCCGGAGGCACAGCTGCGGCTGGGTGAGATCTACGAAAAGGGCCTCGGCGTACCGCAACACTTCGTGCGCGCGCACCTGTATTACAACTTGGCTGGCGCCCATGGACTGCAGCAGGCCAGAGAGGCTCGGGATGCGCTGGCCGAGCGAATGTCACCGGCGATGGTCGCTGAGGCTCAAGCCCTGGCCTACCAGTGGAGTGCTTCGGGTGACACCGGCTCGATGCCGCAACAGCCGGTATCGGCGGCGTCGAGCGACGACGTCAGCATTTCCTGGGGTGAAAGCTCCGGTGCTCTGTTGGCAGTTCTCGGCGACGAGGCTGCAAGGCTGAGGCGGATCCTGGGGGACGGCGGTGACTCCAATCAGAGAACGCCTGATGGCGACACGCTGCTATTACAGGCCGTGCGTAACAGTGACATATACATCGTGCGGTTGCTGCTAGACGCCGGGGCAGACCCGAACTTGAGAGGTCAAGGCAATTGGACACCGCTCAAGGCGGCAATCTACGCCGGTCGTAGCGCAGTGGCCGAGACTTTGCTCGCCCGAGGGGCTGATCCCGGGGATTTGGCACCTGATGGACTTACGGCGCTGGCTTTGGCACAGCGGCTCGGCCACGCTGAGTTGGTGTCGGTGCTGGCGCAGTAGCGGATCCGACCTCCAGGATTGCTCATGTCTCTCAGCCAGTTCATCCGCGATGGCCCCGACCGAACTCGTCACGCCTTGCCACCAGCGCGCCGGGGCCCTGCCACGGCGTCGGGGCTTTCCCTAGGCCGCGGGCTTATGGCTATCGCGGTTTGATTTCTCGCTACCCGCCGCCTGCAACATGGCGGCGGCTCGCTTCAGGCCGGCGGCCAATCCGAGTAGGTACTGGCGTTCCAGGGTATGGCACTGATCACCGGCAGTGGCGGCATCGCGCCGGATCAGCTCCGCCTGGTCCTCCATCGCCACCCGGAGCTTCAACGCCTTCTCAGTGTTCATCGTTAATCTGTCGTCCGCATGGGCTGTCTCTATCACTGTCTCCTCCTTCCGGGACGGCTCGGCGCGTGGCAATCGGCCGACTTCGCGGTAGTGCGAAACCTACAACAAGTGTAGCCGCAAGCTATCGTTACGCTTTGGGATATGGCCATATAGTCCCTGTCGGTCCAGGCCAGACGCTTCGGCGGTAGAGCCGATCAACACCTGGGTCGGACCTGAAAGTGGTCGAAGCAGCTGAAGGTGGCGCGACTGCCGCCGCACCATGCCCATTGTCGCCGCGGTGTGAACGAACCGGTCGTGGGAAATGGATCGGTTCCTGACGACGACGGCGAACCTGATCTCGACGTCCTCTTCAAGCTGGCATCTAGCGTTACTTCATAGGTAGCGGGCACGATGAACTCGGAGGCACTGGCGCAGACTTTCGAACGCTACTTCGACATTGTGCCCGCAGATCGTCCGGATTTGCTGGAACGTGCATTCCTGGTGCGAGGAGATGTCTATTGCCGTGAGTTCGGCTACGAGCGGGAAGAGGATTGTCCAGGTGGCTTGGAAACCGACGAGTTCGACTCAGTATCCGAGCACTGCCTGGTAACTCATCTGGAAAGCGGTCGAACCGCAGGGTGCGTCCGAGTCGTTGAGCCGCCGCTGGCCGGTGAGCTGCAGTTGCCGATGCAGCTTTACTGCGGCGATAGCTTGTGGAGGGGCCCGTTGCACCCAAGCATCGTGACTGGCGCAAGTGTTTGCGAGGTTTCGAGGCTGGCGGTGCACAGATCTTTCAGACGCCGTACCGGTGAAGCGCAGTCGCCGTTGGGTGACGTGGATGCGCTCTCCAGTCGAGAGCACGAGCGGCGCACTTATCCACTGATTTCCGTGGCATTGTTTCTCGGTGCTACTGCCCTGGTGGTGCGGTCGGGCCGCCAGCACGTCTACGCCATGATGGAGCCCAGGCTCGCCCGCTTGCTGAGTCGATCAGGGTTGAATTTCAAGCAGATTGGAAGCGCCATCGACTATCACGGTCAGCGGGCCGCCTTCCACATCCACATCGACTGCGCATTGGTTGGCCTGGAGCCGATGTTCCATGCCTTGTACATGAGAGTCGCCCGCCGGCTGGGAGTTGACAAAGCGTCGAAGCTGCGATTGCAGGGAGCTACGGCTTCCAGAGATGGGGATGGGCCCAATTGCGGGCATTGAACCAGTCCGGGGTGAGCTTGTAGTCGTAGACATTGAACTGATAAAGGCCCAGTGGCTGGTCAGGTGCGCGCACCCGCAAGACCTCTCTCAGCCCGAGTCCCAACATCTCGGTTCTGGTCCAACCCTCACCAGGGTCGTTCGCCAGCGCTACTTTCACCATCAGTCGCCGGGCATGGATGTCGCGCAATCTGGCCACGACTGCCGAGCCCTTGGGTCGCGTGACCCGCTCCAGCAAACCGGCTACTACCGCTAAATCGAAGCGCTCGAGCCCATCCGGCGGATGGAGCACCTCCTCAGGGTCCATGCGCAGTAGCGGCAGAGCGGTCTCGGAGAGCACGTCGAAGGCTTCATCGCCGAGGCACAAAACTCTCGCCGGACGGACCGAGCGTGCCAGACGTCGCATCGTCGTGCGCCAGTCCTCACCAGTCCCTGCCATGGTGCCACCTCCTGGGCTTGCCTCTGAGCACTCTCCGTCTGCAGCCGGGCAGTGTCAGAAGTTTGAGTGATGGACGGTAGCGCTCGGATGGGCGACAGCCAACCCTGAGTCCTACGGGCACCCTCGTGCTGCACCTGCACAATTTTGTGCACAGCTGTCGGAACTTTGACACCTACCTGCAGGGCATCTGTCAAGAGGGCACTACCGGCCAGTTACAATTTTTCTAAGCTACTGATTTCCATACATATTAGTTTCTGTGGCTATTTCGTCACCAATTTGTCACATGAGCACATCCGGCGCGGGTTCCACGGCCATTGCCCCACGCCATCCACAGAGATATCCACAGCTCCTGTGGAAAGTATCGACGATGACCGAAAATGGCACCGAATGCGTTTCAAGATGACCTTTGGTACTTGCCTTGGGCTTGCCTGCTACCTGGACACCTGGTTCGAAAAGGAGTCCAGTGGAGCGGTCAGTAGAAGCATATACAAAAATCTTATCGCAAAAATAAATAACATATAGTTAACCTTATTTTGGCGATGGGTAGACTAAGCACCAAAATCAAGGCCCAGTCCCCCGAGGGCCGCAGCTAACTGTCCATTTCGATCACATGAGGAGGAGCCACAAGATGGCTGTCAAGACATTCCGGGCCGGCGTCAAGGAGTATCGGGAGACCTACTGGGCTCCTGATTACGCGCCCAACCAAACCGATATCCTGGCCTGCTTCAAGGTCACGCCGCAACCGGGCGTTCCCCGGGAGGAAGCGGCAGCGGCGGTGGCCGCCGAGTCCTCCACCGGTACCTGGACCACGGTGTGGACCGATCTCCTCACCGATCTCGACCACTACAAAGGGCGCGCGTACCGCATCGAGGATGTTCCCGGCGACGACGAATGCTTCTACGCCTTCATCGCCTACCCCCTGGATCTGTTCGAGCCCGGGTCAGTGGTGAACGTGTTTACATCGCTGGTCGGAAACGTTTTCGGATTCAAGGCGCTGCGGGCACTTCGCTTGGAGGACGTGCGTTTCCCCGTGGCCTTCATCACGACCTGCAATGGGCCCCCTCACGGGATTCGGGTCGAGCGGGACATCATGGACAAGTACGGACGTCCACTGCTCGGCTGCACCATCAAGCCGAAGCTCGGGCTCTCCGCGAAGAATTATGGTCGGGCGGTGTACGAGTGCTTGCGCGGCGGGTTGGACTTCACCAAGGACGACGAGAACGTCAATAGCCAACCCTTCATGCATTGGAAGCAACGCTACGACTTCGTGATGGAGGCGATCCACAAGGCGGAGGCTGAGACCGGCGAGCGCAAGGGTCACTATCTAAACGTGACCGCACCGACCCCACACGAGATGTTCAAGCGTGCCGAGTATGCCAAGGGGATCGGTGCCCCCATCATCATGCACGACTACCTCACGGGCGGCTTCTGCGCCAACACCGGGCTAGCTCAGTGGTGCCGCGACAACGGCATGTTGCTTCACATTCATCGGGCCATGCACGCGGTCCTCGACCGTCATCCCCGCCACGGCATTCACTTCCGCGTGCTGGCCAAGGCACTGCGGTTGTCGGGCGGTGATCATCTGCATACCGGCACCGTGGTCGGCAAGCTCGAGGGTGACCGTGAGGCCACGCTCGGCTGGATCGACCTGCTGCGGGAGTCTTTCATCGCCGAGGACCGCTCCCGCGGCATCTTCTTCGATCAGGACTGGGGCTACATGCCCGGTGTGTTTGCAGTGGCCTCCGGCGGCATTCATGTGTGGCACATGCCGGCCCTGGTCGCCATCTTCGGAGACGACGCGGTGCTCCAGTTCGGTGGTGGTACCTTGGGGCATCCTTGGGGTAACGCCGCTGGCGCCGCCGCCAATCGAGTCGCTCTGGAAGCCTGTGTCGAGGCACGCAACGGGGGTCGGGAGATCGAGAAGGAGGGCAAAGAGATCCTCACCGCCGCGGCGGCGCACAGTCCCGAGCTGAAAGCCGCCATGGAGACCTGGAAGGAGATCAAGTTCGAGTTCGATACCGTGGACAAGCTCGATGTGGCCCACCGCTGAGGATCAGGTAAGCCAATCGCTACCCCATGCAATGAGATAAGAGCGAGAGATCGGAGGCCACCATGAGCGAAATGCAGGACTATCAGTCCAGCTTGAGCGATCCGTCGAGCCGTCGGCTCGGTACCTTCTCCTACCTGACGAAGATGGACCAGGAGCGAATCCGCAAGCAGGTGGGCTACATCGTCGGCAAGGGATGGAATCCCGCCATCGAGCACACCGAGCCCGAGAACGCGATTAGCCACTACTGGTACATGTGGAAATTGCCCATGTTCGGAGAGGAAGACGTGCAGCGAATCCTAGATGAGGCGCGGGCGTGTCATGAAGCGCATCCAGGCCATCACGTTCGGCTCATCGGCTACGACAACTACGCCCAGAGCCAGGGCACGTCGATGGTGATCTTTCGTGGTCCCACCACGGCCTGAGCTCGGGCCGGGTTGGCTTTGCCCGATGGGCCCTGGTGATTACTACCAATAGGAACTGGCCGGTGGAAGGCGGAGTAATGGGCGCGATCGACGACGAGCAGTACCAGGTTCGAAAGGAACCTTATTATCGGCCTGTGGGGGATGAGGTCGAGCTTTTCGATGCCGCTTTTCAGGCTCGCATGCCGGTGATGCTCAAGGGACCCACCGGCTGCGGCAAGACCCGCTTCGTCGAATACATGGCTTGGCGTCTGGAGCGCCCCCTGGTCACCATTGCCTGCCACGAGGACATGACCGCCTCGGACCTGGTGGGTCGCTACCTGCTGGATGCCAGCGGCACTCGCTGGCAGGACGGCCCGCTTACCGTGGCGGCGCGGATCGGCGCTATCTGCTATCTGGACGAGGTGGTGGAGGCTCGCCAGGACACCACCGTCGTCATCCACCCGCTCACCGATCACCGCCGCAATTTGCCCCTAGAGAAGAAAGGCGAGCTGGTGGCGGCGCATGCCGACTTTCAGCTCGTGATCTCTTATAACCCCGGCTACCAGAGCCTGCTCAAGGATCTCAAGCAGTCCACCAAGCAGCGTTTCGGGGCCCTTGATTTCGACTATCCGGAGGCGGCGGCGGAAACCGAGATCGTCGCCCACGAAGCCGGCATCGATGCAGCCATTGCGCACAAGTTGGTGCAGGTTGCGGGGCGCTCTCGCAACCTGCGGGGCCACGGATTGGATGAGGGCATATCCACCCGGCTGTTGGTGTACGCGGGCCAGTTGATAGCCAAGGGCATCCAACCGGAGGCTGCTTGCCGGATGGCCCTGGTGCGTCCGCTGACCGATGACCCCGACATGCGCGACACTCTGGACGCCGCTGTAGGGACCTACTTCTGAGACCCCACCGCGCCCGGCAAGGCCCCCGCGGAGCCACGCTGCCATGACGGTTGACCTCACGGACTACGTCAAATATTTGAGCGACGCCAGCGGCGAGCACCGAGAGGTGCTCGAATCCAGCTATCACGAAGCCGCTCGCGTCATGTCACCCCGGGGCCTGAAGAACTACCTGGAGGGATTGACCGCACTGTCCGACCTTGGGCGAGGGCAGGACCTGGTGCGAACTTACCTGCAGGAGATGCCTGCAGTGGTCAAGGAGCTGGGTGAGGACGTGTTGGTGGACTGTGTCCACGCATGCATGCGCCTGTCCTCGCTGACTTCCGGCGCGGTTATCACCCTGGTGCTTGGCAGTCTCCCCACGGCGGCGCGTCGCCTCGGAGATGCCGAGCTCCTGCGCCAGTATCTGGCGCTGGTCCACCAGCTTGCGGGTAAGGCTCCGCGAGGGCTGCGCCCCATGCTGCAGAACCTCGACCAGCTGCTTTCAAAGTTGACTCTCGGTGGTTTGCGGCGTTGGGCCATGTGGGGCGTGCAGGCGCACCAGCGCGACTTCGAAGGTCTGGCGGCGTTTTTCGGACTGCGCACGGAAGCATCATTGGCGGTACTGCAGAAAGAGCGTCGGGGGACACTGTTCGTCGATAGCCAGCGGCGACTCAATTTCTACCTCCGTGCCTTGTGGGGGCGGTCGTTTTTCATGCGACCGACATCGGGGGACTACGAGACCCGTGACGGGCTGCGTCCATACATCGCGGAGCACCAGATCCACTTGCCCGATGCCTTCGATGATTTTCAAGGCATTTCGGCGACGCTGCTGTATCGGGCGGCCGCCGCCCACTGTGCCAGCCACATGGTTCACACCCGGGCGCCATTGCGCACCGAGGGGGTCGCGGCAGACTGTCGTCCGTTTATCGAGCTGTTCGAGGATGCTCGCATCGAATACCTCGCCATCAAGGATTTCCCCGGTCTCGCCAAGCTGTGGACTGATTTTTGGCGCGAGCAGGCCGAGGCAGACCGATCGCAACCACCGGATCCGGTCCTGCGCCAAATGCGCGCCGCGGCGCAGGCGCTGCTCGCGGCCGATACACAAGCGCTGCCCGAGTCCACGGCCGCAGTCGTTGCTGACTTCTTGGGCAGCCTGGGGGAACGTCCTTATGACAACGCCATCGCAGTTTCGGGCGGGATCGCGTTGCGCCAGCGGATCGCCGCCGAGCATCCGTTGCCGGTGCTGCGGGCGCTGCAGCAATGGGCAGTGCCGTATCGGGACGACAACCGCTTCTCTTGGACCTTCGTCGAGGGCGACTATCGTCCTGGTGACACCGAATATGTACCGGTCAGCCAGCGCCAGGCTCGTCGCCAGGCCAGCGTGCTGGAGATGGTGAACGAGCTCGACTGCGAGCTCGCCGGCGACGACGCCCAGGAGATCTGGGTGCTACCCACGGAGTTCTTCAGAGACGGCGATCCGGAAGGGGTCAGCATCAATCAACTGGAGGGTAAAGAGCCCATATCGGATCCCTATCACTATGACGAGTGGGACTATCAGGCCCAGCTCTACCGGCCCGACTGGGCGGCGGTGATCGAGCGGCGGCAGCCCCCCGGAGATCCCGCAGTCATGGACGCACTGCTGGCGAGCCAGCGGCCACTGGCCGGTCGCATCCGCTATTACATCGATGCGCTGCAGCCTCAGGGCGTAGTCCGCAGGCGCGGCTACGAGGACGGGGAAGAAATCGATCTGGAGGCGGCGGTGCGAGCAATGGTGGACATTCGCCGAGGCATGGCGCCGAACCCCCGGATTAATATCCGGATCACCCGCCACCTGCGTGATCTCGCCGTCCTGCTGCTCCTTGATCTGTCGGAATCCACCAACGAGCCGGTGCGTCGTGAGCAGAGCGACGGACCCGGCCAGACCGTGCTAGATCTGACCCGGGATGCCAGCGGCCTATTGGCCTGGGCCATCGCCGCCATCGGCGACCCATTTGCGCTGCACGGCTTTGCCTCCGATGGCCGACACGACGTTCAGTACTACCGCTTCAAGGACTTCGACGAGCCCTACGGCGACCGCGCCAAGGCTCGCCTCGCCGGAATGCGGGGTGGCCTCTCCACCCGCATGGGTGCGGCCTTGCGCCATGCCGGTTGGCACCTCCAGTGCCAGCCGTCCCAGAAAAAGCTAGTGCTTCTGATCTCGGATGGGGAGCCTGCGGATATCGATGAGCGTGATCCCCAGTATCTGCGCCACGACGCGCGCAAAGCCGTCGAGGATCTGGCAAGACGGGGCATCGACACCTTCTGCTTGACCCTGGACTCTGCCGCTGATGCCTATGTGGCGCGCATCTTCGGTGCCAATCGCTACACAATCGTGGACCATGTACAGCGGCTGCCAGAACGCTTGCCCGCGGTGTTCGCGACACTGACGGGTTAGGCTAAGACCTCGAGGTCTGCTCCAGCCGTCGCAACGCCCGCTCCGGGCTGACCAGGAGGCGACGCTGTGTGCTCTCGAGACCGGGGCGGTAGAACAGCATCTCGCAACGCACCGGGGCTGTCAGCGATTGCCGACTGCCAGGGGATGCTGGGCGCCAGGCCACGACGATGGGCCGGCCACCGCTACCGTCCACCAACTGGTAGCTTCCCGCTCCATCGACGAACAACGCCTCGTCCGCTTGCAGCACGGCCAGATACTGCATGTCGCGCAGGGGTGCGAACAGGTGCTGATCGCGACCGCGGCGTAGCACTCGTCGCCAAAGGTTGTAGAGGGAAGCTGGTAGCGCGGAATCGAGGCGCATTACGGGCGTGCCGCGAATGAAGGCTTCGGTGGTGTAGCGACCGGCCATTCACGAGCCCCAAAATGGTGCCCCGGTGGAGCATTCAAGACCGCTCATCGACAGCAAGCTCAGGATCCCATCCCGCTGCCCGCGCCTGCTCCATCGCCGCCCCATGGATTCTGGCGTGGCGGGCGCGCAGATCGTCTGGCAATGCCGAGGGCAGCATGCCATGTCGGCTCCAGGCCGCATTCACCTGATCATAGAGCTGCTGTAGCCGGTTGCCGTCCCAGCCTGCACAGGTCTCGGATTCAGGTATGATCCCGAACACCCAGGCGTCGCGGATAATTCGCCCCAATTCGGTCATCCCACCAAAGGCATCCTTGTGGATGCCCACGTATCCGGCTTTGGTGCGCATAGCTACCTCGAATGTTAGGCCGTGATGGGGTGGCCGCCACATCGGGCACCGCTCAGGCTGGTCGGAGCTGCAAGAGCTTCCGCACCCGGACCCTAGAAGGCGAGAAAAATTTCATGCAGTTTTGCTCCCAGTGCGGTAGCCCGGTCACGCTCTCGGTCCCTGAGGGGGACAATCGGGAGCGGCATGTGTGCACCGACTGTGGCGTGATCCACTACCAGAACCCGCGAATGGTCGTAGGCAGCGTGCCGGAGTGGGAGGGGCAAGTGCTGTTGTGCCGGCGTGCCATCGAGCCCCGGCGCGGGTTCTGGACGCTACCGGCCGGATTTCTCGAGCTAGGAGAGTCCGCCGAGGCCGGCGCGATGCGGGAGACGCTGGAGGAGGCGGGCGCGCGGGTTGAGCTGGTGGCGCCATTCACCCTGTTCAGCGTGCCTCACGTCAACCAGGTACACATCTACTATCGGGCCAGGCTGTCGGCTCCGGAGTACCTAGCCGGTGAGGAAAGTCTAGAGGTGGCCCTGCATCGGGAAGCGGAGGTGCCCTGGGAGCAGCTGGCGTTTACCACGGTGCGGGAGACACTGCGGCATTGGTTTGCCGACCGCGCGGCGGGTCGATGGGGCGTCCACCATGGCACGGTTCATCGCGATCCCAATCGAAGCTCCGCGCGCGGCATGGCCTGACCATGGCTTCAGCGGCGCGGCGGCGCCCATTGTGCGAGCTCCGCGTGTCGGAAGCAGTCCGTGGTGTGGTCGTTGACCATGCCCACCGCCTGCATGAAGGCATAGCAGATGGTGGAGCCCACGAAGCGGAAACCGAGCCCCTTCAGAGTCTTGCTCATGGCATCGGAGGTCGGTGTACGAGCCGGCACCCCGCTGTGCCGGGTCCAGTGGTTCAACACCGGCACACCCCCCACGTGATCCCAGAGCAGATCGCTCAGAGGGCGGCCGCCAGCCTCTAGCCGAAGCACGGTGCGGGCGTTGTCGATGGCCGCGGCAATCTTCAGGCGATTACGGACAATCCCGGTGTCGCCGAGCAGGCGGGCCACGTCGTCGTCATCGAAGGCAGCCACGCGTTCGGGGTCGAAACCGGCAAAGGCGGAACGGTAGCCCTCGCGCTTGTTAAGTATGGTGCGCCAGCTGAGCCCGGCCTGGGCGCCCTCCAGTATCAGCATCTCGAACAACTTGGTCGCGTCGAAGGTGGGGACACCCCACTCTTGGTCGTGGTAGCGGCGGTACAGGTCATCGGCGCCGACCCAGGCGCAACGTACGGGCTTCATGAGGCGTGAGCGTAGGGCCGGTATCCCCTGGCCGCAACTGCTCGCTGCTGGTCCAAAATTCGAGAATCATCGGGGTTCAGGCCGCGGAGGAGCAGCGATGCACGACAATGAGCTGGCGCGGGCGCGTCGGCTGGCGAGGGTTTTCGTGCCCTTTGCCGCGGGCTACTACCTGTCGTACCTCTACCGAACCGTGAACGCGGTCATTTCATCCGATCTGACCGGGGCCTTCTCCCTGCAAGCCTCCGATCTCGGACTGCTGACCAGCACTTTCTTTCTGACCTTTGCCGCATTTCAGCTGCCTCTTGGCGTGTTGCTGGATCGCTACGGTCCCCGCCGGGTCGAGGCCGTGCTGCTGCTGATTGCGGGGGCGGGGGCACTGTGGTTCGCCCGCGGTGCCGGTTTGTCGGACCTGCTATTGGGACGCGGCTTGATCGGGCTGGGGGTGTCGGCGTGCCTGATGGCGAGCTTCAAGGCGTTCAGCTTGTGGTTTCCTCGCAGCCAACTACCCATGATCAACGGCTGGGTCATGGCGGCCGGCGGTCTGGGGGCGCTGACCGCGACCGTTCCCGTCGAGATCTTGCTCGGAGTCACCGATTGGCGTGGTCTGTTCGTGGGCTTGGCGGTGGTCACCTTCGCTGCCGCGGCATTGATATACGGTGTTGTCCCGGAGCGGCCCGATCATCGCTCCACGGAAGACCTTCGCAGCCAGATACAGGGTGTGATCAAGGTCTTCCGCCATCCATTATTCTGGCGGCTGGCACCGCTTACGACGGTGTCCCAAGCAACGTCGCTATCGGTACAGGGCTTGTGGGCCGGGCCCTGGCTATACGACGTGGCCGCGCTGGATAGGGGAGGAGTCGCCGGCGTGCTGCTGCTAATGGCGTGCGCAATGGTGGCGGGCTTTCTGAGCCTTGGCGCTCTGGCTTATCGTCTGTCGCGGGTCGGCGTGCCACCGCTGGCTGTTACGGTTGGAGGCATGGTTGCCTTCATGGTGGCTCAGGTGCTGATGTTGCTCGGGCCTTCCTGGCCGGTGGTGCCACGCTGGATGCTGTTTGGCTTCTTCGGCACCACCGGAATCCTGGCCTACGCGGTGCTGTCCCAGCATTTCGATGCCCGCCTCGCTGGCCGGGTCAATGCCGCGGTCAACTTGCTGGTCTTCGTCGGTGCTTTTGCCGCCCAGTGGGGCGTGGGGCTGGTGGTGGGCTTGTTCCCGGGCGAACAGCCCGGGCGCTACGCGCAGGCTGGCTACAACATGGCTTTCGCCTTGTTGCTGATGCTGCAGGTCATGGCGCTGACATGGTTCTGGTTGGCTCCCCGCAAGCAACGACGCAAGACCTCATGAACGTTGTGCCGTTGCCAATCCGGCCCTGGCTGCCTAACCTACGGAAAACAGGCCCTAACCGATGCCAAGGCCAGGATGCGGCGCCGGGCGGGGAAAACGGGTCGGGTATCGATGGCGAATGGAACGCGCTTCCTTCTTGCGTCCAAACTGTTGGTGGTGGCGGCGATTGCGGGCGTCGGCGGCTATGAGCTGTGGCGGGTGCGCGCGGCTCGTGAGCGTTCCACGCTCGACCTGGAGCGCTTGACGGAGCTAATGCAATCCGCGCAGTCGAGCCTGAGCGAATCGTTACAGTCCTTGGCAGAACGCAGTCGCGAGGACCCATCCGACGGCGTGTCCCTGGAGCAGGTCTCGGCGCTGCTGCAGCAGCGCCTGGAAAGTGTGCTGGAGCGCCAGGTCCAGCCAACGGTGGCGACGGCTGTTGAGACATCGACCGTGGCAAGCGCCGAGCTGGCCGCAGTGGGCGCGGGCGCAGAGGGGGAATTCTCGGCCATAGAGGCTTCCGCCGCCGAGCGCTCGGAGATGCCGCCGGCGGAGCGGTCGCTGCAGGAGATTCATTTCCTGCTGGACAGCGAGCACCTGACCCCTGGGGCGCAACGCAAGGTGCTGCTGGCGGCGCGGGATATTGTCACCGAGCGACCCCAGCAGGTGCGTATTGTCGGGTTTACCGACAGCCTCGGGGAACCCATCTACAACGCGCAGTTATCCCGCCGACGGGCCGAATCGGTGGCACAGGCGCTGATGGCCGCCGGCGTCGCGGGCGCCATGGTCGAGATCGTGGCCCAGGGCGAGGCCGCCCTGCCTGAGCCCACGGGAGATGAGGTGGCGGAGCCGTTGAACCGCTGTGTTGCCATCGTGGCGGTGTCGCGTTAGGCGCAGCCACGAGTCGATGCGGTTGGCGTCTCCGGCGAGGCCGACCCAATGGCAGGCGCGAGCCTGCGGAGCCCCCTTCGATGTCGCAGCCCGAGCCGTGGGAGCTGGCCGACCCCGACAGCTACCCGGACATGAACTACCTGCTCACCGAGGCGGCCCGGGTACGCTATCTGATCGCCGCCCACCACGTGCAGCACTGCGAGCAGGTGGTGGAGATCGGTGGCTTCAAGACGCCTGTGACCGGATTTCTGAGCCAGGTGCCTCGGCGCGTGTTGGTAGTAGATCCGCTGATCCGCTCCTATCGCGCCTCCCAGCTGAGGGGTGTTCCCTGCCAGGTAGAGCACGTCTGCACCAGCTTTCAGAGCCACCGGTTCGAGCTCCCGCAGGGGCGCTATGGCCTGGTGTTGCTGGGGCTTTCCCTCAAGCATTTCAGCGTCGATGCGTCTAGCCGTGAGCGCGAGTGGAACCAGCTGGTGGCGCTGGTCGCGCAATCACAGGTCGCCGTCGTGGAATGGGCGTTGGAGTGGCCTCCGGGCAGGGACAGTGGAGAACGGCTGCTACAGCAGATCGATGGCCAGCTGATTCTGGATATCGACCTGGATTTCGCTCGCAGCCCCGGGGCCGACACCGTTCACCACCGCCGCAGATTGGTGGTGCTACGTCCTGCCCACGATAGTAGATGGGCGGAAGTTGATGGGCGGAGCTGTCAGCTCCCCAGGTAGGCTTGCCGCACCTGCTCGTTGACCAGCAGGTTCTCGCCCGTATCGGAGAGCACAATGCGGCCGTTTTCCAACACGTAGCCGCGGTCAGCCAACTGTAGAGCCCGGTGGGCATTCTGCTCCACCAGGAAGACGGTCACGCCTTCCTCCCGGATCTGCGCCAGGATGCCGAATATCTGGGTGATGATCAGCGGTGCCAGGCCCAGCGATGGCTCGTCCAGCAACAGCAGCTGCGGCTTGCTCATGAGCGCTCTGGCAATGGCCAGCATTTGCTGCTCACCGCCGGAAAGGGTGCCGCCGCGTTGTCGTCGGCGCTCGGCCAAGCGGGGGAATAGCTCGTAGGCATAGTCCAAGCCGCGACGCAGGCCGGCGTCGTCTTCGAAAAAGCCACCCATGTGGAGATTTTCCTCCACCGTGAGGCCCGGGAATACGCGACGCCCCTCGGGCACGATGGAGAGCCCGCCGCGCATGATCTGCGATGTGCGCAGACCCGTGATGTCGTGACCCTCGAAGCGAATGGTGCCAGCGGTCGGCCGGGGATCACCGCACACGGTCATCAGCAGCGTGGTCTTGCCAGCACCATTGGCGCCGATGAGGGTCACGATCTCGCCCCGTTGGACCTTTAGCGAGACGCCGCGAAGCGCTTCCACGGGACCATAGTGGGTGTGCACATGGGAGAGCTCGAGCATCAAGGCACTCCCAGATAGGCCTTGATGACCGCAGCATCCTGGCGGATCTCAGCGGGCGTTCCGCTGGCCAGGGGACGGCCATGGTCGATGACCACGATGCGATCCGATATGGCCATCACCAGCTTCATGTCGTGCTCGATGAGTAGCACGGAAACACCATGCTGATCACGCAGCTCCGCGATGAGCTCATCCAGCTCTGCGGTTTCACGGGGATTGAGTCCCGCTGCCGGCTCGTCCAGCAACAGCAGGCGAGGTCCCGTCACCATGCAGCGCGCGATCTCCAGGCGTCGTTGCTGGCCGTAAGCCAAGTAGCCCGCCTCGCGGTTGGCCAACTTGCGCAGTCCCATCGTTTCCAGCCAGAAGGCGGCGCGTTCCAGCGCCTCGTGCTCCAGGCGACGGAAGCGTGGCAGCTTGACCAGTCCCGAGAACAGGTTGGTATCGGTGCGGATATGCTGGGCTACCAGCAAGTTCTCCACTACCGTCATGCTGCGAAACAGTCGAACGTTCTGGAAGGTCCGCACCAAGCCTTTGCGCGCCACCTGGTGGCTCGGCAGGCCAGCGATGGACTCACCAAGCAGGCGGATGGTGCCCCCGGTAGGGCGGTAGAAGCCGCTGATGCAGTTGAAAACCGTGGTCTTGCCGGCGCCGTTGGGCCCGATGATTGAAACCACTTCTCCGGGGTGAACCTCGATCGTGACACCGTCCACTGCGACTAGGCCGCCGAAGCGCATCCCCAGCTTGTCGACCTCCAGGAGTGCTTCCATCGGCTCGTCCAGCTAGGGGAGCTCCACGCGGACCCGGCGCGCGGGCAGCAATCCTTGGGGTCGCCAGATCATCATCAGCACCATTACCAGCCCGAAGATCAGCATCCGGTATTCCTCGAACTGGCGCGCAACCTCCGGCAGCACGGTGAGCGCCACCGCCGCCAGTATCACGCCCACTTGGGATCCCATGCCTCCCAGCACCACGATCGCCAGCACGATCGCCGATTCGATGAAAGTAAAGGACTCGGGGTTGATGAAGCCCTGGCGGGCGGCGAAGAAGCAGCCAGCGAAACCGGCAAAGCTTGCCCCCAGGGTGAAAGCGGATAGCTTGATGGCAGTGGGATTGAGGCCGAGTGAGCGCGCGGCGATTTCGTCTTCCCGCAGCGCCTCCCAGGCGCGCCCCACGGGCATGCGGATCAGGCGGTTGATGACATACAGGGTCAGCAGCACCAGCAATAGCGCCAGCAGATACAGAAAGATCACCTTTTGGGCGCCGTCGTAGGGAATGCCGAAGAAATCGTGGAAAGCCACCTGCCCCTCGCTGGGGCGCCGATTGAACTCCAGGCCGAATAGGGTCGGCTTGGGGATGCTGCCGATTCCGTCCGGTCCGCCGGTGAGGGAGTCCCAGTTGTTCAGCAGCAGGCGGATGATCTCGCCAAAGCCTAGCGTGACGATGGCCAGATAGTCCCCTCGCAGCCGTAGTACCGGGAATCCCAGCAAGAATCCGAACAGAGCAGCGATAGCTCCGCCGATGGGCAGACATACCCAGAACGACAGCCCGAAGTACTCTGTTAGCAGCGCGTAGCTGTAGGCCCCTACTGCGTAGAAGGCCACGTAGCCCAGGTCCAGCAGCCCGGCGAAACCGACCACGATGTTGAGGCCCAGGCCGAGCATCACGTAGATCAGCGCCAGCGTGGCGATGTCCACGGAGCCGCGGGAGGTGGTGAAGGGCCAGATCAGCGCCACGATGACCAGCACCACCAGGACCGGGCGCCGATACACCGCCATGCGCTCCGCCGAGGGCAGCACGCGGATCTGGCCCGCCATGGAAAACAGGCCGGCGAGCGGTGCGTGTAGCGCTCTGGCCACGAACACGGCCGCCATCGCCAACAGCGCGGGCTGCAGCTCGGCACCGAGACTGGTGTGCATGCCCGCGACCCGGATGTTCACCCCGAGTATGGGAATGGCCAGGATCGCGGTCAGCCCCGCCGCGAGCAAAGCATTCCGCAAGTCTTCGGCGCCCGGTAGGCGCAGCCTCACTACACCTTCTCCACGTCGGGTTTGCCCAGCAGTCCGGTGGGGCGAAACAGCAGAATCAGCACCAGCAAGCTAAAGGCCACCACGTCCTTGTACTCGGTGCTGAGATAGGCGGAGGTAAAGCTCTCGGTTATTCCCAGCACCACACCGCCCAGCATGGCGCCCGGTATGCTGCCGATGCCACCCAGCACGGCTGCGGTGAACGCCTTCAGGCCGGCAATGAAGCCCATGTAGGGCTGCACGACGCCGTAGTACAGACCCACCAACACGCCGGCGACGGAGGCGAGTGCGGCGCCGATGACGAAGGTGGCCGCAATCACCCGGTCGGTGTCGATCCCGAGCAGATTGGTCATGCCCCGATCCTGGGAGCACGCGCGGCAGGCACGGCCCAGGCGCGAGCGGCTTATGAACAGGGTCAAGGCGGTCATGGCGATTACCGTCGCCACCGCGATCAGAACCTGCATGTACGACAGGTAGACCTGAAATCCCTGCTCGGGACCAAAACGCCAGCCGCCGGAGATCAGCGGCTGCATGGCGATGTTGCGTGCGCCCTGGGACAGCTGCACGTAGTTCTGCAGGAAGATGGACATGCCGATGGCCGAGATCAGGGGGACCAGCCGAGGGCTGCCGCGCAGTGGCCGGTAGGCGACCCGCTCCAGAGCGTAGCCGTAGGTGCTGGTGACCACCATGCTGCCCAGCAACGCCAGCAGCAGGACCAGCGGGATGACCGCCACCCCCAGCACCCCGAGCCCCACGATCACCATCACGCCGACATAGGCGGCGATCATGTAGATCTCTCCGTGGGCGAAGTTGATCATTCCGATGATGCCGTAGACCATCGTGTAGCCGATGGCGATCAGCGCGTAGATGCTGCCGAGGGTCAGGCCGTTGATGACCTGCTGCAGAAATTGCAGTTCGAACTCTGACATGGGCGTTCCCGAGTTCCGGGAAGTCGCAGGCTAGCGACTTCCCCACCGGCCGGGCGCCGCGGTCCTCGTGGGAGGAGGCACGACGACCGGCCGGTGTGGCAGAGGAGGGTTATTGGACGGCCGTCTTGGTGCCGTCGGCGTGCCACTCGTAGACCACGAACTGGAACTCTTCCAGATCGCCCTTCTCATTGAAGGCGACGGTGCCAATCGGGGTCTCGTAGCTGGTGGCTCGCATCGCGCTGGCGATGGTCTCCGGGTCAGTGGAAGCGGTGGCTTCTATGGTGTCGGCGAGTATCTTCACCGCGGCGTAGCTCGGCATGACGAAGGGGCCGCTGGGATCCTGGCCTTTGTCCTTGAAGGCCTGCACCAGGTCTGCGTTGGCCTCATCGGAGGCAAAGTCCGCCGGCAGGGTGACCAGTAGACCTTCAGATGCTTCACCGGCGATGGCGCTAATCTCCTGATTGCCGACGCCCTCCGGACCCATGAAGCGGGCATCGAAGCCCTGCTCTTTCGACTGGCGCAAGATCAACCCGAGCTCCGGGTGGTAACCGCCGTAGTAGACGAAATCCACGCCCGCCAACTTGAGCTTGGTGATGAGCGCGGAGAAGTCGGTCTGACCAGAGTTGACTCCCTCGAACACCGCCACCGCTATACCGGCGTCTTCAACGGTTGCCTTGACTTCCTCGGCGATGCCCTGGCCGTACTGCTGCTTGTCGTGGATGACCGCCATTTTCTCCGGCTTGATCTGCTCGGCGATAAAGCGTCCCGCCACCGGTCCCTGCTGGCTGTCCAACCCGATGGTGCGGAAGATCATTTCGAAGCCGCGCTCGGTGATGGCGGGATTGGTGGAAGCCGGCGTCACCATCAGGATGCCTTCGTCCTCATAGATTTCGGAGGCGGGCTGGGTGGAGCCGGAACACAAATGCCCCACTACGAACTTGATGCCATCGTTGACCACCTTGTTGGCGACGGCGACCGCCTGTTTGGGCTCACAGACGTCGTCCATCATCACCGCCTCGAGCATGGTACCGTCTACGCCCCCAGCGGCGTTGATCTGCTCGACCGCCATCTGGGCGCCAATTTTCTGCATGTCGCCGTACTGGGCCACTGGACCGGTAAACGGACCGGCCACGGCGATGCGGATCGGGTCGGCTGCGAGCGCCGCCGAGCTTGCCCCGATACTAGCGCCCAGGGCGAGCGCAAGGAGGGTCTTATGGGCACCGTTCATCATTGCAAGTCCTTTGATGGATGTGTGTTTTGGTAGTTGCGCGACGCCGTGGCACCGCTGCGGGCCACAATCATCGACCAGAGTTGGCGGCACATCAAGGAGTAGCAGGAATCTGCGCATTCGCCGAGCCGGTGGAGCTCGAGGTGCCGGTTTCGGCACCGCGGCTTGGCGACAAAACGCCCGTTGCGCTCGGACAGCGCCGGGGAGGCGAGGCGCCGGCCTTGACGCGCTTGGGGGGCGTGGCTTTAGTTCAGGGCAGGCCGAACATAATCCTTAGGCCGCGGACACACACCCGCGGCCACCGATCTGATCTGGTCGACTGCCAGAAACTTTCGATCGATGGCTCCACAGCATAGGCAGGAAAACCCACATGGCAGATCCCAAACCGGGCTCCGGGCTACCCGATATCAGCCCGCCAGATCCCCAACAGGTGGTGGCGAACTTTACCGAGATCGCCGAGCAAAGCCAGCGGCTGGTGCAGGCGTTCATCGAGCGCCAGAGACAGGATACCTTCCAGATTCCGGATCCCGGAATCGTTGCCAAGTCGTTCCTGGAAATGACCCACCACATGCTGGCTGACCCACGACGCATGATGGAGGCGCAGACCAGCTTCTGGCAGAACTACCTTGAGCTTTGGTATGCCACGTCCCGTCGCATGCTGGGCCAAACCGCGGCGCCGGTGATCGAGCCGGAGACGGGTGACAAGCGTTTCAAAGACGACGAGTGGGCGGAAAACGCCGTGTTCGACTTCATCAAGCAGTCTTACCTGCTCGCTGCCCGCAGCATTCAGGATTCCGTCAGCGACGTCGAAGGCTTGGACCCGAAAACTGCCGAGCGAGTGGATTTCTACACCCGGCAATTCGTGGACGCCATGGCGCCCACCAACTTCGTCATGACCAATCCCAGGGTGCTCAACGCGACCCTTGAATCCGGGGGCGAGAACCTGGTGCGGGGCCTGCGCAACATGCTGAGTGACCTGGATCGCGGCAAAGGTCAGCTACGCATCAAAATGACTGACCTGGAGGCGTTCGAGCTGGGCAAGAACGTGGCGGTCACTCCGGGCAAGGTCGTGTTCCAGAACGAGCTCTTTCAGTTGCTGCAATACGACCCGACCACGGAAGAGGTATTCAAGCGACCGCTTCTGATCGTGCCGCCATGGATCAACAAGTTCTATATTCTCGACCTGCGGCCCAAAAACTCATTTATCAAATGGGTGGTGGACAAGGGCTTCACGGTCTTTGTGATGTCCTGGGTCAATCCCGACGAGCGGCTCGCCGACAAGGACTTCGAGCACTACCTCAGCGAAGGCACGCTCGCCGCACTGGACGCCATCCAGCAGGCCACTGGAGAGCGCGATGTGAACGCGGTGTCCTACTGCCTGGGGGGAACGCTATTGCTCTGTACCCTGGCCTATATGGCCGCCAAAGGCGATGACCGCATCAAGAGCGCCACCTGCTTCACCAGCATGAGCGATTTCGAGGAGCCCGGCGAGCTATCGGTATTCATCGACGAAGAGCAGCTGGACCTCATCGATCAGCACATGGAGGAGAAAGGTTACCTGGAAGGCACCCACATGGCGGGCGTGTTCAACATGCTCCGCGCCAACGATCTGATCTGGTCGTTCGCCATCAACAATTATTTGCTCGGTAAGGACCCGTTTCCGTTCGACCTGCTGTTCTGGAACTCGGACTCCACGCGCATGCCGAAACGCATGCACCGCTATTATTTACGCAACATGTACCAGCACAACCGACTCCGCGAACCCGGTGGAATCACATTGCTCGGTGAGCCCATCGACCTGAGCAAGATCAAGACCCCGGTCTATTTCCTCTCCACCAAGGACGACCACATCGCACCCTGGACCTCCACTTATGCCGGCACCCAGCTGGTGGGCGGCTCGGTCAAGTTCGTTCTGGGGGGCTCGGGGCACATTGCCGGTGTGATCAACCCAGAAGGCTCCAACAAGTACGGTTATTGGACCAACAGCAAGCTGCCCCCCGACCCCCACGAGTGGCTATCCGGTGCCAAGGAGAACCCCGGTTCCTGGTGGCCGGACTGGTTCAAGTGGGTCAGGCCCAAGTCCGGCACTCAAGTGCCCGCCCGCAAGCCCGGAGACGGCCAGCTGCAGGCACTGGAGGATGCGCCAGGCTGCTACGTAAAAGTCCGCATCTGAGTGGTCGGCGGCCGGGCCGCCGATCGTCGTGGCATGGTCGCAGAAGGTTGCCGAAAGACCTCTGCAAGGGCCTCTGCGACCAGCCAAAGCCGCGCCAAGCCGTTGACAATTAGGGCAAAGCGCACCACAATAGGGCACCTGCTGCGCCGCAGCATCCCTTTGACCACGGGAGACCCGTCATGGCACAGAAGAACGTCCTCAATCCCTTCGCCGAGTTCGACATCGAAAAGATGATGAAGGAAATGAAGTTTCCAAACATGCCCAACCTGGATGTCAGCGGGTTGATGACCAGCCAACGCAAAAACATGGAAGCAATTTCCCAGGCCAACAAGGTCGCGCTGGAAGGTATGCAGGCGGTCGCCCGCCGCCAGGCCGAGATCATGCGAGAGGCCATGGAGGAGGTCTCAAAGGTCGGCCAGCTCATGGGAACCGGGGCAACCAATCCACAAGAGATGTCCTCTAAGCAAGCAGAATTGGCCCGGGAGAACATGGAGCGTTCGATGGAGCGCATGCGCGAGCTCGCGGAGATGGTCGCCAAATCCAACTCCGAGGCATTCGAAGTCCTGCAGCGTCGCATGAGCGAGGCGCTGGAGGAGTTCAAGGACATGATGACCAGGATCTCTGACACCAAGTAGGGGACGAGGGATTCCCTGCGGCGGGCGGTACCGCTTGGAGCCGTCCGCGAGCTTTCAGGCCCGGATCACGAGCGCACTGCCCAGATCCCGAGTCAGCGCGTGTTCCGGGCCCCGTCTGAACTCAAGTCCTCTGGTATCTGTTACTGGATGGCACGTCCTGCGCAGTGGGAACGGGCCCGGAGCCCCTAGATGAGCGAAAGTGCAATGTCCAATGTCAGCCTACCGAATCCGCTTGATGTCACGATGACGGTCACCAAGATCGCTGGCCAAAGCCGGCGCTTGATCCTGGATTGCCTGCAGCGGCAGGCGGCCAACCGCAAGCTCGGCACGCTGGACATCACCAGTCTGGGTAACGCTTTCATGGATATGACCACCCAATTGATGATCCAGCCCGAGAAGGTCGTGGCCGCTCAGATGGGGCTCTGGCAGGATTATCTGGCGCTGTGGCAGAACAGCATGCTCGCGATCTACGGCGCCAAGAGCGGCCCCCTGGCCGATACTGAGGACGACCGCCGCTTCAAGCACGACGACTGGCAGGACAACATCCTGTTCGACTTCATCAAACAGGCCTATCTGCTGACCGCCCGTTGGGTGCTCACCACGGTGCGGGAAGTGGAGGGCTTGGATGACAAGACGTCGCGGAAGGTCGACTTCTTCATGCGCCAGTTCGTGGACGCCTTGTCGCCCACCAACTTCGTGCTGACCAACCCCGAAGTGCTTCGCACGGTGGTCGAGACCGGCGGCCAGAGTCTCCTCGATGGCCTCAGTAACCTGTTGGACGATCTCGAGCGGGGGAAGGGCAAGCTGGCCATTCGGATGACCGACCTCGAGGCCTTCGAGCTCGGCGAAAACGTCGCAACCACCCCCGGCAAAGTTGTCTACCAGACCGAGCTGACGCAGCTGATTCAGTACCAGCCGTCCACCGACGAGGTGTACCAGCGGCCCCTATTGATCGTGCCGCCCTGGATCAACAAGTACTACATCCTGGATCTGCAGCCCAAGAACTCCTTCATCAAGTGGGCCGTGGATCAAGGTCACTCCGTTTTTGTTCTTTCCTGGGTGAATCCCGACGAGCGCCTGGCGCAGAAGGACTTCGAGGACTACCTCACCGAGGGCACCTTGGCGGCGCTGGATGGGATCGAAAAGGCCACTGGCGAGCGAGTGGTGAACGGGGTGGGATACTGCTTGGGCGGCACCCTGCTGATGGCCACGGTGGCGTACCTGGCAGCCAAGCGCCAGCGCCGCTTCGAGAGCGTCACCTGCTTGACGACGTTGCTGGATTTCAGCGCGCCAGGGGAGCTAGAAGTCTTCATCGACGAGGACCAGGTGAGCTCCCTGGAGAAGATCATGGATGCGCGCGGCTATCTAGAAGGCTCGGAGATGGCCACCACCTTCAACATGCTGCGCGCCAACGACCTGATCTGGTCGTTCTTCATCAACAACTACCTGCTCGGCAAGGAGCCGTTCCCCTTCGACCTGCTGTACTGGAACTCCGATTCCACCCGCATGCCGGCGCAGATGCACAGCTTCTACCTGCGCAACATGTACCTGGAAAACAACCTGGTGAAGCCCGGGGCGATCGTGCTGAACGACACGCCCATCGATCTCGGCAAGATCGAGACACCGGCCTACTTCCTGTCCACCTTGGAAGACCACATTGCGCCTTGGCGCACCACCTACGCCGGGACCCAGTGGGTCAGCGGCGATGTCAAATTCGTGCTCGGGGGCTCCGGACACATCGCCGGTGTGATCAACCCACCGGACAAGCAGAAGTACGGCTTCTGGACCAACGACGAGCTAACCTCGGACTCCTCGGATTGGTTCCAAACTGCCACCAAGAACCAAGGCTCCTGGTGGCTGGATTGGCAGGCGTGGGTCGAGCCCTTCGGTGGAGAGAAGGTGCCAGCGCGAGTACCCGGCGACGCCGAGCTGCCAGTGCTGGAGGAGGCTCCCGGCTCCTACGTGAAGCTCCGGTTGGTCAAGTAGCCGACGGCTTGCGTCGACCTGGCCGCGACCCACTGGAACGGGTCGCGGCGCGACTCTTGGGTCCGGTTTTGTTCTGCTGCGGGCTCGCTATCGCTCGCGAGCCCAGTCCCTCCGCATCGGCGGCGTAGGCCAGTGCCAGGTCGAAGGCCGACTGGGTCATGGCCAACACCCGCTCAAAGCCCTCGTCCGAGAGCTCCCGCGCCATGTCGTAGCGCCGGTAGACATTGATGAATTGCCGTTCGCGCTCGAAGTGCAACGGCAGTCGCCCGATGCCCCAGTCCATCAGCAGCTGCCATAGCGCCGGGTTGTAGGCGCGCGTGGTGCGGATGATGAAGGGCACCGGATCGTGGCGGGCGAGCAGGGCAGCCAGCCGCAGGATCAGCTCGAAGGACAGGGTGGCGGTGCCTTTCTCCACCGCTTCCAGCACCGTGCTGTCATCCAGATCCAGCGCGTCGCTCAGCTCGTCGCGGGTCAGCCCCGCCACCTCCCGCAGGTCCTTCAAGTAGGCGCCGGTCTCCTGCAGCAATGCCAGCCGCTCCGGCTTCATGCCGCTGAGCTGATCGGGCCGCAGCAGCAAGGCCTTGGCGGTGCTGAAGGGCACTCCGACGCTGCGCTGGGCGAGCCCGACGGCCTCCCAGGTCAACGCGCCGGCCACGCTCGCCAGTCTGCCCAGCAGCGAAGGGGTGTCCTCCGGGATCAGCTCCGGTTCCGGGGGCTTTGACTTGTCTGCCACCTTTGCTCGGCCAACCCGCCCTTTTCCGCCGCCTTTGCGCTGTGCGCTCATTTCTGGCCCTCGGTCAACAGCCGCTGGCCGCCAATGGTGCCGCAAAACGTGTCCGCGTTGCCGCTTCTTGCGGCCCATGCTTCACTGCTGCAAGAACGGAAGCCGAGTTGGCAGTTGGCGCGGGAGGGCGCCGTGGCAGTAGCAATGAGCAGAGTCTTCATCAGCTATGCCCGAGAGGGTGTGGGCCTGGAGTGGGCACAGCGCATTCAGGCCTGGCTCGAGGCGCGCGGTGTAGACGCGTGGCGTGACGTCACCGACATCGAACACGGGGAGCGTTGGGTGAAGGAGATCCCGGCCGCCATCGAGGCGGCGCCTTTTCTTCTCTGCGTGGTCAGCGAGGCGCTACACGACCGGCCTTGGGTCGAGAAGGAGCTGCTCTGGGCCCTGCAGAAGGGCATCCCCATCGTGCCGGTCAAGGTGGAGGCGGTAGATCTGCCTTTCCTGGTCGTGGACCTGAATCCCATCCATTTCACGGAAAACGAGACGCAGGGCTGGAAATCCCTCGAGCGTCGTGTCGCCTCGATCGCCGGTCCGGCCGTGGACGCACAGCGCGAGGCAGAGCTCGCCTATCTCCAGGCGCTGCTGCGCCGCCGGGAGAGCGCCGCGGTGGAGCGTCTCTACACCTCGCTTGCCGGTGAAGACCGGCCGCGCGCCGGGCTGGCGGCGATTCTACCGGATGCTTTTCTACCCGTATCGTGCCGGCTCCAGCACCGCGACGAGCGCGAGCCGCGGGAGGCTCGCGGAGCCGGCGTGCCGGTCGACGACGTGGTGACCGCGCTGTCGTACTCCCGACGCCTGGTGCTCCTCGGCGAGCCCGGCGCCGGCAAGACCTTCTCTCTCTGGCGCATCGCCGCCGACCAGGCGCGGCGCGCGCAGACCGACCCAGAGGCGCCCATTCCGCTGCTGGTGCACCTCAACCGCTGGACCGAGTGGGGCGATCCGCTGGAGGCCTTCATTGCCCGTGAGCTCGGTGAGCTGGGGGCCTATCTGGACAACCTGCGGGCACAGGGTCGAGCGCTCTTCCTGCTCGATGCCCTGAACGAGGTGCCTACGGATCAGCGCCGCGAGAAGGGGCCGCAGGTCAAGACGCTGGCGGACGAGGAGGGCGTCGAAACCCTGGTCGTGAGCTGTCGCGAGCGGGATTTCCGGGGTCCCTTGGGTCTGGACCTGGACACCTTGAACATCCAGCCCCTCGACCCGCTCAGGATCCATGCCTTCGTCACCCGCTACCTGGAAGCCTCCGATCGTGAGCAGGGGAGGGCGAGCGGGGAGGCTCTGTTCTGGCACCTCGCCGGCGGCGAGCCGGTGTGGGATGCCTTCCGCGCCTGGCAAGGAGCCGGTGCCGATCTGGCCTTGTTCTGGAGCGCCGGCGACATTCCGCGGGACAAGCCCGACGTCTACTCCAAGACCAGTGGCGCCCAAAAGGAAGCCTGGCGGCGGGCGCGCAAGGACCGGCGAAGCCTGCTGAGGCTCGCCGGCAATCCCTATCTGCTGAACCTGATGATGTGGCTGTGGACGCAAGACGGCCCGGCGGCACTGTCCGGTAACCGGGCCACGCTCTTCGGCCGCTTCATCCGTGACCTGCTGGCCCGGGAACGGGAACGCTACCAGGCGCTGAAGCCCGGTCACGATCCGCCGGACGAGGCGGGCCTGCTGGCGGCGTTGGGTGCTCTCGCCTGGAGCATGCAGGCCCTCGGGCTGGACCAGGACGGCTCCGTGCGCACCGTGCTCGAGCGCGACTGGGCGGCGAGGA